>CANGTR010000018.1 GCA_947456855.1 Sphingobacteriia bacterium | reverse complement strand
CATCATTCCTTACACATTTGAGCATACAAGCATTCAATTTGTAAACAAAGGATCAATTGTAAACATTGAATTTGATATACTCGGAAAATATGTACAGCGGAATCTTGCTTTGGCTAAGTAATGATTTATTTGAACACACTAAGCTCAATGGTATTCATTAGTTTATAGTAGCTGAGCGAGAAAAATTGTCAGCCACTAGCACCTGCGAAGATCCCAAACAAAGAAAAAAACTCCTTGAGAAGTATTTCAAATCAAGCCTCTGCTAATTGCCGTTTAGCAATTTTTGAATGAGGCGTTAGCAATGAAATTTGTTTGAGCCCCGATTTATCGGGGCGAGTTATTTCATTGCAGCCGAATGAGAAAAATGGTAGGCAAGAAGCAGCAGCGAAGATTTGGAAACTTCACAAGGAGTTCTATTGAACTTCATAAGGAGTTCTATTGAACTTCACAAGGAGCTTATAAATATTAAACCTGCTTCCCTTTCAAAGCTCCGCCTACTGCGGCATCCATGGCTCTTTCAGCAAATGGCCGGCTGATCTCATTGAGCTCTTCAATCTTAGTTTGAATCAAATTTTTATCATCCATGGTAAGTGCCATTTGCAAATTTTGCATGGCAGAGGCAGTAGCAATTAATTCTTCTTTTGTAAGTAGAGATGTATTTTTTGCAATGAATTTTTCAGTTACAGATAAAATCTGTTCCCCCTCAGTTCTTGCTTCTACCAAAGCACGTGTTACCATGTCTTCTTTAGCATGCGTAATACT
Source organism: Sphingobacteriia bacterium (assembly GCA_947456855.1). GTDB lineage: Bacteria > Bacteroidota > Bacteroidia > Chitinophagales > Chitinophagaceae > Sediminibacterium. The sequence continues at coordinate 32,491 of CANGTR010000018.1, read as the reverse complement.
ATCCATTAACATGGCTTCTACTTCTTCATCAGTTAATCCATATTGTGGTTTTACTTCAATGCTTTGTTCTACCCCACTGCGCAATTCTTTTGCAGTTACCGATAATATGCCATCGGCATTAATGAGGAAACTTACTTCTACTTTGGGCATTCCGGCTGGCATTCCAGGTATTCCAGTAAAATTAAATTCCGCCAATTTGCGATTGTGTTGCACCAAATCTCTTTCACCTTGAAACACTGAAATACGCATAGACCCTTGTCCATCTTTTTGGGTTGTATATTGCCTTCCAGCTTTATTGGGAATTTTTGCATTCCTTGGTATCAACACATCCATCAATCCACCCATTGTTTCAATTCCTAAACTCAAAGGAGTGATATCCAGCAATAAAAAATCTTTGTTATTACCAGCTAAAATATCAGCTTGAATGGCTGCTCCAAGCGCAACTACTTCATCTGGGTTTACAGAATCATTAACCGTTTGTTTAAAAAATGCACCAATGGAGGATTTCACTAAAGGCACTCTTGTACTTCCTCCAACCATAATAACAGCATCAATTTGATCAACGCTCAAACCCGCGTCTGCCAAGGCTTTTGAGCAAGAATCAATGGTTCGATTGACCAAAGGAGTAATGATCGAGTTGAACTCATCAACAGTGATCGTTACGCGATTGTCATTCCAAACTCCTTCAAATGAATTACTTGAACTCAATGTTTTTTTGGCTTCTTCTGCCAATAATCGCAGTGATTGCAAAGCAGATTTATCATTTTTGATTTCATGAAAAGGAATACCGATTTGATTCAACCAAAATTCCATGAGGGCTCTGTCTAAATCATCTCCACCTAAATAAGTATCTCCATTGGTACTCAACACTTCAAAAATACCACCTGCAATCCTTAATATAGAAATATCAAAAGTTCCTCCACCCAAGTCGTAAACCGCAATTGTTTTTTCTTCGTCCTTATTCAGCCCAATTCCATAAGCCAAACTTGCTGCAGTTGGTTCGTTAACTATTCTTAGAACATCTAATCCTGCTAACTTTCCAGCATCTCTCGTAGCTTGTCTTTGAGCATCATTGAAATAAGCTGGTACAGTAATCACCGCTTTTGAAACAGGGGTTTTTAATATATGCTCAGCCCTATTTTTTAACTCTTTTAAAATGAAGGAAGACAATTCTATTGGAGAATAAAATTGATTACCAACCTGCACTTTAACCAATCTATCTGCATCATCATCAATCACTTTATAAGTAAAGAAATTGGCATTGGATTTAAGATCATTAAAACTTTTACCCATCAATCTTTTGGCAGAAAAAATGGTATTGCCCGGATCAGATTCTAAATAATTCTTGGCCAACTCTCCCACTTCTGCATTGCCTAGTGCGTCAAAATGAACAACACTTGGCACTAAGCTACTGCTATCAAATTCTTTTAATGCAGTGGGCTGCTTGCTTTCCGGATGAATGATTGCTACCAAACTATTGGTGGTACCTAAATCAATACCTACAATCATTTCAGCCTGTTGAAGACTACCAGTTGCTATATTAATGCTGATTTTTGCCATAAAAAAATACTTACTGCTTGCTAAAACGCAAATGTATAACAATCACTCAAGCTAGGCTTCTACTACTTTGGTTTTACTAGCATAATCATGTAAAGGACCATCTAAAAATGGACCAAAAAATAAATCAATCACAGTAAGACGTAATAGAGATCGCCAAAAAATGGTCAAGAAGGAGGGTTTGCTATCTGTAAGAGTAACCACTTTGGTTTGAGTAAGCCACTTTGCAGGAGATTTTGCAAAAATAGATTCAAACAAAAAATAGTAAAACCATGTAGTTCCAAAGAAAAACCAGCCAAAATTCAGTGGGGGATAGCCCCAGTACATTACGTACCAATTCCACCATCTGCGCAAAAGCATTGCCAATACGGTAATTAAAACAGTATCGATGAAGAAATTCAAGGCCCTGGTACCATCTCCTACTTTTCGCATACGCTTATCGCTTTTATGCAAAACTAATACATTGCTAGCTGCCATCAACTTTTGTACATTTGCACAAACAAATTGCACATGAGTTTAGTTGCAGAATTAACATGGAGGGGAATGATTCAAGATATAATGCCCGGAACAGAAGCATTATTAGAGAAAGAAATGGTATCCGGTTATATAGGGTTTGATCCTACATCTGACAGTTTACATATTGGAAGTTTGGTGCCTATTTTATTATTGGTTCATTTGCAAAATGCAGGACATAAACCTTATGCTTTGGTTGGTGGGGCTACCGGCATGGTAGGCGACCCAAGTGGCAAAAGCGAAGAAAGAAATTTACTGAGTGAAGAGGTACTGCAATTTAATCAGGAAGGTGTTCGCAAACAGTTATCCAAGTTTTTAGATTTTCAATCGGATAAAATCAATAAAGCAGAAATGGTGAACAACTACGACTGGTTTAAGGATTTTAGTTTCCTAAATTTCATTCGTGATGTAGGCAAACACATCACGGTGAACTACATGATGAGTAAAGACAGTGTGAAAAAAAGATTGGAAGGAGAAACGGGCATGAGCTTTACGGAGTTTACTTATCAGCTAGTGCAGGGCTATGATTTTTACTGGCTTTTTAAAAATAAAAATTGCAAATTACAAATGGGTGGAAGTGACCAATGGGGCAATATTGTAACTGGCACAGAACTCATTCGAAGAAAAACAGGTGGAGAAGCATTTGCATTTACATGCCCATTAATTACCAAAGCAGATGGCGGAAAATTTGGTAAAACAGAAAAAGGAAATGTTTGGTTAGATCCAGAAAAAACATCTCCATACCAGTTCTATCAATTTTGGCTAAATGCCAGTGATGAAGATGCCACTAAATGGATAAAAATTTTTACGCTGTTACCTAAACCCGAAATAGAATCATTAATTACAGCGCATCAAGCTGCACCCCACTTGCGCACCTTACAGAAAAAATTGGCCGAAGAGATTACTTGCTTTGTTCATAGCAGAGAAGACTATGCATTTGCAGTAAAAGCAGCAGAAATTTTATTTGGCAATGCAGCAACTGATGTATTGGCCAGTTTAAATGAAAAGCAATTGTTGCAGGTAATGGATGGAGTTCCAACTGCCTCGATTGAACGCTCAACACTTAATGCTGGTTATGATTTAATCGATTTTTTAACCGATACAGCTATTTTTCCGAGTAAAGGTGAAGCAAAAAAAATGCTACAAGCCGGAGGCATTGCCATTAATAAAATAAAAATTGCTCCGGATAAAACAACTATTGAATTGGCTGATTTATTGCAGGACAGATATATACTGGTTCAGAAAGGAAAAAAGAATTATTACTTAGTAAAAGTAAATTAACTCATTATTTTACCTGCCTTAATACTTTCCAAATTTCTTCTGCTACAAATTGATTGCCTGCAGCGTTGAGATGAACTCTATCGTTGGTTAGAAACCCTTTCTCCTCATTTTTGGGATTATTGGCAATTAAATAATTTACAAATAATGTTCTTAAATCTACGCAGGGGATTTGGTTTGTTTTTGCATAAAATCTCAACCAATTGCTGTACATGTTTAATTCGCCATCTTGCTCGTTAGACATATCTTTTCTTTCACCAATAACAGAAGGGGTACAAACAATTACTTTGATACCAGCGGATTGCAACTTTTTTACAATGGCTTCATAGAATTGGGTATATTTTACAAATTCTGTACCAGCCCCATTTAAGCGTTTATGCCAGACATCATTAATGCCGATATAGATTACTACTATTTCGGGATTTTGCTTGAGCACATCGTCTTCTAATCGCAAATACAAATCGGTTACTTTGTTTCCGCTAATTCCGGCACCCACAAATTCATATTGATTGTCAACTCCGTCTTTTTGTACAATATTTTCCATCAATCGAATATAGCCTCCAGGCCCAGCTCCAATTTGAGTGATAGAATCACCAAAAAAAATCACTTTCCTTTTCTTGGCATTATTAAATGCCATTAAAAACATAGAGGCTATAAAAACAGCAAACAAAATTAATTTTCCAGACATATTTTAGTAATTATCGATTAATTCAGAACAAAAAATAGTTATTGGTTATTGTTTTAGGGGGTTTTAAGTTACGGAAAGCTATTTAAAAAATTTGGCATAATTGCTCACTACCCTTATTTTTGCATCCCATTCCTAGAGAACTGGAAGGATTGCCTGATAGTATAAGGGTAGTACAACTGATTTTGGTTCAGTATGTCTAGGTTCGAATCCTGGTCGGGCAACAAACGCCACTCGCTTCGCGAGTGGCGTTTTCATTTACGAGCGTCGCGAATTTATTCGCGAAAGCGAGTGAATGAAAACGCCGAGTTGCCGAAGGCAACGAAGGGCGTTTGGGTAATGCATTGCGGGGAGGATCACCGCAGGTAATCCATTATCTCATCAAAAAAGAGCGTCGCGAATTTATTCGCGAAAGCGAGTGAATGAAAACGCCGAGTTGCCGAAGGCAACGAAGGGCGTTTGGGTAATGCATTGCGGGGAGGATCACCGCAGGTAATCCATTATCCCATCAAAAAAGAGCGTCGCGAATTTATTCGCGAAAGCCTTTATAAAAAAACTGTCTTAAGCTTTCTTCCCAATGGGGTATACCGATACCAAAGTCAGCAATAATTTTAGACGTATCCATCACAGAATAAGCGGGCCTTTTAGCAGGTGTAGGAAATTCGGCTGTGGTTATTGGATAAAGTGCTGTAGGAAGATTGGCTAATTTTTTTATTGCAACTGCAAAATCGAACCAAGAAATAACACCAGAATTGCTGTAATGATATATTCCTGCATGTTTATTTCCACTTTGAATTTCATGTAGCATGGAAATGATGGCTTTCGCCAAATCTGCAGCAAAAGTTGGGCAGCCAATCTGATCATTCACAATTTTCAATTCGGATTTTTCTTTCATTAATCGCAACATGGTCTTCACAAAATTATTGCCATGTTGGCTATACACCCATGATGTTCTTATAATAATTGAAGATGGATTGTTTTTTAGGGCTAGCTGCTCGCCTACTAATTTTGAATACCCATAATAATTAACAGGATTTGCAACCGTATCGGTTTTATAAGGAGCTGTTCCATTTCCATCAAAAACATAATCAGTGGAAATGGTGATTAATTGACAATGCTGCTTTTCGCAACAACGCGCTATTTCGCCAACAGCAGTTCCGTTAATAGTTAATGCCAACTCTTTTTCTGTTTCTGCTTTATCAACTGTTGTATAAGCAGCACAATTAATAAAATAGTTAGGTTGAAATTGTTCAAATAAAGGAGCAATAGTAGAAGGATCTGATAAATTCAAGTTGGTTCTATCAGTAAAAATAAAATGATACTGTTCTTCGAGGGCAACAGCTAATTGTTGCAGCTCCCATCCTAACTGCCCATTTTTACCCGTAACAATTACAACTGGTTTCATCCTGCTATTCTTTTGATTATTTTCCCGAACTAAACTCTTTTGGTTGCTTGGACCATTCTTCATGAGGCAAAGACTTAAAATAATCGTAAGTCTTTTTGAGCCCTTCTGCACGATCTACTTTTGGCTCCCATCCCAACAATTCCTTGGCCTTGGTAATATCCGGTTTTCTTTGTTTTGGATCATCTACAGGTAAAGGTTTGTAAATTATTTTCACGGAAGAGCCAGTTAATTTCAACACTTCTTCAGCAAAATCTTTTAATGTAATTTCATTAGGGTTACCAATATTAACTGGCATGGAATAATCACTCATTAGTAAACGATAAATGCCTTCCACCAAATCATCTACATAGCAAAAACTCCTTGTTTGACTACCATCACCAAATACAGTAAGGTCTTCTCCTCTTAATGCCTGTCCAATAAAAGCAGGCAGTGCTCTACCGTCATTCAATCGCATTCTAGGGCCATAAGTATTGAAGATTCGAATGATTCTGGTTTCAACACCATGAAATGTATAATATGCCCTGGTAATTGATTCCATGAATCTTTTTGCTTCATCATATACACCTCTTGGACCAACAGGATTTACATTACCCCAATATTCCTCCGTTTGTGGATGCACCATAGGATCTCCATACACTTCACTGGTAGAAGCAACCAACATTCTTGCATTTTTGGCCTTTGCCAATCCCAAACAATTATGAGTACCCAAAGCACCAACTTTTAAAGTTTGAATAGGAATCTTTAAATAATCGATTGGGCTAGCTGGCGATGCAAAATGTAAAATATAATCCAACTCACCAGGCACATGTATGAATTTTGAAACATCGTGATGATAAAATTCAAAATTGGGGAGCTTAAACAAATGTTCGATATTTCTTAAATCACCAGTGATGAGATTGTCCATTGCAATTACATGATATCCTTCGTTGATGAAACGATCACATAAATGAGAACCTAAGAATCCGGCAGCACCGGTAATGAGTATACGCTTTTGAGACATATTTTTAATTTTAAGGTCTGCCAACACTTTCGTAATGGTAGCCCATTTCTTTAACGGATTTTACTTCAAACAAATTACGTCCATCAAAAATGGCTTTATGCTTTAAGTTAGCTCCTATTCTTTCAAAATCTGGCGTTCTAAACTCACTCCATTCTGTTGCAATTACCAAGGCGTCTGCTCCTGCTAGCGCTTCATATTGACTACTTGCGTACTTTATTTTATCACCGATTGTAGCTTTCACATTGGGCATGGCTTCTGGATCAAATGCAGCAATAGTAGCTCCTGCAGCAGTTAATGCATCTATTAAATACAAAGCCGGGGCTTCTCTGATATCATCGGTGTTGGGTTTAAAAGCCAGTCCCCACAAAGCAAAATGCTTGCCTTTTAGATCTCCATTAAAATATTGTTCAATCTTTGGCAACAAATGAAGCTTTTGTTTTTCATTAACCGCCTCAACTGCTTTTAATATTTTAAAATCATAATTCACTTCATCAGACGACATGATCAAGGCCTGAACATCTTTAGGAAAACAACTTCCTCCATAACCTATACCCGGAAAAAGAAAACGTTTTCCAATTCTATCATCACTTCCGATACCCCTTCTTACCATATCTACATCTGCTCCTACTCGCTCACATAATTGCGCAATTTCATTCATGAATGAAATTTTTGCAGCTAAAAAAGAATTGGCAGCATACTTGGTTAATTCTGCCGATTTTTCATCCATAAAAATGACTGGATTTCCCTGTCGAACAAAGGGAGCATATAAATCGGACATGCATTTTTTTGCTCTCTCAGAAACTGTTCCTACTACAACCCTATCCGGCTTCATAAAATCGTCTACTGCAACTCCTTCACGCAAAAACTCAGGATTACTCACTACATCAAATTCACCTTTATAATTGGCAGCAATGGCAGCCTGCACTTTTTGAGCCGTACCTACTGGCACGGTGCTTTTATCTACAATAACTTTATAGCCAGTTAATATTTTTCCCAGTTCATTGGCCACTCCTAAAATATATTTTAAATCTGCAGCTCCACCTTCTCCTGGAGGAGTTGGCAATGCCAAGAAAACAATCTCTGCATCTTTTACACCTTCTGCTAAATTGGTTGTAAATACCAGTCTGCCTTCTTTTAAATTGCGAAGAAATATTTTTTCTAAGCCTGGCTCATAAATGGTGATTTCGCCATTTGATAATTTATTTACCTTGTTTTGATCGATATCAATACAAGTAACTTTATTTCCTGTTTCAGAAAAACAAGTACCTGTTACCAATCCAACATATCCTGTACCTACTACTGCAATTTTCATTGTTTATTGATTGATGAAATTTAATACGTGTTTAGTAATATACTGCAATTGTTCAACTTCCATTTCCGTATGCACTGGTAATGAAATTACACAATCGGTTAGTTCATCGGTAACAGCCAAATGAATTTGAGGCAATCCAAATGATGCAAACATCTCCTGCTTATGCCCTGGCACCGGATAGTAAATCATTGAAGGAATTTTATGTTGAGCAAGGTATTCGCTCAATGCATTTCTATCTGCATTTTTAATTTGCAATGTATACTGATGGTAAACATGCGAACTGTATGGTGCAATAAATGGTGTTATGATTTTTGAATGATTGGCAAATGCATTATTGTAAAATGCAGCAACAGATTGACGAGCTTGATTATACTTGTCTAGGTGCGCAAGTTTTATATTTAATATTGCGGCCTGAATAGAATCCAATCTAGAATTACAACCCACCACTTCATGATAATATCTTTTCTGTTGACCATGATTGGCAATCATTTTCATTTTAGCTGCCAATGAATCATCGTTGGTAAAAATAGCACCCCCATCTCCATAAGCACCCAAATTTTTAGAAGGGTAAAAAGAGGTTGCGCCAATTGTTCCGATCGTTCCTGTTTTTTTAACGGTTCCATCAGAAAAACTATAATCACATCCAATTGCCTGGGCATTGTCTTCAATTACAAAAAGGTTGAATTCATTGGCAATTTTCATGATCTCCTCCATAGGAGCTGCATGACCATATAAATGTACCGGCACAATGGCTTTTGTTTTTGGAGTAATTGCCTTTCTTACCGATTCTGGATCAATACAAAAAGTTGTAGGATCTACTTCTACAAAAACAGGAGTCAATTTTAACAATGCCACTACTTCTGTTGTTGCGATATAGGTAAAAGATGGGGTAATTACTTCATCACCTGGCTCAAGCCCTAAAGCCATCATAGCAATTTGTAAAGCATCCGTTCCATTGGCACAAGGGATAGTATGCTTTACATTTAAATAGTTGCAAAGTCCCGCAGCAAAATCTTGAACTGGTTTGCCATTGATATATGCTGCAGTATCCAATACATCGTGAATGGCTTTATCTACATCTGCTTTAATGTGAAGGTATTGGGTTTTGGTATCAACCATTTGAATAGGTCGCATAGAAATCTACTTTAAGCTTGCGAAATTAGCACAAAAACAGTAGATCAAGAATTTGTAGATTCGCCTTAAATAAGCGCTTTCTACCCATACCTTTGTATTGCATGAAGCCATTGTATCATTTATTTTTGCTGCTTTACCCATTTGCAGCTAGATGTATTGCCCCTTTCAACAAAAAGGCGCAATTATGGGTCAATGGTAGAAAAAATTGGAAGAAGCAGTTGAAACTAATTTTAGAAGAACAAACCAAACCGGCTATTTGGATGCACTGTTCTTCTTTGGGTGAATTTGAACAAGGCTTACCACTATTTGAAGCATTAAAGTCAATCTATCCCAATCATTTTTTTGTGGTTAGTTTTTTCTCTCCTTCAGGATATGAAATAATAAAAAATCATCCAGTTGCCGATTATGTTTGTTACCTACCCATGGATAGCCCAAAAAATGCAAAGGAATTCATTGAACTGGTTAATCCTAAAATGGCCCTATTTATCAAGTATGAGTTTTGGTATTATTATTTAAAACAATTGCATCAAAAAGGCATTCCTACGCTTTTGGTTTCTGCTATTTTCAGAAAAGACCAGTTGTTCTTTAAGTGGTATGGTCAATTTTACAGAAACATGTTGCAGTTTTTTAACCATATCTTTCTTCAAGATGATACATCAAAAGAATTGTTATCATCAATCGGATTTAATCAAAACATTCATGTATCTGGGGATACTAGATTTGATCGTGTAATTAGCATTGCAAATGCGCATACCATCAACGATACAATTGTTCGGTTTTGCAATAATCAAAACACCATTATTGCAGGAAGTACTTGGGGCGAAGATGATAAATGCTTACATCATTATGCAATAGCCAACCCATCTATTCAGTTTATCATTGCACCGCATGATATTGAGCAAGAAAGGATTGAAGAATGTTTGCAATTTTACCCAAATGCTATTGCATACTCCAAATACCAAGCAGCTATTGCCAATAATTTGCAAATCACCAATTATCAAACATTGGTGATTGATAATATGGGGATGCTGAGTTCCTTGTACCGATATGCAACCATTGCTTTTATAGGAGGTGGCTTTATAGAAGAAGGAGTGCATAACACTTTAGAAGCCGCAGTTTATGGTGTTCCGATTCTATTTGGCGCTACTTATAACAAGTACTTAGAAGCAGTTCAATTGGTAGAAAAAGAAGGTGCATTTGCCGTTGCAGATTTGATTGAATTAGAACAAGTTTTAAATGAACTAATGAGTGATGAGCAAATTAGAAAAAGAGTTGGCGCCAATGCAAAAGACTATGTTTATGCCAAATCAGGTGCTACAAAAAAAATCATGTTGGTTATTCAGGAGAAACGCCTCTTAACCAATTGATCAAATAGCTTAACCGTTTCATTGGAGTCTTCCCAACCTAATTTTACTTTTAATTCTCTTTGAATCCAATATTGGGCTTCTGGATAGATGCTGAAATTATTGATCGTTTTGATGCTCCGCTCATACATGCTCTCGTCCCCTCTAAACAAAACATTTGTAAAAAGGTATTTATCATTAATACTGATTGCTTTTCTTAAATCGCGAATAGGCGTTTCGTCTAATTTAGCCGCTACTTCTACCCTTTCTTCCTTTAATTGATCATTGATTTCACTAATCGGAGCCAATTCCTTTTTTATTGGTTGGGCAGGATAAGGTTGAAAAGAAAGGGTTGGGATTTCAGCTGGCATTTCGGTATTCCAGCCGGGCAAATTATTGCTTTTTTCTTCAAAAAGAGCTTTGATTGGCAAGTCGGCATTTGCTTTAGCACTAGATCCAGGCAATACAACCGATACATTTCCTCTAACTGTTTGGCCCATATTGTTGAACTGTAGCTCAGCCAAAATCAATTGGGCGGTGATTGCCAATTTATCTGGATCAGCTTGCTGATCAAACTGTTCTTTTAATTTATTGATTAAAGTACCAACTCTTTCCATTGGAAGCAATACTTTTGGGGGTAACTGTATGCGGTTGTTATACAGAAACGATTAATTGATTAATTTATTTTGTTCATGTTTATAGAACCAAATTCGTGGGGCGAAAGAAGGGGCTGGATTGAAGTTATATGCGGCAGCATGTTTAGCGGAAAAACAGAAGAACTGATCCGCCGTTTGAAGCGAGCCAAGATAGCCAACCTTAGAGTTGAAATATTTAAACCAGCCATTGATGTTAGGTATGATGAAAACAAGGTGGTAAGTCATGATGCCAATGCCATCCATTCTACCCCCATTGATAATTCTCAGACCATTTTATTAATGGCCCAGGATGTAGATGTTGTTGGAATTGATGAAGCCCAATTCTTTGATGCAGAAATCGGCAATGTATGTGAGCAATTGGCTTTAAAGGGCATAAGGGTTATAGTAGCTGGCCTTGATATGGATTATTTAGGCAACCCATTCGGCCAAATGCCCAACCTTTTAGCGAGGGCAGATTACATTACAAAGCTCCATGCAATATGTATGAAATGTGGCAATATTGCCAATATCTCTTTTCGCAAAACCACTGAGGAGGGGCAAGTGCTTTTAGGAGAAAAAGAAACCTACGAACCCAGATGTAGAAAATGTGCCAATGAAAAATAGCACCACCATATTTACATTAATTAAGAAAGACCTACTGCTTGAAGTTCGGCAGCAGTATAGCTTTTATGGCATTTTACTCTATATCGCTTCCACCACTTTTGTAGTGTATTTATCGATGGGGCAACCCGAAGAAAAAGTATGGAATGGACTATTTTGGGTGTTGCAATTATTTGTAAGTATCAATGCTGTAGCAAAAAGTTTTTTACAAGAGAACAAGGGCAGAATGCTGTATTTCTATACCATTGCAAGCCCCACCAATTTTGTAATTGCTAAATTATTATTCAATGCAATTTTGATGTTATTGATGAATCTGCTGAGTTTGGCGGTTTTTACTTTATTGCTGGGCAATCCGATGGCTAAAATAGGAGAATACTTACTGATTAGCTTATTGGGAGGAATGAGTTTGAGTTTGGTATTTACTTTTTTAGCAGCTATTGCAGCTAAAGCCCAACAACAAGCAGCATTAATGGCAATCATGGGCTTTCCCATCATTGTACCTCAATTACTGTTATTAATGAAAATCAGTTCGGCAGCTTTTTCATCTGCCATTCAATTGGGCTGGTGGCAAATGATTGGCATGCTTGTAGGACTAGACCTAATGATTATTGCCTTGGCTTATATTCTATTTCCTTTTCTTTGGAAGGATTAGAATCTTAGGTGACGTACAGTTAGCCCTTTATTGATCAACTGTTTTAAGGAATCGATACCTATCTTCAAATGCCTGTCTACAAATTCTGCAGTAACTTTTTTGTCGCTGGCTTCGGTTTTAACACCATCTGGAACCATTGGCTGATCACTTACCAATAACAAAGCACCAGTTGGTATTTTATTAAAAAAACCTACTGTAAAAATGGTGGCAGTTTCCATATCAATTGCATAGGCCCTAACTTTAGTAAGGTACTCTTTAAATTCCTCATCATGTTCCCAAACCCTTCTATTGGTGGTGTAAACGGTACCAGTCCAATAATCAACTTTATTAATTCTAATGGTTGTAGATATGGCTTTCTGCAAGGCAAATGCTGGCATTGCAGGTACTTCAGGAGGAAAATAATCATTGGAAGTACCCTCACCCCTAATAGCTGCAATCGGCAAAATCAAATCTCCCAACTTATTGCGCTTTTTTAATCCTCCACATTTGCCTAGAAACAAAACAGCCTCAGGCTCTATGGCAGTTAACAAGTCCATAATTGTTGCTGCTCCGGGGCTACCCATTCCAAAATTGATAATGGTAATACCATTGGCTGTTGCACATTGCATGGGCCTGTCTTCGCCTATCACTTTTACTTTATTCCACTTTGCAAATGTGTATACATAGTTGCTAAAATTGGTTAAGAGAATGTATTTACCAAAATTTTCAAGATTTTCCCCTGTATACCTTGGCAACCAGTTGCTTACTATTTCTTCTTTGGTTTTCATACAATTATTTTACAAAAGTTAATACTAATAAAAAGGGTGCTTAACTACATTCAATAGTTTAACTTGTAAATATAACAAAATGTAGGCATTTTTACAATAACAAACCATGATCATCGAATTCCCACCATATCAGCCTCAAATTAAAAAAGAACAGGGAAAGGAATTTATTTTTGATTCAAACAGAAGGCAATGGGTCCGATTAACTCCCGAAGAGTGGGTTCGACAAAATTTTATCAATTACTTAATCCTTGAAAAAAAATATCCTTCTTCGCTCATTGCCATTGAAAAAGAAATCAAAGTTGGTGAAATGCGAAAACGATTCGATATTGTAGTTTACAAAGATTCAAAGCCTTGGTTAATAGTTGAATGTAAAGAAATGAATACAGCTCTTAATGAAAAGGTGGTGCAACAAATAATCACCTACAATATCAGTTTACAAGTTCCCTATTTGATTATTACCAATGGCAAAGAAACATTGGGCATGATTGTTAACGATGAGGGGTTTGCATCTATACAATCCCTACCCATTTATTAATTCAAAAAGAGTTGCACCAAAAAAATGGCCAATGCTTTCACATTGGCCATACATTTATTGATAGCGTTTAATGCCTATGGGAAAATGCCTAACTCTGTATAAGACACGCCCACTTTATTAATGGCACATACATAAGCGGCAGTTCTCATATCAGGAATTGAAGGATTTTTATGCCAGATTTCCATGATTTCTCTGGTAGCTGAAATCATTGTTTCTTCAAGTCCGCTATGCACTAAATCAACTTCTTCGGCACCATGCATAATGGATTTTCTTTCTGCCGGAGAAACCGTTTTACCTGTGAGTGTTTCAATTTGTTCTAGAATATTACTATTCATGTTTTCGGTAAAACGCTTTTCCATTCTACCGTATCTAACATGACTTAAATTTTTTAACCACTCAAAATAAGAAACTGTTACACCACCAGCATTTAAATACATATCTGGCACTACCAAAATTCCTTTAGCGGACATTATATCATCGGCCTCTGGCGTTAATGGACCATTTGCAGCTTCTCCAATTATTTTGGCTTTTATTTTATCGGCATTCGATCCATTGATTACATTTTCTAAAGCCGCAGGAATTAGAATATCACAAGCCAATTCTAATGCATCATTGCTTTTTGCCAAATTGGTAGCACCAGGAAAATTTAAGATAGAACCAGTTGCTTTTCTATGCTGAAACACTTCTTCTTCATTCAAACCATTTTCATTATAAATAGCTCCTTCATATTCAGCAATACAAACAACTTTTGATCCATGTTCACGGAAGAATTTTGAACAATGGTATCCCACGTTACCCAAGCCTTGTACCACTATGGTTTTATGCTCTACACCAATACTAAGACCTAACTTCTGCATTACCTCTGGCATATTACAAACTTCACGAATTCCAAAGAAAACGCCTAAACCAGTAGCTTCTTTTCTTCCTCTCACTCCCCCCTGTGTAATTGGCTTTCCTGTTACGCAACCAGCTGCATCAATTTCGCCTGGCTTTAAAGATGCATAGGTATCTACAATCCAAGCCATTTCTCTTTCACCTGTTCCGTAATCGGGAGCGGGAACATCAATACCAGGTCCTATAAAGTTCTTCTTTACCAATTCACTGGTGTATCTGCGGGTTATTTTTTCTAACTCATATACACTGTAGTTTTTGGGATTGATTTTTATGCCTCCCTTACCACCACCAAATGGCACATTAACGATGGCACATTTGTAGGTCATCAAAGATGCCAACGCCATTACCTCATCCTGATTTACCTCATCACTAAAACGGATACCACCTTTACAAGGTGATTTATGCTGCGAGTGCTGCACACGGTATGCTTCTATTACTTCAATTCTACCATCATCCATTTTAACTGGAAAACGCATGCTATAAATGCTATTACATGCTTTAATTTGTTCAAGCAATCCTTTTTCCCATATGGTAAATTTAGATGCTTTGTCGAAGCTTTTCTCAACGCTTTGAAAAAAACTATACGTTTGTTGATTTGACATTTGGCAATCGATTTATAGGTTTATTACAATCAATGAAAATTATTTGTTTTTAGCCTCCTTTTCGAGGTGTGCAATTTTACGATCAATACTTAGCAAGTAAATAAATAATCCAATCAAGATAATTACAACAACAGACATTACCACCAAGATCTTTCCATTACTCCTCATGATACCGCCATCAGACATTGCTTGCGCATGAAGCAAATTAGATAGTAGAAGCGTTACTGTTAGAAATAAATACTTTTTAATTTGTTCCATGTGTTATTTTTTGAGCCAATAAAGTATACCTAATTTTTAATGTGCTAATCCATACCCCCAATAAAGTCCATCCAATTACTGCCGGATAAAACACAGTGCGCATATGCATGTCCATATCTTTACCATTAATGCCAGGATTACCATCACTCCCTTGGCCACCAGGATGTAAAGATTCGGTTAATCGAGGCAAGATCCATAAAGTTGGAAACAACATGAAAAATGCAAAAATATTGTAAACAGCTCCGATTCTTGCTTTTTTCTCCTCATCATTCATACTACCCCTCAATACAAAATATGCCAAGTAAATTAAAATGGCAATTGCTGCACCATTTTGTTTGGGATCACCAGACCATGGACTACCCCATTGATAATTTGCCCAAAAAGCCCCGGTAATCAATCCAAGAACTCCAAAAATTATACCAGTATTTGCAAATGCAACCGAATAAGCATCATTTTGAATGGTGGGATTTTTTAAATATTTTATTGCATACACAACTGATACCAGCAAAAGTATCATCATGCCAAACCACATAGGCACGTGAAAGAAAAAATTACGGATAGTTTCCTGCATTCGATCGTCGAGCTTAGGCACTTGTACATAGAAGCCATAAATACAGGTATACAATAGCAAGCAAACACAGGATATTTTCCACCAGAAGGATCGAATCATAACTTGTTTTTTACAGCTTTAGAGCTGAATAACGTGCCGCAAAATTAGGTGAAAGCACAGCAATAATTCGAATCAATGTGTAAAAAATACCTTAGTTTTTAAAATTGCATGCAAAGATGGGCAGATGATGAAGCAACTTAAAAGAATGCCGGCAATGAGGTACCTGTTATTTAACCGTTGAAAATGAATTAGATAGAGCCAATTTGCTTGACTTGGTTGAATGCTGCCAATTTTGTACATTTGCAATCTTTTAAAAATTCATGCCGTAACATGAAGTTATCGTTTCCTGACATTGGGGAGCTATACTGAATGTGGCTATCATCTTAAAATAGATTAGTTACATGAAATTATCACAGTTCAAGTTCGACCTTCCGTTAAACCTTATTGCACAAAATCCCACTAAAAGAAGAGAAGACAGCCGATTAATGGTGGTTGACCGCAAAAGTGGCCACATGGAAAATCGTAATTTCAAGGATATTCTTGATTATTACGACGACAAAGATGTTTTTGTAGTAAACAATACCAAAGTCTTTCCTGCAAGAATGTATGGCCGTAAAGAAAAGACCGGAGCAAAAATTGAAGTTTTCTTGTTAAGAGAACTCAATAAACCAAACCGTTTATGGGATGTAATTGTTGATCCCGCAAGAAAAATTCGAGTTGGCAATAAACTTTATTTTGGCGAAAACGAAGAATTGGTTGCCGAAGTAATCGACAATACAACCAGCCGCGGAAGAACCATTCGTTTTTTATGGAACGACGATGATGCTAGTTTTAAAAAAATGCTGGAATTCTTAGGAGAAACTCCTTTACCTAAGTATATCAAACGTAAACCAGACGAAGAAGACAGAGAAAGATACCAAACCGTTTACGCTAAGCACGAAGGTGCCGTTGCTGCTCCAACAGCAGGATTACATTTTAGCAAAGAATTAATTAAACGCTGCGAAATTCAAGGCATCCGCTTTGCTGAAGTTACTTTACATACAGGCTTAGGAACTTTTAGACCCATCGAAGTAGAAGATCTTAGCAAACATAAAATGGATGCAGAGTACTACGCAATTGATGAACAAGCTTGTGCCATTGTAAATAAAGCCAAGGAAAATGGAAAAAGAATTTGTTCTATAGGAACTACTACCATGCGTGCCATGGAAAGTAGTTTTACAGCACAAAAATTGTTAAAACCCAGTGAAGGATGGACCAATCATTTTATTCATCCTCCTTATAAGTTTAATGTTGCAGATAGCTTGGTAACTAATTTTCATTTACCAAAGACCAGCTTATTAATTATGACCTGCGCTTTTGCAGGCTATGATTTAGCAATCGAAGCATATAAAAAAGCCATAAAAGATAAATACCGTTTCTTTAGTTATGGTGATGCTTTACTAATTGTATAACAATCAATGCTGGCAAATATATTGCCAGGTATATAGTTAAAAAATCCCGGTTACATTAAGTTTCCGGGATTTTTTGTATAACGCATTGTGAAAATAATTAATGATGTAAGGGCCTTTTCTTAATCATACCACCTTTGGTGTCTTTTACACTATGCATTACAACAAAAGCATTGGGATCTATTTTTTCTATCTCAGTATTTAGCTTATTGATTTCTAAGCGAGTTATCACCGTATAAACAATATCAGTATCTCTTGTATAACCATGCTTTCCATAACCTCGTTTACCTTTATAAACGGTTAAGCCCCTCCCTAATTTTTCTGCAATCATTAATCTAATTTTTTCGCTGTGTACAGAAATGATGGTAACCCCGGTAAATTCTTCAACACCAACAATAATAAAATCCAGGGTTCTGGACGCTGCTAAGTAGGTTAACATAGAATACAAGGCTGTTTCAACAGAAAGTAAATATGCCGCAGCAGAAAAGATAAAAATATTGATGAGGGTTATAATATCTCCAATGGTTGCAGCAAATCGCCTGCTTAAAAAAATTGCCAGCACTTCTGTACCATCCAAAACTGCACCACCTCTTACAGATAAGCCAATTCCAGCTCCTAAAAAAATTCCGCCAAAAACTGCCACCAATAATTTATCCTTGGTAACTTCTGGGAAATGAAAAAATGCCAATGCCGCAGCAAGACCTAAAATTGCCAAACTGGCTTTTATGGCAAATTGTTTTCCAATTACATGATACCCAATAATGATAAATGGTATATTAATCAGTACAATTAAAATATAGATTGGAATAGAAAAAAGTTCTGCAGTTAACAATGATATTCCAGTTGCGCCTCCATCAATAAACTTATTGGGCAATAAAAAACTTTCTAAACCAAATGCTGCTGAAATAATTCCTATGAGTATGTAGAAGAAATCTTTGAGATAAGAAAAAAAGGTTATTCTTAACTCTCTAATACTTTTTGCCAGTAAATAACTGGATTGATTTTTATCAATATCAATTAGGGAACCCTTGTTCCGCCATAATTTGAGCAGCAATATCTCTTTCCAGATAAAATTCACTTAAATGTATTAACTAGTTACTCAAGATAGTACAAAATCATTACTTGCATTATCTAATCAAGCAGATTTATGTTTACTAATGTAGCAAATTTTCATATTACAATCAGTAGCTCTTGCTAATCAGTAGATTTATTTTGAAAGTTTAAAATCGAGTGGAAGCATATTGGATAGTTTTTCTGACCAAGCCCAAAAGCCCAAGTTAAGAATATCTTTTCCTGAAAAATAACTCCCGTTTGCAAGCACAGCAACCACTTTTTCGGGGTCGGGCATAAAAAGCTCTGCAGTCATTGGTTGTTTTGGGCCCATACCTCTTTGTGTTAAGCGGTATGATTCAGGCATGTATTTCCACTTATACACTACTTGTAAATAATTATTGAATTGAAGCCCAACTGTTGTACTGTCTATCGCAAAAGCAATACTATCTCCATTTAATGGGGTATTGATTAGCACATCAACATTTCTACTTGCGGAGCCGCTAAAAAAAGAACTGTACTGCTTTTCTTTATTACGAATGATTTTTCTCAACTCATAACCTTCTTCTATCAATATATTTCTGTACAAGCTTCGCATAAAATGCATCAACGAACCTTGATATGTTTCTGCTCTATTTCTTTGCCATCTATCTTCTACTCGCTTTCGGCTTGTGGCTAATTGGGAAAATAGCGGATAGCCTTGATAAAAAAAGATTTTTGTTGTAAAATTAAATTCAAAAACACTTAAGTCGTATTTCAATTCATAGCCCAATGCTTTATTCTGTAAATGCAAAGGCTCATCAGCATAGGCATTTAGCATGTTTTTCTTTTTATCAAACCTAAAATGAACAACCTCTTTATTGAGCAACTTACATGCTGTTGCATTGGGTGTTTTCCCAATCAAATTTTCCATAAAAAAATCACCCCATTTTTCCCAGCCATTTTTCTCATAAGGTGTTACTATTACCTCTTGCAATTCTTTCACCTTGGGAGTAAGTAAAATTGTTAAATTAGTTGGAATTGCATTTGACACAACAGTAGTTGTATATGTTTCATAGCCTATGATTGAAACCACTAAATCGAATCTGCCTTCGGGAAATGGCTGCAAAACAAAGCCTCCGTTATCTTTAGAAATGGCCCCAATTGAAGTATTACTCAAGAAAATACTTGCAGATGCAATTGGCAATTTAGAATCTTTCGACAGAATGGTTCCAAGCAATACTTTTTGTGCATTCGAAAACACACCACAAAGCATCAACCCAAATAGTAAAATTGTAGCTTTCATTTATAATCCAAACAATCCGCTATTCAACAATTGTAGTATCTTGATTTTATCTTTACTAGGAGCCAATAACGAAATATTATGCGCACTACCGCCATAACTAACCATAGTAATGTTTATATCTTTTAATGATTCAAATAATTTTTGCAATACATGATCTGTCCGAGCAATTTCATTACCAACAATAGAAACAATGGTTTGATCTTTTTCTATATCAACAGAGCCGAACGGTTCTAATTCTTTGATAATTTGAGGGAGAAATTGATCTGTATCAATCGTAACAGAAACAGCCACTTCCGAAGTTGTAATCATATCGATTGAAGTTTTGTATTTTTCAAATACTTCAAATACTTTTCTCAAGAAACCATATGCCAACAACATTCTACTGCTCTTTATTTTAATGGCAATAATTCCATCTTTTGCTGCAACAGCTTTAACACCAACACTTCCAGCTTCTTTGGTTATTACAGTGCCCAATGCATCGGGCTGCATTGTATTGAGTAATCTTACAGGTACATTCTCTTGCTGAGCAGGCCATATACATGTTGGATGTAAGATTTTTGCTCCGAAATAGGCTAACTCTGCAGCTTCATCAAAACTGAGTTGCTCTATTGCAACGGTTTTATCAACAATTCTTGGATCATTGTTATGCATGCCATCAATGTCAGTCCAAATTTCACAAACACTGCTTTTAGATGCTGCAGCAATTAAGGAAGCAGTATAATCACTTCCTCCACGTTTTAAATTATCTACTTCTCCGCGAGCATTTTTGCAAATATATCCTTGGGTAATGAATAAATTTTTATCAGCATGCTTTTTAAGCAATTGAGTCAATTTAATGCTGATGCTTCCCAACTGCGGCTCTTCATTGGCATCAATAGTCATAAAATCTAAAGCAGGCAATAGCAGGTGATCGATATTGTTCTCTTCTAAATATACACTAAACAATTTTGTGCTCATCAATTCACCTTGTGCCAGAATATCCTTGTTCAATGCTTCACTAAATGAAATTCGTAGAATGATATAAAGAAATTCAAAATGTTCATTGATTATTGCATTTGCTTTATTCCTTGCTAAATCACCAACCAATAATTGTTGAATAAAAATCTGATAATGTTCGTGTAATTTTTCAATAACAGTTTTTGCAGCAGCTCGATCTCCATTGGTTAAATTGTTACCAATTTCAACCAATGCATTGGTTGTTCCACTTAAAGCACTCAATACAACAATTTTTCTTTCATTGTCTTTAGTAATTAACTGAGCAACTTGCTGCATGCGCGCTGGCTTTCCAACACTGGTGCCACCAAATTTCATAACTTTCATACTACTCCTCCTCCATTTTTATACTATTAATAAATTATTGACAAATGTTATTTAGAAGGCTGATATTGAGGAGCTATCCAAGAGGTTCATGTATTTCCAATATCGAACCCGTATTTTTTAAATCAGTTACAACAGATTCTAGTAAAGGAATTCCATCCTTTCTTCTAATTAATTCCATTGCCCTTTCCGGATCGCCTGGAATTAATACCCTTTCATTACCTGCTGATGGTTTTGCATTGCTAAAACGTTCAATCCAATGATCCATATGCGTTTTAAAATCCTCAGCCGGGCGAAATGCATCAATACGCATGGCACCAAAAAAATGACCCAACCCTTTTCCCGGCATATTCTCAGGCATGGTAATATAAGCAGGAAATGGTGGTGCCCATGGTCCGTAAGAAGCCCCACTTAATACTGCAGAAAAAATATCTACAATACTACCCAAAGCATATCCTTTATGGCTTCCGTGTTCACGATCAGATCCTAAAGGAAGTAAAGACCCATTTTTCTTTAGAATATTGGCATCGTTACTTGCATTTCCACTTTCATCCTGCACCCATCCAATTGGCGCTTCTTCATTCTTTCTTTGTAGCATTTCTAATTTACCATTTGCAGCGGTGGTTGTTGCAAAATCTGCAACAAATGGGGGTTGATTTCCTGCAGGAATTGCAACTGCTATAGGATTGGTTCCCAACATTTTTTCAATAGAGAAAGTTGGTGCTACCAATGCGCTAGCATTGGTCATTGCAATACCAATCATATCTTCATTCAAAGCCATCATTGCATGATAACCTGCAATACCAAAGTGATTTGAATTTTGTACACTTACCCATCCTGTTCCTACCTGCTTGGCTTTATCAATGGCAATTTGCATAGCATGTGGAGCTACTACTAAACCTAGCCCTGCATCTCCATCAACCACAGCAGTGGAGGGCGTTTCATGTATAACACGAATATTTGGATTAGCATTGATTCTACTTGCTTGCCACAATCTAACATAACCGCTTAAACGAGCCACACCATGACTATCAATACCACGCAAATCGGCCGATAACAACACTTCAGTTGCTAGAGCAGCAGCTGATTCATTGCAACCAATAGCAACAAAAATACTTTTGGTATACCGATACAATTGATCATAAGAAAATACCCGCATAATGCTAAACTAATTCAATTAAAATGGAAGGTCATCCATTGGTTCCATGATTTCAGAAGCAGCAGGAGCTGAACTTTGTGAAGCAGTGTTTGGAGTTGATTGATAACTGCCAGCATTTCCACCTCCATCATTCGATTTGCTTCCTAATAACTGAACACTAGCAACCCTTAGTGAAAGTGTTGCACCATTCACTCCTTCTTTGGTTGTATAGGTTCTTACATCGGGTTGCCCTTCTACATAAACTTGGGTACCTTTTTTAAGATAGGGTGCAATGCCGGTTCTTTCTGTCCAATATGCACAATCTACCCAAATGGTTTTATCCTTTTGGTTTCCTTGTGCATCTTTGTAACGCTCAGTATGCGCTACTGTAAAATTGATTACATTTTTACCACTTACGGTATTCATAACTGCATCTCTTCCCAAATTGCCAATGGCTGTTAACTTGATCATAACAAAAATTTTATAAATATCTGAAAAATGAAATTAAGCAAAATGAGTATTAACCGCAAGGTTAAAGTTTGTTTAACTGTATTCTGCGCTAATTTTTCGCTTTTCGATACCCGCAAAAGGCTTGAGAAAATGCAAATAGGGACTTTTTTACATTAGTTGTTCTACTTTTGCTTAAATTTTGTTGAATGAGCAGAAAAGGCAAAGTGTTGGTTGCAATGAGCGGTGGTATTGATAGCACTGTTGTAGCATTGATGTTGCATCATGAAGGTTATGAGGTAATTGGAATTACCATGAAAACATGGGATTATGCAACAAGCGGAAGCAGTACCAAAGAAACAGGTTGTTGCAATATAGATTCATTCAATGATGCAAGACAAGCTGCGGTGCATCATGGGTTTCCCCATTTTATTTTAGACATTAGAGAAGAATTTGGTGATTTTGTAATTGACAACTTTGTAGACGAATATATCGCAGGACGAACACCCAATCCATGTGTGATGTGCAATACGCATATCAAATGGAGGGCATTATTAAAAAGAGCCAATGCATTAGAATGCGATTTTATTGCTACAGGTCATTATGCTTCCATACGCCAACATGATAATGGAAGATTCGTAATTAGCAAGGGCTTGGATGAAACCAAAGACCAGAGCTATGTTTTATGGGGATTACAACAAGACCTTTTAAGCAGAACCATTTTGCCATTGGGGGGTTATCGAAAAACTGCAATCAGACAAATGGCCATTGATATGGGGTATCCCGAATTGGCTAAAAAAAGCGAGAGCTATGAAATCTGTTTTGTACCAGACAATGATTATAGAGGATTTTTAAAAAGAAATGTAGAAGGATTAGAAGAAAGAGTAAATGGCGGTTGGTTTGTAGATAAAACAGGGAAAAAATTAGGACAACACAAAGGCTATCCATTTTATACTATTGGCCAAAGAAAAGGACTGGAAATTGCCATGGGACATCCTATTTACGTAACATCAATTGATCCAGATACCAATACAGTTGTGTTAGGAGAAGAAGTTGATTTGGAGCAAAATGACATGCAAATTGGAAAATTAAATTGGATTAAGTACGAAGGTGTTAGTGATGGCATGGAGGCCATTACTAAAATAAGGTATAAAGACAAGGGTGCTTTAAGCAATTTATACAATTCCGAAAACGGCATCAGGGCTCGTTTTTATGAAAATGTAAAAGGAATAGCTCCAGGGCAAAGTGCGGTGTTTTTCGAAGGGAATGATGTGATTGGTGGAGGAATTATACAAAGAGGAGCATTGATTGTTCCTTAAAATTGAAACAAAGCAACAAACATGGTATCTGCTTTTTGAGTATAGCCTTCTATGATTTTCTGCTCAAGTAATTGAGCACCTAAATGGGCTTCAACGAATTGACTAACCAATTCATTTTCTTTTTCAAATACCGAGCAAGTGATGTACAACAAATAACCTCCCTTTTTTATTGAAGGAAAAATATTGGTTAGAATTTGTTGTTGTAATTGTTGAAATTCAGCTAGTTTTTTTTCATCAAAGAAACTTAGTTGTTCCGGAGTTCTGCTCCAAGTGCCACTTCCGCTACAGGGTGCATCACAAATCACTAAATCAAATTGATTTTTATTTATTGACTTGTTAAAATCAATTGGCTTCGACAAATCAATTAAAAATGAATTCAATGGATGTACACCAGCTCTATTGAGCCTCGATTCAAGATTGTGCAAAATTGACTTTCGGATATCAGTAACTGTCAATTGAATATTTTCAAAAATATCATGCGCCAGAATAGATTTTCCACCACTTGCAGCACAACAATCCCAAACCGAGAAACCGTTGATCGAATTGACTGTTTTAATTTTTTCAAGCATTGCCCCAACTCGCTGAGAACTTAAATCTTGAATTACAATATCTTCATCAACAGTAACAATGGTTTCCAATTTTGTTCCATTCGGAAGACGTATCGTATTGCTTTCTACTATTTCAAAAAGACAATTTGCTGCTTTTAAGCTATCGAGTACTTTTTCCTTTTTTGAAGGGCGTACACGAATAAATAAATCAGGCTGGATACAATGAGATAAAGAAAACAAATGATGGTTGATGTCTTTACTCAGTAAATGATTAAACGGAAATATAGATAAACTTGCAACTGATGCATAGTTTGATTGAATAAATGCAACTCGATCCACTAATTTTCCCGACCAGTTTTTTTGCCAGTATTCATCAAACAAAGAGGCCCATTCTCCTATTGATTCATTGCATATAAAAAGTGCAATTTTAATACCTATTGCCAGATCCTCCTGCCTTATTACAGGCGCTAATCTGAAATAATTGTAACAAATTTGAGTAATGTATTTTCTGTCTTTCGAACCAAATTTTTTGTTGGCACTAAAATAGTTTTTTAAAAATACAGCAAAAGGTATATCGCCCTGATATAAGCCAATAATAGCGATTGAGGAACGAATATAATTTTCTGCATATTTCATCATTCTCCCCCTTTAGGGGGCCGGGGGGTTAGGGGGTCGGGGGTGGTTATAATTCCAACAATGTTTTAACTGGATCTTTACCCATTAACAATAGTTCTGGGTTTTCCAGTAAATCTTTTACCCTTACCAAGAAGCTTACGCTTTCCCTTCCATCAATAATGCGGTGATCGTAACTCAAAGCAAGGTACATCATCGGACGAATTACTACCTGACCGTTAATGGCCATTGGGCGTTCTTGAATTTTATGCATTCCTAAAATGGCACTTTGTGGAATATTAATAATTGGCGTACTCATTAAACTTCCAAAAACACCTCCATTGGTTATGGTAAATGTTCCACCTTGTAAATCATCTGCCGTAAGTTTACTATCTCTGGCTTTTCCAGCTAAAACAACAACAGTTTTTTCTATTTCTGCCATACTCATGCTCTCTACATTACGCATTACAGGAACCGTTAACCCTCTTGGAGTACTTACCGCTATGCTGATATCTGCATATTCATGAAAGATGATTTGATCTCCATCAATATAAGCGTTCACTGTAGGCCATTCGCCGAGTGCAATAGCACAGGCTTTTGCAAAGAAACTCATGAATCCAAGATTAACTCCATGACTTTCTTTAAATTTATCTTTATGCGCTTTTCGAATATCCATAATACGAGTCATGTCCACTTCATTAAATGTGGTAAGCATGGCTGTAGTATTCTTAGATTCAACCAATCTTCTACTGATTGTTTTACGCAATGCACTCATTTTTTCCTGACGCAGATTTCTACTATTCAGTTCGGCTCCTGCAACAAACGCTTTTTTACCAGGGTTTTGAAGTGCTACTAATACATCCTGTTTCAATATTTTGCCACCAACTCCAGATGGAGTAATGGTTTTGCTATCTATTTTTTTATCAGCAATAATGGCTGATGCTACTGGGCTTGCTTTTAAATCTTGCACAACCGGACTAGCCACTGTTTCATTAGCAGCTTTGGGGCTTGGTGTATTTTCAGCCTTTTGAGGTTCAGCTGCAACAGAGGCAGATGCCGGCTTGGCAGCTGTTTCATCTATTTTTGCCAATACATCTCCAATATTCAATGTATCACCTTCTTTGCCTATAATTGTTAATACTCCAGCTTTTTCAGCATTCACTTCAAAAGTTGCTTTTTCGCTTTCCAACTCTGCAATAACTTCATCGCGTTCTACCCACTCTCCATCTTTTTTGGTCCATTTCAACAAAGTAACTTCGTTAATCGATTCACCTACTGTAGGTACTTTAATCTCAATCATAATTTTTTATTATCTATACGTTAAATGCGGTTTCAATAATTTCTGCTTGTTCTTTTGCGTGAACTTTTGCATATCCAGTAGCAGTTGAAGCACTGGCATTTCTGCTGATAACCCCGAAATTAATCGATTTTAAATTCATTTGTAAAAAGCCGGCAGCTCCCATATTCATAGGTTCTTCTTGAACCCAGAACCAAGTAGCTTTATTGTACTTTGCATACAATGCTTCAATTTGCTTATTAGCCAATGGATAAATTTGTTCTAATCGAATAATGGCAACATCCTTACGATTGTCTTTTACTTGCTTATCGGCTAATTCATAATACAATTTACCAGTACAGAACAACACTTTTTTAACTTGAGCTGCATCATTTACAAATACATCATCAATTAATTCCTTAAATCCGCCAGTAAGAAACTCATTTGTTCTACTGTATGTTTGAGGATTTCTTAGATTGGCTTTCGGAGAAAAATTGATCAATGGTTTTCTGAAATTCCAAGTCAATTGCCTTCTAAACATATGGAACAAATTGGCAGCGGTAGTTATATTGGTGATCACCATATTCAACTCTGCACACATTTGCAAAAACCTTTCCATTCTAGCACTACTGTGTTCAGGACCCTGCCCTTCATAACCATGTGGCAATAACATGATCAAGCCGCTCTGTCTTTGCCACTTTTGTTCACCAGCAGCAATAAACTGATCAATCATGGTTTGAGCCCCATTGCAAAAATCGCCAAATTGGGCTTCCCAAATAACCAATGCATTTGGATTTGCCATTGCGTAGCCATATTCAAACCCCAATACTCCATACTCACTTAGTAAAGAATTGTAAATTCTAAACTTTTGTTGATTATCGGTAAAATGATTCAGTCGATTGTATCCTTTATTAGTAAGCTCATCTCTTAAAATAGCATGCCTGTGACTGAATGTACCTCTTTGAACATCTTGCCCACTCATTCTTACAATATTTCCATCTGTAAGAATTGAACCATATGCCATTAACTCTGCAGTTGCCCAATCAACTTTATCTTCGGCTTCTAAGAGTTTTATTTTGTCTTGTAATAATTTCTCTATTTTCTTTAATGGTTTGAAATCGTTTGGCCATTTCATCAACCCATTAAATAATATTTTAAATAAGTCTTCGCCAATGGCAGTTTTGGGTGAGCCTTCAAAACTAGCAACAGTTGCTTTGGTCATGCTCTTCCAAACCAATTCGGGCGGCTGGTATTTATACGGCAAAGGATTTTGCTTAATCTCATCCAGTCTTTCTTGCAAATCGGCCCAGAATTTTTTCTCCATTTCTTTTGCCAATTCCTGTGCATCAGATGTGCCATTTTGCATCAAGTAAGCAGTGTATATTTCTCTAGGATTTTGATGCTTATCAATTAATGCATACAACTGGGGTTGAGTATACTTAGGATCATCCCCTTCATTATGACCGTGTTTGCGATAGCAAACCATATCGATGAAGATATCACTGTTAAATTTTTGTCGGTACCTTGTTGCAATCTCAGCACATTTAACAACCGCTTCAGCATCGTCACCATTCACATGTAAAACTGGTGCTTGAACCATGGCCGCAATTGAAGTAGCATAATCTGCACTTCTTGCGTCATCAAAATCTGTAGTAAAACCAATTTGATTATTAATTACAAAATGAATAGTACCTCCAGTGTAGTAGCCTCTGAGATTAGACATTTGCAACACTTCATATACAATGCCTTGGCCGGCAACAGAAGCATCCCCATGAATTAAAATTGGTAAAATTTTATCGAATTCACTTTGTTGCATTACATCTGCTTTTGCCCTTGCAAAACCAACAACAACAGGATCAACCGCTTCTAAATGAGAAGGATTTGGCATCAATTGTAAATAAATGTCTTTCCCAGACATAGTGATTACTTCGCTAGCATATCCCATATGGTACTTTACATCTCCACTTCCCATGGTTTGATCGATGGTTGCGGTACCCTCAAATTCACTGAATATTTGCTCATAGGTTTTACCCATGACATTTGCCAACACATTTAGTCTACCCCTATGAGCCATCCCAATTACAACTTCTTCTACCGAGTTATCGCCAGCCACATTGATGATTGCATCTAAGGCTGCAATGGTAGTTTCTCCCCCTTCTAAAGAAAATCTTTTCTGCCCTATATATTTGGTGTGCAAGAACTTTTCGAACATAACCCCTTGATTTAATTTCTCAAGGATGCGACGTTTTTTATCGATGGATAATGAAACAGAAAAGTTTTTTTCCATTTCATTGGTCAACCAATCAATCTTATCTTGATCACTGATATATTTGAATTCTATACCAACATGATTGGAATACACATTTTCCAAATGATTTAAAATATTTTTGAGCGTTGTGGCTCCCAAACCAATCAAATTACCAGCCTGGTAAGTTGTATTTAAATCTGCATCGCTTAACCCAAAAAAAGACAATGCCAAATTTGCTCCTCTATCTTTTCTCGACCTTATTGGATTGGTCTTTGCAAGCAAATGGCCTTTATTTCTATATCCTAGAATCAATCGATAAACCTTAATCTCCTTCATCCAATCAAACGTATCACTAGTTGAACCAGCAGCAGTATTGGCTGTTAATGAATTGGAACTAATAGCAAAGTCAAAGCCCTCAAAAAACTTTTTCAAGTCAATATCTACACTATTGGGGTCTTTTACAAAGTCTTGATAAATGGTTTCAATGAATGCGGGATGCGAATTGGTGATATAAGAAAAATCCTTCATTTGGCTTAATTGTTCAGCTTTTAAGTAGAAATAGTTTGCAAATATCGGTCTTTGAAGGCAGAAAATAAACCAAAATAAAGGTCAAATTCAGGGTTTTTTATTCAATTTGGAGAGAAAATTGAATCAATTTTGATTTTTTTGTATTTTAAATTTCCAAGTTTCAGTTCCAGCCCCTACCTTTGCCGTCCTGAAAAAAATAGAAAATGGCAAATCATTCAGCTACAAAGAAAGACGTAAGACAAGCAGCAAAGCGTCGTGATCGCAATCGTTATTATGGTAAAACTACCCGTAACGCAATTCGCGACTTAAAAACGAATACCGAAACGAAAGCATATGAAGAGCAGCTTCCTAACGTAGTTTCTATGATCGATAAGTTAGCAAAACGTGGAATTATCCATAAAAATAAAGCTGCTAACTTAAAGAGCAAATTAGCAAAAAAAGCAAAAGCAGTAGCTTAGTTAAAGTTATTGTTCAATTCATATTGAGCCAGTCTAAGGACTGGCTTTTTTGTTTTTATACATCAATAGACTTAGGAAGTTTTATTGTAAATACATTCCAATCTTCTCCTACCGCATGATACATCAGCGAACCTTTATGGATAGCAAGTATTCTTTCGATAATAGAAAGTCCTAAACCAAATCCTTTTTTCCCAGTTGCATTCTGTCCTCTAAAAAATGCCAAAGACATTTTTTTTATTTCTTCTTCGGACAATTGTAGCCCTTTATTTTTAAAGTTGATTTCTATTGAATCCGAATTAAGCATTAAACTTATTTCAATTTGCTGATTTGAACCATATTGGTAGCCATTCTTAATGAGGTTGAAAAAGACCGATTTTATTAATGATTCATTGCATTTAATATATAAAACAGCATCATTTTCAGGAATAGTTGTATAGGAGAATTCAATATTAATATCCGCGTAAGCTCTTTTCGAAAGTGATATTGATTCAAACAAAAGTTCATCAATTCTTAAAATAGGCCAATGGGCTTCAAACGCAACCGTGTCGTACTGAGACAACAATAACAATGAATTGGCCAAATCAATCATATGCTGTTGTTCTTCTTTCAAAGAAGCCAATACTTGAATGTATGCTTCTTTTGAGTAATCATTTGTTAATGCAACTTCTGTTTGTGAGAGCATAACAGACAATGGAGTTCTTAACTCATGAGATGCTTGATTAACAAACATTTTCTGGGAGTCAAACGCCGACTTTAAACGATCCATCATTGCATTGAAACTACTTGCAATTAGGCCTATCTCATCTTTTGCCGATTTTATCTCAATTCTTTCTGATAGATTTTTTACATTGGTTAATTGCATTTGCTTACTTAATTGTACAATTGGCTTTATTGCCTCTCTAACAAATAAAAACGACAATACACTTGATAGGCATAAACCACCTAAAAAAACAACAATTAATATTAATTGCAAATTCTTCAATTTATCAAGCCCAATTTGATCAAACCCAGATACATAAACAAATGACTTTGTTGGAATATGAAATTCAACTACATGCTGGATTTTATTAACATCAGCATATTGAAAACGCTTGTTTTTTTTTGCTTTTTCTCTGATTGCGGCTGAAAGCTTTATTGGTAGATTATTGGGAATACCAAAGACTTGCTTACCCAAAGAATCCTGAATTATTAGGTGTTCATTAAAAATTGAACGATCCCTGATTTCTGACAACAAATTTGCATTTGCAAGGCTATCCGTTTTTTTCGATTGTTGAAAAAACTCATACACTTCAATTCCCTCTAAAGAAATTCGATTATAAAATTCTTCTTGCCGATAACCAGCGTATAGTAAATAAATGGTTGTACAAGCAATAAATAATATAACTGCAACAAAACTGGTAAAAAGGAAGGCGAATCTTTGTTTTAGATTCATAGTAGCTATTTTAAATAATAACCAAATCCGGGCTTGGTATGTATAAGCTTCTTTTCAAAAGGTTTATCAACTTTATTGCGCAAAAAACTAATATACACTTCTATTGTATTGGTACCCGTATCAAAACTAAAATCCCAAACCTTCTCTAATATTTCTTGTTTTGATATTACTTTCCCTTGATTTTTTGCCAATAAAACCAAAAGTGTAAACTCTTTTGAAGTTAAATTGATTTCTGTTCCTGCCCTGTTGGCAGTTTTAGTTGAGAAATTAATTTCTAAATCTTCCACGATAATATTTGATTCATCTGGCGTTACAGTTGTTCTTTTGATTAAAGATTTTACTCTAACAAATAGTTCATCAAAATGAAATGGTTTAACTAAATAATCATCAGCTCCGCTATCAAATGCAATCACTTTTTCATTCACTTCCCCAATTGCTGTTAACATTAATATTGGTACTTTTTTATTTTTTACCCTAAACTCTTTACACAATTCCAAGCCAGATTTAAAAGGAAGATTAATATCCAAAATAATAAGCGAATAAGCATGATCGTAGAATTGCTTTGTGGCATCTGTAGCATTCAATGCTAAATCTACTTTATAACCGTTGCGCGTAAATTGGTCTTTAATAATCTGCCCCAACTTAACTTCATCTTCAACCAATAAAATCCTTTGTTTTTTTTCCATTTAAATAAAATTAAGCTTGGTAATTAATGCATTTACATCCGTTTCAATACACCGCCGAGATTTATGAGTTTGAATAATTCCTACTTCAAAATTCACTGAAAATTCAATTTTTCCTGTTTTTTGAACAGCTCCATTTTGAGTGACTATTTTTCCATTTCCATGAATGGTTTTATCCGTCCATCTATAAAAGAACACCAAAAAAGAGCCAATAACAAGAAATTGCAAAGGTTTCATGTGTAAACTTTATAGCCGTAAGATAACAAAATATTGAATCCAAGCCTATGCTAGTTATGGCTAGAAGCAAAATTCATTTAACTTCGCCCCATGACAGAAAGAATATTAATCCTCGACTTTGGAAGTCAATACACACAATTGATTGCAAGAGCAGTAAGAGAAGCAAATATTTATTGCGAAATCATTCCATACCATAAAGCATTTACTATAGATCCATCACTTAAAGGCATTATTTTGAGTGGTTCTCCTTTTAGTGTAAACGATGAAAAAGCACCTGAAGTTCCAGTTGAAACATACATCAAACAATTGCCCGTTTTAGGAATCTGTTATGGAGCCCAAATGACCGCTAAATTATTTGGCGGAAGGGTAGATAAATCCAACAAAAGAGAGTATGGCAGGGCTTCCATGGAAATTAGAAAAGAAGATGCCATTTTCAACTCAATACCCAATAAATCACAGGTTTGGATGAGCCATAGTGATTCAATTACTGCTTTACCAGAAGGTTTTACCGTATTGGCTACCACTGAGAGTATTCCTGTAGCTGCATTCAAAAAAGAATCAAATGACAGTTATCCACTATACGGTTTCCAGTTTCATCCCGAGGTATATCATTCAACCGAAGGGAAAAAGATCATTAAAAATTTTTTAGTTGACACTTGTAAAT
>CANGTR010000017.1 GCA_947456855.1 Sphingobacteriia bacterium | reverse complement strand
AGATTCTATAATTGTAGAATCTAAAATTTGGAGCAGGGATAGCAATCGGAATATTCAATATTCTGATTGGAAAAAATTCCCTTCACATACCATTGAGTCTATCAAAGGCTATACACCGTTAAATCAACTAAAAATTAATAAATACGGAGGTGATTTAAACAACAAAGTAATTGGAGCTGGTTTTTTTACTATTTCAACAATAAATGGCAGGTCTTGGATTATTGATCCGGAAGGAAATTATTTTTACAATATTGCCATCAATGGTGTTCGATTGGGAAAATCGCCAGACAACGAAGCTGCCTTTGCCAAAAAATTCGGCAATAGCCAAAAATGGATAACAGATTCGAAAAAAATATTTGATGACAATGGCTTTAACACAACAGGATCTTGGTCGGATATAGAAGCAATTACTCAATACAATAGTAACAATAAAACCCCCATTGTTTATTGCACACAGTTGAGCTTACTTAATTCCTATGCTCAAAATCAGAAAAAGAACAATAGTCAATCCAATTACCCAATACTGGCTTATGTTTTTGATGATGGTTTTAGAAACTGGTGTAACAAAAAAAATGAATCCCTTGTTAAGAGCAGTAAAGATCAAAATCTTTTCGGCCATTTTTCCGACAATGAACTTCCTTTTCAAGACAACCTTATTGCCAATTTTCTAGAAATTAAGAACCAACAAGATCCTGCTTATCAAATAGTGCATAAATGGATATTGGAAAAGAAAATTGATACAACAAAAATTACCAAAGAACAAAAAGAGGCATTTAGTGGATTTGTAGCTGAATTGTATTACAAAACAGTTGCTGAGTCAATTAAAAAATTTGATCCAAATCATTTATTTATTGGAAGTAGGTTACACGCTGCAGCAAAAAACAATCCCTTTGTTTTAACTGCTGCTGAAATATATTGCGATATTATTTCAATCAATTATTATGGTAATTGGGAGCTAAGCAGCAAGCACAGTCAACAATGGGCTTCATTAAAAAAGCCTTTTATCATTACAGAATTTTACACAAAAGCAGTAGATTCAAAAATGGACAATATCACTGGAGCAGGTTGGTTGGTGAAAACACAAGACGAGAGAGGAATTCACTATCAAAACTTTTGTTTAAGTCTATTGCAAAATCCAAATTGTGTTGGTTGGCATTGGTTTAGATACCAAGACAATGATCCCAATGATCCAAGTGCAGATCCTTCTAATAAAGATGCCAATAAAGGTATCGTCAATACTTTTTATGAAGTATATAACCCATTATTAAGTAGGATGAAATCTTTAAATGAAAATGTGTATCAACTAATCAAGTATATTGATAAAAAATAAAATGCCCAAAATGCGAAACTGGTGGATTTTTATTGGAACAATGTTTTTTTTTACTAATGGCCTCCTACTTGAAATTCAAGCACAGTCTACATTTAGTAAACTGCAAAAAGATGGATGGATTGATTTTAATAAAAATGGAGTCAAAGATATTTTTGAAGATCCAAAACAATCTGTAGAAAAGAGAGTTATTAATTTGCTTAATCAAATGAATGTAGATGAGAAAACTGCTCAATTGGTTACTTTGTACGGGTATGGGAGGGTATTGAAAGATGAATTGCCTACACCACAATGGAAAAATAAAATCTGGAAAGACGGTATTGCCAATATTGATGAACACTTGAATTCTACTACATTCAGGGCTTCCACCTTTACTAAGTATTCTTACCCTTATAGCCGCCACGCAGAAGCAATCAATACTGTTCAGCAATGGTTTGTAGAACAAACAAGGCTGGGTATACCAGTTGATTTTACCAATGAAGGCATACATGGTTTAGCCAATGAAAAAGCAACCGCTTTTCCTGCTCCAATTGCGATAGGAAGTACTTGGAATAAATCGTTGTTAAATCAAGCAGGTCATATAGTTGGAAGAGAGGCAAAAGCATTGGGATATACCAATGTATATGTTCCGATTTTAGATTTAGCCAGAGATCCAAGATGGGGCAGGGTGGTTGAATGTTATGGCGAAGATCCGTTTTTGGTTACCGAGTTGGGAAAGCAAATGGTATTAGGAGTTCAAGCAGAAGGCGTTGCTTCTACGCTCAAACATTATATGGGATATAGTGTTCCAAAAGGTGGTAGAGACGGCAATGCAAGAACCGATCCACATATTTCGCCAAGAGAATTGTTCAACCTGTATCTCTATCCTTATGAAAGAATTATCAAAGAAGCGCATCCTATGGGGATAATGAGCAGTTATAACGATTGGGATGGAATGCCAGTAACAGGTAGTTATTATTTTCTTACTGAATTATTACGCAAGAAATTTGGATTTGATGGGTATGTTGTAAGTGATAGCGATGCTTTAGAATTCATCTATTCTAAGCACCATGTTGCAAAAGACTCTGCAGATGCAATTAAAATAGCATTGGAAGCTGGAATGAATGTTCGAACAAATTTTCAAAATCCAGAAACCTTTTTACTCCCAGCGCGTAAATTGGTAAAAGATGGTTTGCTCTCCATGAAAACCTTGGATGCCAGGGTAGCAGAAGTATTGAGCTATAAGTTTAAAATGGGCTTATTTGATTACCCTTTTGTGGCTGATACAAAAAAAGCAGACGACTTAGTTAACAATAATGAGGCCAAAGCTTTTAGTAAACAAATTTCTAGAGAAGCCTTGGTTTTACTCAAAAATGAGCAACAATTATTACCACTTGATAAAAGTAAAATAACAAAAGTATTGGTAACAGGTCCATTGGCAAATGATACCCTTACTTCCATGAGTAGATATGGCCCTTCGAATGTAAAAGTAATTTCTGTTCTAGAAGGATTAAAAAACTATTTGGGTACTTCGGTTAATTTACAATATGCTAAAGGGTGCGAATCAACCGACGCCAACTGGCCCGAAAGTGAAATTTTTCCTACTTCCATCAGTTCAAAGGAACAAGCTTCAATCGATTCTGCAGTTCGTATTGCTCAAAATGTTGATGTTATTATTGCTGTAATGGGCGAAACAGAAAATCAATTTGGAGAGAGTAGAAGCAGAACCAATTTGGATTTAACTGGTCGTCAATTGCTTTTGTTGCAAGCATTGCATGCAACAGGAAAACCAGTTGTGATGGTGTTAATAAATGGACAACCACTTACCATTAATTGGCCAGCTAAGTTTTTACCTGCCATTATCGAAGCTTGGTGCCCAGGTGTTGATGGAGGTACTGCAATTGCAGAAACTATTTTTGGTGATTATAATCCTGGAGGAAAATTATCGGTAACTTTTCCAAAATCAGTTGGTCAAATTGAATTGAATTTTCCATTTAAACCAGGGTCTCATGCAGGTCAGCCTGGCGATGGGCCTAATGGTTTTGGCAAAACCAATGTATATGGAGTTTTGTATCCTTTTGGATTTGGGTTAAGTTATACGAGCTTTAAATACAGTAATTTACAAGTTAGTCCAGAAAAACAGAATGGTACTAAGAATATTGAAATTAGTTTGGATATTACCAATACCGGGAAATACAAAGGTGACGAAGTAGTTCAATTGTATTTCAAAGATGAAGTAAGTAGTGTTACTGTATACGATACTCAGTTGAGGGGCTTCGAAAGAGTTTCATTAAATGTTGGAGAAACAAAAAAAATTCGATTTACATTAAGTCCTAAAGACATTTCATTGTTGGATAAAAACATGAAATCTATTGTAGAACCTGGTGTATTTGAAATATTAGTAGGAAGTTCAAGTGAAGATATCAGGGTTAGAAAAAAGTTTATAATAAATTAAAAACCACCCATATGTATAAAGTACATGGTTTTGGAGCAAATAGCAAGACCGATGCAATTCATGCATTGGAGTTTGAAAGAAGGGATGTAGGACCTACAGATGTAAAAATTGATATAATGTATTGTGGGGTTTGCCACTCGGATATACATATGGCAAGAAGCGAATGGGGGCCATCTATTTATCCAATTGTACCCGGTCATGAAATAGTAGGTAGGGTTACCGAAGTGGGCGCTGCTGTTACCAAATTTAAAGTAGGAGATTTGGCTGGGGTTGGTGTGTTTGTAGATTCTTGTAGGAAATGCAATTGTTGTAAATCTGGATTGGAGCAATATTGTGACGAAGGAATGGTTCCCTCTTATAATGGTTATTATAGAGATGGAATTACGCCAACTTTTGGCGGATATTCTTCAGACTATGTAATTGATGAGCAGTATACCCTCCATATTCCATTTGAACAAAATTTAGAAGGAGTTGCTCCTCTTTTGTGTGCGGGAATTACTACTTATTCTCCACTAAAATATGCAGGTGTTACCAAAGGTCATCAGGTAGCTGTTTTGGGTTTAGGTGGCTTAGGTCATATGGCAGTAAAGTTTGCAGCTGCATTTGGAGCGGAGGTAACCATGTTAAGTACATCTCCTTCAAAAGAAGCAGACGCTAAAAGATTAGGAGCTCATCATTTTGTATTAACAACCGATAAAAATCAACTTAAAAAATTGAAAATGCAATTTGATTTTATTTTGGATACCGTTGCAGCTGTTCATGATATGAATCAATACCTAGACCTATTAAAAATTGATGGCAAAATGCTGCTAGTAGGAATACCTCCTGAAGACAATCGATTCAATGCTGCTTCCATTATTTCTAAGCGAAGAAGCATTGTGGGTTCAATGATTGGTGGGATTAAAGAAACCCAAGAAATGCTTGATTTCTGCGCTGCAAACAATATATATTCCGATGTTGAGGTTATTCCAATGCAATACATCAACACTGCTTATGACCGAATCATAAAATCTGATGTTAAGTATCGATTTGTAATTGATATGAAAACTTTAAATCAATAAAATGGAAAGTATTTTCTCATTAAAAAATAAAACAATAGTAGTAACAGGCGGAACGGGCATTCTGGGCAATGCTTTTAATAACGCTATTGCTGAAGAAGGGGGCAATGTTGCTATTTTGGGAAGAAATAAAGTAGTTGCAGAAGAAAGGGCAAATGCGCTGATTCAATTAGGTGTAAATGCAATTCCATTGATTGCAGATGTATTGGATGAAGATGCATTGAAAGTTGCTAAAGATAGTGTAATCAAGCATTTTGGAAGGATTGATGGATTGGTAAATGCAGCCGGAGGAAATATTCCTGAGTCTGTTGTAAAACCAGGTGAAGATATATTTTCATTGAATATAGATGCAATTAGAAAAGCACTAGATTTAAATTTAATGGGAACGGTTATTCCAACACAGGTTTTTGGGCCAAGCATTGCAGCACAATCTTCTGGCAGTATTGTAAATATTTCTTCAGCCAGTGCAACTAGGGCTTTAACAAGGGTTTTAGGGTATAGTTTAGGAAAATCATCCATTGATGCGTATACACGTTGGATGGCAGTTGAATTAGCCAATAGATATGGTGATAGAGTAAGAATGAATGCAATTATGCCAGGTTTTTTCTTAACAGAGCAAAATAGAACCTTGCTGACCAATCCTGATGGCTCTTATACCGAACGAGGAGGATTGATTATTCAAAATACACCCTACAAAAGAATGGGTAACCCAGCCGAATTGAATGGCGCTTTAATATGGTTATTAAGTGATGCCTCTCGATTCGTAACTGGAACCATTGTTGGTGTTGATGGTGGATTTATGGCATTTACGGGAGTTTAAAAAAGATTTAAAATGGAATTATACTCAATGATTCAGACCATGCGTTGGTATGGGCCGAATGATCCTGTTAGTTTAAGTGATATTGCTCAAGCCGGATGTACTGGTGTTGTTTCTGCATTACACCATATACCCAATGGAGAAGTGTGGTCTATTGCACAAATTCAGGAACGTAAAAAAATAATTGAAGCGGCAGGTTTAACATGGGATGTTGTTGAAAGTGTACCTGTTCATGAGTCTATTAAAACACAAGCAGCAGGATTTCAAGAATATATTTTTAATTATCAGGAATCAATTAAAAATTTAAGTGTCTGTGGAATCCACACCATTACCTATAATTTCATGCCAGTAATGGATTGGACAAGAACCAATTTGGCTTATCCTATGAAAGATGGATCATTGGCATTATTGTATGAAAGGGCTGCTGTAGTTGCATTTGATTTGTTTATTTTAAAAAGAAAAAATGCAGCCAATGACTATAGTAGTGTAGAGATTGATAGGGCAACTGCTCGATTCAATTCTATGAATGACGAAGAAAAATTATTGTTGAAACAAAATATGATTAAGGGACTGCCCGGAAGCGAAGAGAGTTTTACCATTGAACAGTTTCAAGAAGCTTTGGATAAATATGATGGAATTGACGCCAACCAGTTAAGAAATCATTTGATTTATTTTTTAGAACAAATCATTCCTATTGCAGATGCATCCAATGTTAAGATGGTCATTCATCCTGATGATCCTCCTTATCCATTGTTAGGATTGCCCAGAGTAGTAAGTACAGCAGCTGATATAGAAGCGTTGATAAAAGCTGTTCCTTCAACCAATAATGGTCTTTGTTTTTGCACGGGGTCATTTGGGGTAAGGCCCGATAATGATTTGCCATCGATGGTTCGCCAGTTTGCGGAGCGAATTAATTTCTTGCATTTAAGAAGTACCAAACGCAATGCGCATGGAGATTTTTATGAAGACAATCATTTAGAGGGGGATGTAGATATGTATTCGGTTGTAAAATCGGTAGTTGAAATCATGCAAAAAAGAAAAATAGCCATACCCATGCGACCCGATCATGGCCATCAAATGCTGGATGATTTAAAAAAGAAAACCAACCCTGGATACAGTGCCATTGGCAGGTTACGCGGATTGGCAGAACTAAGAGGATTGGAAATGGGGATATCAAAAACTTTATTTTAATAGCTATGAGTCAATTTATTAATGAGCATTTTTTGTTAGAATCCTTGCAGGCTCAAAAGCTTTATCATGATTTTGCAAAAGAAATGCCAATCATCGATTATCACAATCATCTTTCTCCAAAAATGATTGCAGACAATTACTCATTTAGCACGATAACCGAAGCTTGGCTTTATGGAGATCATTACAAATGGAGGGCGATGCGAACCAATGGTATTGCTGAAAAATATTGCACTGGTGATGCATCAGATTGGGATAAATTTGAAAAATGGGCTATTACGGTTCCCTATACCGTTCAGAACCCATTGTTCCATTGGACCCATCTAGAGTTGCAACGCTATTTTGGGATAAGTGAATTTTTAAATAAATCATCGGCAAAGAAAATATATGAGCAATGCAATGAGCAATTAAAAAATGATTCAACTCGTGTACAACAATTATTGCAAAAAATGAATGTGCAATATGTGGGCACTACTGATGACCCCTTGGATGATTTGCAATATCACCAAGCAATTAAGCAAAGTGATTTTCAGATTAAAGTACTTCCATCGTTTCGTCCGGATAAGGCCATTGCAATTAATAATGTTGCAGACTTTACTATTTACCTGAAAAAATTAGAGCAAGTTGCCGGGATAAAGATTGACGATTTTGATAGCTATACCGCTGCATTGAAAAGCAGGCATGATTATTTCTCAGCCAATGGATGTACTGTTTCAGATCATGGTGTAGAAAAATTATATGCCGAATCATATACCCACAGTGAATTGGCTGCCATTTTTAAATTAGTACAAAAAGGCGAGCAGCCAGATAATGTGGCTATTGCTAAATTCAAATCTGCGATGTTAACGTTATTGGCAGAGTGGGGTTTCGAAAAAAATTGGGTACAACAATACCACATGGGTCCAATACGCAACAATAACTCCAGGATGTTTAAGCAATTAGGGGCAGATACAGGATGGGACTCTATTGGAAATGCTGTTGATCTACAATCTGTATCATCGTTTCTAGATCGCTTGGATGCCAGGGGAAAATTGGCGAAAACCATTTTGTACAGCATTAATCCTAACGACAATGATGCTTTGGCTACAATGGTTGGTAATTTTAATGATGGTAGTTTTCCTGGGAAAGTACAGTTAGGTGCAGCATGGTGGTTCAATGATCAAATGGATGGAATGATTAATCATTTGAAGTCGGTTGGTAATATGGGATTGTTAAGCAGGTTTGTAGGTATGCTTACCGATTCAAGGAGTTTTTTATCCTTTCCAAGGCACGAGTATTTCAGAAGAATATTGTGTAATTTTTTAGGAGAAGAAATGAAAAAAGGAAGGTTGCCTAATGATGAAAAATGGATTGGATCGATTGTACAAGACATTTGTTATAATAATGCCAAGCATTATTTTGATTTATAAATTCTTTTTTGAATGATAACATTATTAGAAAAAGCAAAGCAATACACCAATAATGTAGCCATTATTAGTAATGAAAAGCAATATTTCTATCGTGATTTAATTAATCAATCTGATTCTTATGCAAAGCTGCTTTTAAATGGAGATAAGGATTTGGCTGAAGCAAGAGTGGCATTTATGATACAGCCTGGGTTTGATTATGTAAAAGTACAATGGGCGATTTGGAAAGCTGGTGGAGTAGTGGTTCCTCTATGTCTTACTCATCCATTTCCGTCTCTACAATATTATATAGAAGATACACAAGCATCAATCATTATTGTAAATGCTATTTTTGCCCCACTGTTTGTTGACTATTGTAAAGAAAATCGTATTCGATTAATTATTGTTGAAGAAGAAAATACAATCATTGAAACAGCAGTACCTTCTATTGATTTAAGTAGAGCTGCAATGATCTTATATACAAGTGGTACAACCAATAAACCCAAAGGGGTTGTAACAACGCATGCTACTATAGAGGCTCAAATTATATCTTTGGTTGAAGCTTGGCATTGGTCGTCATCTGATCGTACCATTTGTGTTTTGCCATTGCACCATGTTCATGGCATCATTAATGTGGTAGGTTGTTCATTATGGTCTGGCGCTATCTGCGAATTTTTACCTTCTTTTTCTGAAGCTGCTTTATTCAATGAATTTAGTAAAGGAGCTATTAATGTATTCATGGCTGTTCCTACAATCTACTTTAAGTTGATTGCTTTTTTTGAAAAGTTGCCTGTATCGGAACAAGAAAAAATCAAAACTGCTATGCAATCTTTTAGGCTAATGGTATCTGGATCTGCTGCCTTACCGGTTACTGTTATGGAAAAATGGGAATCAATAAGCGGGCATCGATTATTGGAGCGTTATGGAATGACGGAAATTGGCATGGGTTTGAGTAACCCTTATCTAGGTGAACGAAAACCAGGTTATGTAGGTCTGCCATTACCAGGAGTACAAGTGATGCTTGCCGATGAACAATACCAAGCTGCTGCCATAGATGAACCAGGAGAAATTCTGATAAAAGGGGATACCGTATTTACAAAATATTGGAACAACCCAAAAGCAACTGAAGAAGCATTTACTCAAAATGGTTGGTTTAAAACTGGAGATATAGCCGTGATTGAAAATGATTATTATAGAATCATGGGCCGCAATTCAGTGGACATTATTAAATCTGGCGGGTATAAAATTTCTGCTTTAGAAATAGAAGAAGTATTGCGAACGCATGAATGGATCAATGATTGCGCTGTAGTTGGTATACCCGATGAAGAATGGGGTGAGTTAATTGTTGCTGCACTTGTATCTTCCAATCCAATGTTGGATACTGTTCAAATAAATCAATGGTTAAGAACGCAAATGGCCGCATATAAAACACCTAAAAAATACATTATTCTAAATGAATTGCCCCGAAATGCTATGGGAAAAGTAGTAAAGGGTGATATAAAAAAATTAATATAGTATGAAATATTCAATCGGAATAATATTAATCCTTTCTTTCTTAGGTAATCATTTGAATGCTCAAAAAAGATTTAAACAAGAAGTCTTTTCTCAAATAGATTCTATAACCAATGTTCAATATGGTCAAGCACTTAATTTGAAAGGGCAAAATGAAAATTTGCTTTTAGATATAATTATCCCATTAAGTGATACGATGAAAAAAAGACCCCTTTTGATTTTCATTCATGGCGGAGGTTTTAAAAATAATTCAAAAACAGGTGCTTATAGTTCTATGCTTTGTAAGGGTTTTGCCAAACGTGGTTATGTAACAGCATCAATCGATTACCGCTTGGGGGTTGAAAAAAGCAATTCCAACAAAGATTATGCTGAAGCGCTTTATAGAGGACAACAAGACGGAAAAGCGGCTGTTCGATTTTTTAGAAAATATGCTGATAAATATGGGATCGATACTTCACAAATTTTTATAACTGGAACTTCCGCAGGATCAAAAATTTGTTTGGCAATGGCTTATATGGATGAAGCTGAAATTCCCAAAGAAATTGATCAGCAAAAATGGGGTTCATTGGATGGTGTAAGCGGTAATGAAGGGTTTTCTTCAAAAGTGCATGGAGTGCTCAATGAATGGGGTGGTTTAATTGACTATAAATGGATCAATAAAGGAGATCTGCCTTTATTTAATGTTTCAGGAACTGCTGATAAAACAGTTCCTTATGATAGTTCTTTTGATTATCATGGAATGAAATACGGTTCATTGATTTTATATGAAAGATGTTTGTCGGTTGGGGTGCCAACAGGATTAAGGCCTTTTATTGGAGCAGGCCATACATTAGACAACAATAGGATTAAGCAAGATAGTTGTATACAGTCTATGGCGGCTTGGTTGTATACGCAGTTGAAATACCATAAGACCAATAACGAAGAAGGCGTTTTTAGATGGGGAAAAGAAATTTCTAAATTTGATAGTTTAAATAAAGTAGAACAATATCCGAAAGATGCATTGTTGTTTATTGGCAGCTCTTATATCCGTTTATGGGAAAATATTCGACAAGATTTAGATTATCAACACGTCATACATAGAGGTTTTGGAGGATGTAATTTTAGAGATGTTGCCTA
The DNA here is from genome assembly GCA_947456855.1 of Sphingobacteriia bacterium. Taxonomy (GTDB): domain Bacteria; phylum Bacteroidota; class Bacteroidia; order Chitinophagales; family Chitinophagaceae; genus Sediminibacterium. Next base: position 23,759 of record CANGTR010000017.1, on the reverse strand, counting down.
TTATATTCAGCGAATTGCTTATCCGCATAATCCCAAAGCTATTTTTATTTATGTTGGTAATGATATAGTTGCATCTGAGAAAGACAAATCTCCTGATCAGGTGCTTGAATTGTATAAATATATTGTTAAGAAATTGCGAGAAAAATTTGCTACAACACCCATCACGTTCTTAGAAATTTCTCCCAGTGAAAAGAGATGGGCTGCATGGGATCAAATTGTACAAGCCAATGAGTTGATTAAATCTTTTGTGGCTTCAGAATCGCAACTTTATTATATTGGTTCATCTGATCAATTTCTTGGTGCAGATGGTAAGCCCCTCACTAAATATTTCCGAGATGATAAATTGCATTACAATATTGAAGGGTATAAAGTTTGGGGGAATAATATAAAAACGAAAGTAAAAGAGATAGCCAATAAATAAGCTTATGAAAATTTACGGGGTTGCCATCTTAGCGGGTTGTTTTTTAGTAGGTCATCTTTTAGGGGATGTGCTGGGTAAATTATTGCATATGAATGGCAATTTAGGTGGTGTAGGTTTTGCCATGTTGTTTTTAATATTGTTACATGATTATTTTAATAAGAAAAATTGGCATCAAGCAGAAACGGAAAGTGGAATTTTATTCTGGAGCACCATGTATATTCCTGTTGTTGTTGCCATGTCGGCTTCACAAAATGTAAAAGCAGCTTTATCTGGAGGTTGGGTGGCTATACTTGCCGGTGTATTAGCAACCATAGCTTGTTATGCGTTTATTCCCCTAATTGATCGTATGGCTAAAAAAGCAAAAACCAAATAAAACCATGGAAGAATTGATATCTGTTCTCGAAAAAAATGGTTTTGTATTTGCGCTATTGCTCGTGGGTATTATTATTTATGTTTCTTATTTCATTTCAAAAAAAATCACCAATAATCATATTCCGGGAGCTGCTATTGCAATCAGTTTTGGATTGGTGCTTGCTTATTTTGGTGGAGATAAAGGATTCGCTTCGGTACCTGGTTTTACTGGCTTGGCTTTTTTAGGCGGAACCATGATGCGCGATTTTGCTATTGTTTCTACGGCGATGGGCGCTCATTTTTCTGAAGTAAAAAAAACTGGTTTTATTGGTTTGTTATGTCTTGTGCTTGGAACCATTGTTGCCTTTTTTGTTGGCGGTTCAATTGGATATATAATGGGGTACAAGGATGCCAAAAGTTTTGCAACAATCGGAGCAGGAGCATGCACTTTTATTGTAGGTCCTGTAACAGGTGGTGCAGTAGGAGCTAGTTCAGATGTTATTGCAATAAGTATTGCAATTGGCGTAATCAAATCTGTAGTAGTATCTATTGCTACTCCATTCTTTGCAAAAAGATTGGGTCTAGACAATCCACAAACTGCAATGATTTTTGGTGGATTAGTAGGCTCTACAAGTGGAGTGTCTGCAGGATTGGCTGCCACTGATCCGAAATTGGTACCTTATGGAGCATTAACTGCTACTTTTCATACTGCAATGGGATGTTTGATTTGTCCATCAATTTTGTATTTCTTAGTACAAGTATTTATTTAATTATCTATTTCCACAATCATTTCTACTTCTACTGCCATATTAAATGGAAGTGTATTGGTGCCAATGGCTGATCTTGCATGTTTTCCTTTTTGGCCAAGAATCAGCACCAAGAAATCGGAAAACCCATTCATTACTTTTGGTTGATCATAAAATGTAGATTCGCTATTTACCAGGCCCAATACTTTTACAATACGTTTGATTTTGCTTAATTCACCTACCTCGTTCTTTAAAACAGCTAGCTGATTAATGGCTACTAATTTTGCTGCTTCATATCCTTGCTCAATACTCAATTCCTTTCCTAACTTACCAGTAATATAAGTACCATCGTTTTTTAAAGGCCCTTTGCCGGATAAGAAGAGAAGATTGCCAACCCTTACCATGTTTACATAATTAGCAACTGGAGATGATAATTTGGGTAAATCGATGCCTTCTTTTTTTAGAATGGCTTCTGGGGTTTGGGCAGAAACAAAAAGTCCAAATAGAGAGCCGGTTAGTAATAGCATTAATTTGTTGACAGGTAACTGTAAATATGACTTCATGGATTTGGTGTATAACTATGGCAATGAATATTATAAATACACAACAATTTAATTCATTTTACTGAAATACCCTTACATGAGAATGACTATATTTATGTTTTAAACAATTGGTATGGTGCAAAAAATTATTGTTTTTTCTTTATTGATGTTATTTTTTGGAAATGCATCTATTGCACAGCAAAGAACATCCACTAATTCTGATAGTAAATTAGTAAAAAATCAGAAAGACATTATTGTACAAAATACAGAGGCTGATGATACCCTGCTTCTAAATAATGATAATGCAAAGCCAGTATCAGTGCTCAATCGAATCGAAGCACTATTTATTCGCATGAATAAATTTGATCATTTACTACAAAGAGGTTTTGATTCTGCAGAAATCATAAACAGTTTAGTGAAAATTGAAAATACCATTCGGATTATTGATTCTAATTTGGTAGTAGGTCAAAATATTACACAAATCAATTTGAGAAATGTAAGTAGTTTTAAAGTGGTAATGGTTCAATTTGATAAGCAATTAAAAGGATGGAATAATGAATTAGAAAACTTTAATACTGCAATCACTGTTGGCTATCAGGATATTCAATCTGCTGTAAAAGAATTAACCAGTTTTTATGGTGAGGAAGATTCTTTGCAAAAAGTGAATTTTAAACAACAGTTAGAAGCAATCTCTAACTTCCGGATACAATTAAGGAATAAAAAAGACACTATTTTTAGCGATTTATTGTGGTTAGAAAAAAGAGTAATTAGGGCATATGTTAAAAATGCAAGTTTATTAGAAGATGTTCAGTATCGTATTTCAAAGTATTCAACTACGGTATTCCTGCCTTCACATCCCCCTCTATGGAAAGATTCAAGAAATAATTTTGCTACACCGCTGGCGTATGATTTAAAAGTTACTGCTGATAGAGCAAAAATCATTTTTATCTATTATTTACAAAACAACACAAAGTCTATATTGATTTTATTAATCTTATTTGTTGTGTTTTATTATTGGCATTACTCTAATAAGCGTTACTTGTATAAAAATAATTTACAGGAAATGCTATCGCCTATAAAATATCTTATTCAGTTCCCTGTTTTTTCTACAATCATTGTAATTTCATTTTTAAGTCCTTATATATTTGTCAGTCCTCCTGCCGTTATTGTAGAGTTGATGTGGTTCATATCTGCAATCGCTACAACCTTTATCTTTTGGGATAAAGAGCCATCTAAAGTTAGATTGGTTTGGATCTTAATTTTAAGCTTGGGGTTCCTTTTAGGAATTGATAATTTATTATTTGATTATTCAATTGGAGAAAGATGGGCGCTTGTGTTTTGTAATATTTTTGCCATTGTACTTGTGATGATGTCTTTTTCTATTCAACTCATATCAAGGGGGCAATACAAGAAGGTGCTTCAATATTCTTTATGGATTCTTTTGGTGAGCAATGTTATCGCACTTCTCTTAAATCTTTTTGGATATTTTGCATTGGCTAAATTGGTGTCGAATAGTGCTGTTAAGCAATTTGTTTTAGCAGTAGTATTAACGTATATGTCAGAAATTTTTACTGATCTTATTTATTTGCAGTTGGAGAGAATGAAAAGCATCCAATCTAGCGCTTTGGTAGAATATGAAAATATAAGGCATAAACTGAAAGGGTATTTAAATCTTGGTGCAATTGCATTGTGGTTTTTAGGTTTTATATGGAGTCTTAGCTTTCATGACATTGCAGTTCAGTTCTTTGCAGATTTATTTGATTATCCCATTGTTATAGGAAGTTTGTCATTTACTTTAAATGCGGCGCTTGTTTTTGCGCTTACTCTATGGATTTCTGTTCTTATATCAAATTTGCTTTCTCTTATTTTTGGAACCACTGAACAACAGTTTGCGAGCACTAAAAAATCAAAAGTTGGCAGCTGGATGATGTTGATAAGGGTTGCCATCATTTCAATAGGCTTTTTTGTTGCTATAGGAGCTGCGGGTATACCGATTGATAAATTAGCCATCGTATTTGGAGCGCTTAGCGTAGGTATTGGATTTGGGTTACAAAATATAGTAGCCAACTTAATTTCAGGTGTTATTTTAGCCTTTGAAAAACCAATGCAGGTTGGTGATGTTATTGAAATTGGCACTCAAACTGGAACTGTCAAGCAAATCGGCATTAGGAGTAGTAAAATTTCCACTTATGACGGAGCGGATATCATTGTTCCAAATGGAGATTTTATAACGCAGAAACTAACCAATTGGACACATTCAAACTCTTATCGAAGAATAGAATTAATTATTGGTGTGGCTTATGGAACCTCTTTGGATAAAGTAACGGATATTATTGATGATCTTTTATTAAATACTCCAACCGTTATGAAGTATCCTTCTCACAATGTAATGGTTCAAGAATTTGCAGATAGTTCTGTTAATTTTAGAATATTGTTTTGGACAAATGATTTTGATAATTGGATAAAACTCAAAAGCGATGTTTTGAAAGATATTTATAAAGCATTTGCCGAAAATGAAATTCAGATTCCATTTCCTCAACAGGATATTTATATCAAATCCATGCCTGACGCAAAAACCAATAAATCAGCCTAAACAGAAATTTATTAGTCTATTTAATTGGTAGGGTATATATTTGTGGACAAAGTATATAAAGATGCAAATTCAGGTAAATTGTCCTGTAGATGGGGTAGTAGTGAACGAACTAAAAGTTAGGTTGATCGCTTTTTTTGTTTTTCTAATTGTATTGGTAGACTTGATCCAGCCCAATATTTTTCTTTCCCTTTTTTTAGTACTAGATTTTTATTGTAGGGCTTTTTTAGATGGTAAATTGAGTGTGCTCTCAAAAATGGCAAGTCAGTTTGAACAGTATAAATGGATTGGAACCAAACAAGTTGATCGTGCTCCAAAAAGATTCGCTGCAATGATTGGATTTATGATGTCATTGTTTTTATCCATTTCTGTTTTCTTGAATTTCACTATTTTGATTGATCTAATAGCATATACATTCATCAGTTTCGCTTTTTTAGAATTTGCTTTTGGATTTTGTGCAGGATGTTTTGCATACCATTTTTTACAAAAAATCAAATCGAACCATGCTAAATATTAAAATGGGAATCTGTTTCCTTTTCATCACATGTAAGATGTTGGCTCAAGAAAATAGGAATTATAATACTGAAATAGACCAATGGTCCATAGCTCGAATAAATGCTTTGAAAGCTGATAATGGTTGGTTAAACCTAGTAGGCCTTTATTGGTTGAATGAGGGTAATAATAGTTTTGGAACAGCTAAATCGAATAGTATCATTTTCCCCAAGGGTTCAATTGTGGCCAATGCAGGTACCCTTTTTTTAGAAAACCAATTGGTAAAATTAACTGCTGCTAGTGGTGTTGCTATTAAAGTAAACGATAAAATAGTTAAAACAACTGAAACTGTATATTCAAAAGAATTGGAAAAATCTGCTTCCATGTCTTATGGTTCATTGCATTGGACAGTTATTAGAAGAGAAGATAAAATAGGTATTAGATTAAGAGACTATAATAGTTCATTGGTAAAAACTTTTAAAGGTGCCGATCGTTTCCCAACTGATTCAAATTGGAGAATTGAAGCAATTTTACAAACACCTGCAAATTCATCAACAATTCCCATCACCAATGTTTTGGGGCAAACGATTCAAATGAAATTGTTGGGTAAATTACTCTTTAATATAAATAAGCAAACATATAGCTTGGATGTTGTTGAAGAAGAAACTGCATTATTTGTAATTTTTGGAGATTTAACCAATAAAAAAGAAACTTATGGGGCTGGAAGATTTATGTATATACCTGCGCCCGACTCAAGCGGCAGAACAGTAATAGATTTTAATAAGGCATTTAATCCGCCCTGTGTTTTTACGCCATATGCAACTTGTCCGCTGCCTCCAAAACAGAACATACTACCGATACCAATAACAGCGGGCGAAAAGAATTATATTACTCATTAAAAAGATAGGCTTAATTAGAAGTACACATCTTCAATAAAAAAAACTTCCTGAATTGTATTTTTTTCTAATCTTATGGCAATTACATCAAATTGCAAGTATTTCCATTGCGGATGTTGATATTGATAGGAGGAAGCTGCGTTTTTAAGGAATTGCATTTTTGCTTTTCCAATACTTTCTTCGGGGTATCCAAAGTCCAAAGAATTTCTTGTTTTTACTTCGATAATATGTAATCGATTGTTTTTGCAGGCAATAATGTCTATTTCATAGTGCTTATGCCTCCAGTTTCTTGCTAGAATGCTGTACTCTTTTTTACATAAATAGTCAACAGCTATATCTTCACCTATTTTGCCTACTTGTAGGGTATTGTATTCCATAATTCAATTTTTGATACAAGATATTCGGCATTTCAGCGTTATACAAGAGAGTAAATACCTGAATATGACTATCAATGAACGGATTTTTAAGATTAAAGGAGTAGTTCAACATTATGCTTGGGGAGGGAAATCATATATTCCTACTTTAATAGGTGATCACAATGATTCGAATAAACCTTGCGCCGAATATTGGATGGGGGCTCATCCTTCTGCTCCAGCAAGTTTTCATATTAATGGAGAATTGATTACGTTAAACCAATTGGTAAATGCCAATTTGAATGATACATTAACTGCTGCAATCGCAGACCGATTTGGCGAATTGCCTTATTTGCTCAAAGTATTGGATGTGCACGATATGTTATCCATTCAAGTTCATCCCACTAAAGAAGAAGCCGAAAAAGGATTTGATAGAGAAGAGGCAGCAGGAATTCCAATCAATGCACCGCATCGGAATTATAAAGATCGCAATCATAAACCAGAAGTAATGGTGGCATTGAGTGATTTTTGGTTACTGCACGGTTTTAAGCAAAATGTTGCATTAGAAAAGACCTTAGAAGAAGTTCATGAACTAAAGGTTTTTTTACCACTTTTTAAAAAAGAGGGGATTAGGGCATTGTATCAAATGATTATGGAAATGGACCAGTCTGATGTTAATACTTTATTAATGCCATTGGTGAAACGAGAAATCAGGCACAAGCATGATGGGAAATTATCCAAACAAGATCCAGGTTGGTGGGCTGCAAAATTATATGAAGGAAAAGACTTGCCCGCCGATATGGATAGAGGTATTTTCTCCATCTATTTTTTCAATATTGTACAAATTAATCCAGGAGAAGCTATTTTTCAAAAAGCAGGTGTTCCACATGCTTATTTAGAAGGTCAAAACATAGAACTAATGGCCAATAGCGACAATGTTTTAAGAGGTGGATTAACGCCTAAACATGTGGATGTTCCAGAGTTAATGAAACATACCTTATTTGAAGAAGTGATTCCAGAAATCATGAAAGGAACGCCAACAAGAATAGGCGAAAAGCTCTATTCATGCCCTGTTCCAGATTTTGGGATTAGTAAAATTGATCTATTTGCTGGTTCTGAATATGAGGCAATTGCGCGTTCATTGGAAATAATGCTTGTTACCGAAGGAGGGGCTTTGATCAACAATAATATCGTTTTAAAGCGGGGAGAAGCAGTAGCCTTGCTTCCTGGAGCTGAATATCAGCTATATGCATCGGGAAATTGCACTTTGTTTAAGGCATTTGTTCCGGTTCCATAAGTTTATTAACAGTATGGGTAAAATTGAATCGGACTTATTCCAATTTACGCCTATTTTTGCTTAGAAATTTTGAATAATGAAAATGAACAAGAACCTCATATTTGCACTTATTTTGATGATTTTGGCATCGGCTTTATATAGAATCATTCCCAATAGAACCCTTGGATTTGCTCCCCAAATGGCCATTGCCATTTTTGCTGGATCTTTATTAGTGAATAATAAAAAATTAGCTTTTTTATTGCCCTTGATTTCCATGTTGGTTTCTGATACTTTATATCAGTTATTCTATTTAAATGGGATGTCTACTATACCAGGTTTTTACCATGGTCAATGGATGAATTATGTATTATTCATGAGCTTAACTTGTTTTGGCTTTTTTGTTAAAACGAAAAATATTTTTTCAATTGCTGCAGCTTCAATTGCAGCTCCAACTTCATTTTTTATCGTATCTAACTTTATGGTTTGGATTGGAGGAGGTGGATTGCACCGCCCAAAAACAGTTGCTGGCTTAATGCAATGTTTTGCTGATGGAATTCCTTTTTATCAGGGAAGCCTAATGGCAACAGCCATTTTCTCAGCTATACTTTTTGGTAGTTTTGCATTGTTTTCTACTAATGCAACCAGCAAGAACTTGGCTTAATTTATAGGTCTATTTGTGTACTGATCAGTTCAATCATTAATTCCGGCTTCATACGCTTGGTCAATTAATAAATGGGTGCCATCTGCTGCGGATGTTGCTAACTCGTCGCATCGGTTATTCAATGGGTTATCTGCGTGCCCTTTTACCCAAACAAAATGAATATGGAACTGTTTAGAAAGTTCGTAATATTGATGCCATAAATCCTTGTTTTTCTTTCCACCTTTGAAGTCGGTTTTGATCCAATTGTTCAGCCATTTTTTTTGTACACTGTCTACAATATATTTACTATCGGTAAAAATAGTTACTGCAATATTTTTTTTAGTGAGCGAATTGAGTGCAACAATTACTGCCATTAATTCCATTCGATTATTGGTGGTTAGTCTAAAACCTGCAGCAATTTCTTTTCTTTTTTGTCCCCACAAAAGTACAATGCCATAACCTCCTGGTCCGGGGTTACCTCTTGCAGCGCCGTCTGTATATATATGTAATGAATGAGACAAAGGAGATATGAATTAAGAGATATGAATTAAGAGATATGAATTATGAGATATGAATTAGGAGATACAATGTTTTGATTGCAATATAAATCAAATCAATCAATCAATCGTTCATGCATTTACTACACTTGAAATACTCCAGTGCTGAATGATTCGATATGCGGGTTTTGATTAGCTGCATTGATTCCTTCAGAAATTACTTGCCTTGTTTGTGCAGGATCAATAATGCCATCAATCCATAATCTGGCCGCAGCATAATAGGGAGTTGTTTGTTGATGGTAGCGATCTTTAATGGTATCCAGTAATAATTTTTCTTCTTCGGCACTTACTTCTTTTCCCTTAGATTTCATGGTGGCAACCTGAATCTGGGCAAGGGTTTTAGCTGCTTGATCTCCACCCATCACAGCAATTTTTGCCGATGGCCAAGCATAAATAAATCTAGGGTCGTAAGCTTTGCCACACATGGCATAATTGCCTGCGCCATAACTGTTGCCAATAACTATAGTAAACTTTGGAACAACAGAATTAGCTACTGCATTCACCATTTTTGCTCCATCTTTAATGATGCCACTGTGCTCACTTCTGCTTCCAACCATAAAACCAGTTACATCTTGTAAAAAAACCAGCGGTATTTTTTTCTGGTTGCAATTCATAATAAATCGGGCTGCTTTATCAGCACTATCATTATAAATTACACCCCCAATTTGCATTTCTCCTTTCTTACTTTTAGACACCAATCTTTGGTTGGCAACTATTCCAACAGCCCAACCCTCAATTCTTGCATATCCACAAAGAATGGTTTTCCCATAGTCTTTTTTAAATTGATCAAATTCGCCATTGTCTACCAGTAATTCAATAATTTCCTGCATATCATAAGGCTTTAAATTGCCTTCTGGAATAATTGAATAAATAGATGCAATATCTTTTATTGGGTTTTTGGCAGCAATTTTATTGAATCCAGCATTGGCTGGAGCTGCTAATTTGTTCATTATTTTTTTGATATGATCCAGGCATTCTTTTTCGGTACTAAATTTATAATCTGCAATGCCACTGATTGAATTATGGGTATCTGCACCGCCCAAAGTTTCATTGTCTATATCTTCTCCAATAGCTGCTTTTACCAAATAAGACCCTGCTAAAAAAATACTGCCATTTCCTTCAACCATTAAAGTTTCATCACTCATAATTGGTAAATAAGCTCCCCCTGCAACACAAGCACCCATCACTGCGGCAATTTGAGTAATTCCCATGGCACTCATCCGGGCATTGTTTCTAAAAATTCTACCAAAATGTTCTTTGTCTGGAAAAATTTCATCTTGCATGGGTAAAAAAACACCAGCACTATCCACTAAATAAATAATGGGCAGCCTGTTTTCCATGGCAATTTCTTGCATCCTCAAATTTTTCTTTCCTGTGATAGGAAACCAAGCGCCAGCTTTAACTGTTTGGTCGTTGGCAACAATTACACATTGTCTTCCACTGATATAACCAATTCCTGCTACTGTTCCACCTGAAGCACAACCTCCTTCAGCTTCATACATTCCATATCCAGCAAAGGCACCAATCTCAATAAATGGTTTATCTGAATCATGCAAGTAATTGATGCGTTCGCGGGCAGTTAACTTGTTGCGTTCTTTTTGTTTCTCCATTGATTTTTTGCCGCCGCCTAACTTTACTATTTCCATCTGGCGCTTTACTTCGCTAATCATCATTTTCATCCAATCTTCACTACGATTTTTTTCTAAATTCATGTACGAACAGTTGTTAGTTTACAAATATAGTAAGTTCAAATCAAGAACCATCGATTCGATTATTTCTACTATATTTATTCAATGACTTACGATTATATAATAATTGGTGCTGGTTCTGCAGGTTGTGTTTTAGCTAATCGTTTATCTGAAGATACATCAAAAAAAGTATTGTTGATAGAAGCTGGTGGGCCAGGTAATAAGCAAGAAATATCCATTCCTGGAGCTTATTCTAAACTAAATAGAACGGAAGTTGATTGGCAATTCTGGTCGGTGCCCCAAAAAGCAATTGATAATCGGAAATTGTATATTCCAAGGGGTAAAACTTTAGGTGGAAGTAGTGCTACCAACGCAATGGCATATGTGAGAGGCAATAAAGCTGACTTTGATGAGTGGGCTAGTTTAGGCAATAAGGGATGGAGTTACCAAGATGTACTTCCTTATTTTATAAAGTCGGAAAACAATAAAAATTTTGAATCTGAATATCATGGCCAGGATGGGCCACTTTCTGTAACCTTATCAGAGCAACCAAGTTTATTTGCAAAGGCATTTGTTGAAGCTTGTAGTGAAATAGGGATTCCTAAAAACCCGGATTACAATGGCGAAAAACAAGAAGGGGCTCATTTACTTCAATTTACTATTAAAAACAATCGAAGACATAGTACCGCGGCAGCTTTTCTTCAACCTGCTATACGAAGACCCAATCTCACAGTAAAAATCAATACGTTGGTAAAACGTGTGATTATCGAGAATGGAAGGGCTACAGGAGTTGAGGTAGAAACTGCATATGTAAAATCTGAAAGAATTAATTGCAATTGCGAAGTGATATTATCTGCAGGCGCCATTCAATCTCCTCAAATTTTAATGCTATCCGGAATTGGAGATCCGACTGAATTAAAAAAAGTGGGTATTGATGTAATAATGGATTTGCCTGGTGTAGGCAAGAATTTACAAGACCATTTTTGGTCTGGAGTAAGTGCCAATGCTACAATGCCAACAGGTAATTCTTTGCTTAAACCTTGGGATATGACCAAGGCCTTATTACAGTATCTGTTTTTTAAAAAAGGGCCATTGGGAAATAGCCCTTTAGAAGCAAATGCATTTATTAAATCTGACAGTGAATTGGATAAACCAGATATTCAATTTCATTTTGTACCTCTGGGTATTTCCAATGATTATTCTACAGATATATACAATATGGAAACATTTTCCAGAAAAGATGGTTTGGGAATTCTGGCGATTTTATTACATCCAGAAAGCAGAGGCAGTATTGGTTTGAATTCGGCAAATCCCAAAGATTTTCCCGTTATCAATCACAATGCATTATCTACTCAAAAAGATCAAAAAGTTTTGTTGATTGCATTAAAAAAGGCAATGGAAATTCTTACTGCACCTGCATTAAAAGCCTACACAATCGATGGTATAAATTTTCCAACAGCTAATGATACTGATGAAGCGTTAATGACACATATTCGGAAGAGTTTGGAAACATTGTACCATCCAGTTGGAACTTGTAAGATGGGAGCAGATTCAATGGCTGTAACCGATCATCAATTGAAGGTTCACAAAGTAAAAGGGTTAAGGGTAGTAGATGCTTCGATAATGCCTACGATTGTTTCAGGTAATACCAATGCAGCTGTAATAATGATTGCAGAAAAAGCTGCTGATATGATGCTATCAACAATTTAATCAATAGAACAGGGTGTGGTGATTAATTTTTGTGTTAAAATAACCTATTGTTAACTAATTTTGATTTGTAAGTGGTTAACTATGCCAACAAAAAAACAAACGAATGATAAAATACCATCAACAAAAACACCTAAAGCTACTTCATCAAATCAAACAATTAAAGTAGTATTTCAAGTTCGATTTAAAACGGTGGATGGTCAACATTTATTTGTAACCGGTGCACACCCATACTTGGGAAATGATGATTTACTAAAGGCCACTCCAATGCAATACTTAAATGAAGCGTTTTGGAGTGCATCATTGGATTTTCCAATACCAGCAAATGGGCAAGAATCTTTTCGCTACAATTACTTACTTAAAAATGCAGATGGATCGGTTGTTGTTGATTGGGGGAAAGATAAACAATTGACAATAGCGTCAAATAGAATTTCAGCAATGGTATTGGTAGATAGTTGGAATCATGCCGGGTATTTTGAAAACAGTTTTTATACGGATGCGTTTCAGCAAGTATTGCTAAAAAATAATTTTACAAAAAATGAAGTATCGATTCCAAAATTGATTACACATACATTTAAAGTAAAAAGTCCGCTACTTGCCAAAGGCCAGGTTTTATGTTTGCTTGGGTCAGATGAATTATTAAATAATTGGGATACAACAGTGCCCATTTTATTAGGAAGATCAGATGGTTCTGATCATTTTGAAATATCATTGAACTTATCCAAAGCAATATTCCCGATTGAATATAAATATGGAGTGTATGATTTAGCCAATAAAAAAATGATTGGTTTTGAAAATGGGAATAACAGGGTATTGGATGATGTAATTTCAAAAGGAAAGAAAACAATGGTTGATGATGGGTATGCGTGTTTGCCCAACAATACTTGGAAAGGGGCGGGTGTAGCAATACCCGTATTTAGTTTAAGATCAGCGCTGGGATTTGGTGTTGGAGAATTTTCCGATCTAAAATTGTTGGTAGATTGGGCCGCTTCGGTTGGGTTAAAAATGATTCAAGTACTTCCAATTAATGATACAATTGCTTCCAATACTTTTAAAGATTCCTATCCTTATGCGGCAATATCTGCATTTGCATTGCATCCAATATATTTAAACATCAAAGTATTGGCTGGCAATAAATACAAAAAACAATTAAAGAAGCTGGCAGCCGAAGGGGGAAAACTCAATGCACTAAAAGTAGTAGATTATGAATCTGTGCTTGCTTTAAAAATGCCTTTTATAAAAGAAGTGTATAGAGCAGAAGGTGCTGAGCAATTGGCTTCAAAAGATTTTATTCATTTTTTTGATCAAAATAAACATTGGTTAACAGCATACGCTGTTTTCTGTTATTTGCGCGATGAATTTGGAATAGTCGATTTTGATAAATGGCCAGCATATAAACACTTTAATATGGCGGATATCCAAGCTTTGGCCCATCCGTCTTCAGAAGCATATTCCGACATTGCTTTACATTATTTTATACAATACCATTTACATTCTCAATTAAAAAAAGCTACAGTTTATGCGCATAGCAAAGGTGTAATCATGAAAGGCGATATTGCCATTGGGGTTAACCGTTACAGTGCAGATGCCTGGCAAAATCCAGCTTTATTTCATATGGAATTTCAGGCAGGTGCTCCGCCAGATGATTTTGCATTCAAAGGCCAAAACTGGGGCTTCCCCACTTATAATTGGCAAAAAATGCAAGAAGATGGTTTTGCTTGGTGGAAGCTAAGATTTGAGCAAATGAGCCATTATTTTGATGCTTTTAGAATAGATCATATACTTGGATTTTTTAGAATTTGGAGTATTCCAATTAATGCTGTTGAAGGTATCATGGGGCATTTTGTTCCCGCATTACCTATTCATATACATGAATTTACTCAGCATGGTATTTGGTTTGATTATAACAGATATACCCAACCATTTATTACGGAAGCTGTACTTTGGGAATACTTTGGTTATGATAATGAATTGGTTAAAAGTTTGTTTCTATCCAACAATGAAGATGGTACTTTTCAATTAAAGAAGGCGTTTGCAACGCAAAGGCTGGTGGAAACACATTTTGCCAAATTAGCAGCCGATGATCGGCAACAAAAGATCAAACAAGGGCTCTACAATCTCATCAGCAATGTCATTTTATTTGATGCTCATGGAGATGGACAATATTTTCATTTTAGGTTTGGGATGGAAACTACTACTTCATTTAAATATTTATCAGATGAAACAAAGCAGCAATTAAAAAATTGTTATCTAGACTATTTCTTTAAAAGACAAGATGATTTTTGGAAAAAAGAAGCATATCAAAAATTGCCTTCATTGAAAAGAGTATCCAATGCGATTGTTTGTGGAGAAGATCTTGGATTAGTGCCCGCATGTCTGCCTGATGTAATGCAGCAGTTGGGGCTGCTTAGTTTAGAAATTCAAAGAATGCCAAAAGATCCTGCAACTACTTTTTTTCATCCGAAAGATGCTCCTTATTTAAGTGTAGTTACACCTTCTACACACGATATGAGTACAATACGTGGATGGTGGGAAGAAGATAAAAGCAGAACACAGCAATTCTATAATAAGGAATTAGGGCAATGGGGCGATGCGCCGTTTTTTTGTGAAGCTTGGATTAATAAGGCAATCGTAGTTCAACATCTCTATTCGCCTGCAATATGGAGTGTTTTTCAAATACAAGATTTATTGGGTGTTAGTGAATTAGTCCGACGCGAAGATCCAAGGGAAGAGCAAATTAATATTCCTACAAACCCCAATCATTATTGGCAATATAGAATGCATATCAATATAGAAGATTTACAAAAAGCCAGCTCTTTTAATAAGGAGTTGGCTGAATTTATTCAATTATCGGGCAGATAAATTAATTTATTATGATTCTTGACTATTTTACAACTAACCTGCCATTTGAATATCCATTTACGATTTCAAATGGTAGAACAAAAACCCACCAACCTGCATTGGTGGTTAAGTTATCCTTGGGCCCCTTTGTTGGTTATGGAGAAGGGCCCTCTATTGCTTATTACAATATTTCAGTTGATCAAATGATAGCTGATTTGGAATCTAAGAAAAAGCTGATTGAAAAATTTGCTTTAACAGCACCTGAACGGTATTGGCAT
The DNA here is from genome assembly GCA_947456855.1 of Sphingobacteriia bacterium. Classification (GTDB taxonomy): domain Bacteria; phylum Bacteroidota; class Bacteroidia; order Chitinophagales; family Chitinophagaceae; genus Sediminibacterium. Next base: position 8,381 of record CANGTR010000017.1, on the reverse strand, counting down.
TATTTACATCATTTGTTTCCTAATAATCCATTTTTAGTTTGTGCCTTGGATATAGCTGCATGGGATTTATTTGGGCAAATGAAAGCAAAACCTTTGTTTGATTTATGGGACACTAATTGGTCGGGTACTTTACCACTCACGGATTATACAATAGGGATAGATAGCATTGAAAAAATGGTTGCTAAAATGAAAGCAAAGCCATGGCCTATTTACAAAATCAAGTTAGGAACAAGTGAAGATATTGCCATCATAAAGGAGCTAAGAAAACATACCAATGCTGAATTTAGAATTGACGCAAATGCTGGATGGACTGTAGATGAAGCGGTAGATAAAATTCCTCAGTTGGCAGAGCTGGGGGTAACATTTATAGAACAACCATTGGCAAAAGACAATTGGGATGGTATGGCATTATTGTATCAGCAGTCTATTTTACCATTGATTGCTGATGAGAGTTGTGTGTTTGAACAGGATGTTCAAAAATGTCATCAACATTTTCATGGTATCAATATTAAACTAACCAAATGCAGTGGAATCACCCCGGCCTTAAGAATGATCAATGAAGCGAGGTCATTAAACATGAAAGTGATGATGGGTAGTATGAATGAAGGCACAATTGGATCGGCTGCCATCGCAAATTTTTTACCGCAGTTGGATTATGTAGATGTTGACGGACCTTTATTGCTTGCAGAAGACAATGCAAGCGGGCTCGATTTTGATTTTGGCAAAGTGATGCTTAGCGGAAGACCTGGATTAGGAATTACCCTTAAGTAAATCAATCACTATTTTATCAATGGGTAAAGACATGGTGTCTTTGGATAAATCATTCCATTCTACCCATCTAAAAACTTCTGCTTCTTTTGCAGGGTCTGCAATTTGATGCGGTTCAAAATCGAATGATTTCGTTTTTGTAATTAAATTACTTATATCGTTTGCATGAACCCAATAATAAATGGAAATGATTTGATCTTTATTATTGAATGCCGAAATTTGAAAGAAATCTGTGGTATAAATATGCTTGCCAATTTCAACATCTAGGCCGGTTTCTTCTTTGAATTCTCTCTTTAAACAGTCTCTGGTTCCTTCTCCAATTTCTAAGCCACCACCTGGTAGTTTAGTAAAAAAATTTCCTTTAATAAATTCATCGCTTACCAATAACCTTTGTTGGTTGTCTAAAAGCAGTCCGTAAATTCTAATATTAAAAAGGGCCATTGCTTAAAACCATTTCTTTTTATAAAAATATCCACTAATGATTACGGAAACCACTAACGATAAAATTACCGGAATATAAAATGCATGGGTAGAGTGTTGATAGGGGAGGTCTACATTCATGCCATAGATACTGGTAACTAAAATGGGTAAAGAAAGAATAATGGTAATGGATGTTAATCTTTTCATTACATTATTTAAATTATTACTAATAATGCTTGCGAATGCATCCAATGTACTGCTTAAGATATTGGTATAAATATTGGCCATTTCTAAAGCCTGACTTGTGTCTACAATTAAATCTTGTAAGAATTCTCGCTCTTCTTCATTCAATCCCAAGAAATTGGTTCGCTCCATTTTCATCATGAGCATTTCATTGCTCCTTAATGCTGTTACAAAATACACCAAGCTTTTTTGAACACGCATGAGTTTGAGTAAATCTACATTGCTATTGCTATCATACAAACTTTGTTCGTATTGATTCCTATTGTGATTGATTTCTTTTAAGTAATCTAAAAAAGTTTGAACTACTTTTTCAAATACTTTTAATACCATCATATTTCTTTTGTCTGGATGGCTTTTTTGAAAACTGTTTAAGAACTTTTTGATTGCTCCATTGTCAAATGAATTAACGGTTATGATCTGATTGTGCGTTAAGATGATACAGATAGGAATAGTAATATAAAATGCATCGCTATCATTAAATGAATTATTTTCTGTTGGCGTTTTGATAATCAAAAACTTTACATTGTCTTCTGTTTCATACCTTGGTCTTTCGTCTATATCCAATGAGTCTCTTAGAAACTCAATGGGTATGTTTAAGTCTTTGCTGATCTCAATAAACTCCTCCTCTTTAAAAGGGGGTACTAAATTTACCCAAACTCCCTGATCTGCTTTTTCTATTTCTATGGTGCGACCTTCTATATTTTTAAAATACTGTATCATGAATTTCTTTGTTAGCTCAATTAAATGTGGATGGTATGAATGCTAGGGTAATTTTAATTTATTTCGATAGAACCTTCATAAACAAAGGTTGCAGGGCCGCATAGCCAAATATGATTAAATTGATGTTCGCCAATTTTATCAAACTCTACTGCTAAATGGCCGCCTTTAGTGCTTACTTCAACTCTGTTAAATCCATTGTCATTATGTGCAAAGACCAATGCTGAGGCAGTTACCCCTGTTCCACAACTTAAGGTTTCATCTTCAACTCCACGTTCATATGTTCTTACAATAATTTTATTGTGTTCAACTTCAACAAAATTAACATTGATGCCTTTTTCCTTAAATGCTTCACTGTACCTGATTTCACGGCCATTGTGCACTACATCAGTTGTTTCAACATCATTTACTTCTTTCACATAATGCGGCGATCCGGTATCTAGAACAAATCCCTCGTTGTTGGTTGTAATGGTGTTTACGTCTTTCATTTTTAAATGAATCCAATTATTTTTTCCAAAGAATGCCTCATGTGGTCCATCTGAAGCAAGAAAAAGATAATTTTCTTTATGAATACCTAGGTCATATGCAAATTGAGTAATACACCTGCCCCCATTTCCACACATACTTCCTTCGGCACCATCCGCATTGAAATAGACCATTTCAAAATCAACATTTTCTAAGCTGTTGAGTAACATTAATCCATCTGCACCAATTCCAAATCGCCTATTGCACAAGAAATGAATTTGTGCTTTGGTTAATTGAATATTTCCTTTGCGATTGTCGATGATAACAAAATCATTTCCCGCCCCTTGATATTTTTTAAAATCCAATTGCATCTTGCAATTTAAAGGTAAAAGATTGTAAGTGCAAAAGCTAGTTGAATTGGCAACTTCTGTTAGGTATCCGACATGCCAACAATCTAAACTCCTTGTTTTTGGGAAAAATAGTTATGGCATTTTGCACAATATTTCCAGTGTTTTCTCAATTAAATTTTCTACTGCTTTTGCTCCATCTTTACTAAAGGTTTGTGCTACTCTGTTTGCAACTATAGCATTGAGGCTCAGGCAATAATGGTTTAAGGATTTGCCTAATCCGTAAATGGCACTTGTTTCCATTTCAAAGTTGGTAATTAAATGATTACCATACCTAAAGGTTGGCAGGTCATTTACCAGGTCTGGATATTGCAATGCTAGTCTTAAAACCCTTCCTTGTGGGCCATAAAATCCAGGACATGTAACTGTAATCCCATGATGAAAGCCTTCTACAAAATATTTCTGTAATCCAGGTGCTGCAGATGCTATATAAGGAGTTGATACATGTTTGCCAATCTTTGTATGATTAATAAATGATTGAAGAATGGCATGTTCTTCGTCATTATTATCCTGTTTATAAAAATTCATCAGATTATCAATGCCTATCCCATGTGTGCTGGCTACGAAACTGTCTACAGGTATATTTGCTTGCAATGATCCTGAAGTGCCTACCCTTATGATTTTTAAACGCTTCAATTGTTGATTTACTGTTCTGGTTTCAAAATTAATATTGGCCAAAGCATCCAATTCATTCAAAACAATATCAATATTGTCTGTTCCAATGCCCGTGGATACTACTGAAAGCCTTTTATTGCCGATGATTCCTGTATGTGTAATGAATTCTCTGTGTTCATATTTCCCTTCAATTTGATCAAAATGTTTGCTCACATTGGCCACTCTATCGGGGTCGCCAACAGTAATGATGGTATCAGCCAATTCCTCTGGTCTGAGATTGAGGTGGTAAACCGCTCCGCGGCTATTGATGATTAATTCACTTTCTGCAATTTGTTTCATATTTGGCTTGTTAGGGTACAAATTTCGTTAAATACTATTTAGAATTTTAAAATTACTTAGTTTATGCTATTTTTGCAGTCCAAATAATGGTCCTGTGGCCGAGTGGCTAGGCAGAGCTCTGCAAAAGCTTCCACAGCGGTTCGAATCCGCTCGGGACCTCTTAAAAGGATTACCAAATAGGTAATCCTTTTTTTTACCTTAATGTAACTTTTGTAACCATTTTTTCTTTTTTCATTCAGCAATTTTGTGCTCTAAATTATAATCAATGGTAATAGTAGGTTATTTACTTGCAGCTTTAGTTGGTATCTCATTGGGTCTTATAGGTAGTGGAGGATCAATTTTAACAGTTCCAATCTTAGTTTATGTAATGGGGGTTGATCCAGTATTGGCAACTGCTTATTCATTGTTTATAGTTGGTTCAACTGCTTTAGTAGGCGGTATTCAAAGTGCAACACAAAAAAGAGTTGACTTTAAAACAGTGCTCATTTTTGGAATTCCATCGATTGCAGCCGTATATGCCACTCGTTTATGGGTGGTGCCTTTGATACCTGCTGAATTGGTTTCTATTGGAGGGTTGGCTATAACAAAGCCAATTGCATTGATGTTATTATTTGCATTGGTAATGATACTTGCTTCTGTTAGTATGATTAGGCCGGGTAAAAAATCAGCAAATGAGGAATCTTCAATAATGGTTTACAATTACCCAATGATCTTATTAGAAGGTGCAATTGTTGGGGTACTTACAGGATTGGTAGGCGCAGGAGGCGGTTTCTTGATCATTCCTGCATTGGTTTTATTGGCCAAAATGCCGATGAAATTAGCAGTAGGAACTTCACTATTTATTATTGCTGCAAAATCATTGATAGGCTTCACTGGCGATTTGCAGGGAGCTCAAGTAATTGATTGGAAATTATTGCTCACTTTCACATCATTTGCAGTGGTGGGTATTTTTGGCGGCATTCTTTTATCTAAAAAAATACCAGGTGAAAAACTTAAAAAAGCTTTTGGATGGTTTGTATTGATAATGGGTATCTATATCATTTTTAAGGAATTATTTTTTCCTTCAGGAGTAGGCCACTAAATGCAACAAATGTTACCAAACAAGGAATAGCAATATCTGATATTTGCTTTATCATTTTAAAAACTAAAAAAATAAATTCATATGTTTTTTCAACACATTTACGACAAAAGTTTAGCACAAGCAAGTTATTTCATCGGATGTCAAAAAGCAGGTGTTGCCGCTGTAATTGATGCTAAAAGAGATGTTGATACTTACATAGAAATTGCGAAGGCAAATAATATGACAATCACACATATTTTTGAAACACATATACACGCAGATTTCTTAGCAGGTTCAAGAGAGTTGGCTCAATTAACTGGTGCTCAATTGTTTTTGTCAGACGAAGGTGGAGCAGGATGGGAATATGAGTTTCCACATGTTGGATTAAAAAATAATGATGTAATTAAATTGGGAAACTTGAGTTTCAAAGTATTACATACGCCTGGTCATACACCAGAGAGTATCAGTTTTTTATTGACAGATCATCCAGCTAGTAATGAACCAGTGATGTTGTTTACAGGTGATTTTGTTTTTGTTGGAGATATTGGCAGACCCGATTTATTAGAGAAAGCTGCAGGAATGATCGGTACTCAAGCCATGGGCGCAAAACAAATGTATCAAAGCATTAATAAATTCAATGCTTTAGCAGATTATATTCAAGTATGGCCAGGCCATGGTGCTGGTTCGGCTTGTGGTAAAGCTTTGGGATCAGTTCCTAGTACAACTGTGGGTTATGAAAAAGCGCGTAACTGGGCATTTCAATATCCAACTGATGAAACTGGATTTGTAAAATATCTATTGGCTGATCAACCAGAACCACCAAAGTATTTTGCAAAAATGAAACATCTTAATAAAGTGGATCGTCCTTTGCTAACAGCAGTTCCTAAGTTAAAAAAACTTTCCATTGAGGAAGTGAATGCCAATATGGCCAAGGGAATCAAGCTATTAGATGCAAGAAATAAAACAGAATTTGCTGCAGGTTTTATTCCTGGTAGTTTAAATATTCAAGGAAATAATTCCTTTGCTACATGGGCAGGTTGGTTCTTAACTTATGATGAACCATTTATGTTATTAGCCGATGAATCTATGTTAGACGATTTAACAAGAAAATTAATGAGAATTGGTTTGGACAATATAGCTGGTTATTTACCTTCTGTAGATGAGTATACCAAGTCTGGTGGAGTACTTGAAAAAGCAACAGTAATTGATTTGGCTGAAGCAAAGTCTTTGATCAGTAACCCATCTGTTCAGACAATTGATTTGAGAGGAGTTGCAGAATATAATAGTGGTCATATAAAAGGAGCAGACAATGTATTTGTTGGAACATTGCCCAATCAATTAGATAAAATAAGTAAGAGCAAAAAAGTGATGATTCATTGTCAGGGTGGCGACAGGGCTTCTATAGCATATTCCATTCTTGCAAAAAATGGGTTCAACAATATTGTAAATTATTCTGCAGGCATGAATGAATGGGTTAATGCAGGCGAGCCAGTAGTTAATTAATGTGAGATGGCGTAAAATAGGGGCTATGAAAATCGAGCAAATTTATACCGAATGTTTAGCACAAGGTGCTTATTACATAGTATCAAGTACAGGGAGTGCCCACTTTAATTGTTTTTAAAAATGGGCAGCCTGTTTGGAGAAAAAGAGGGGGTGGTTCCCAAAGCAGGATTAGTAAGTATTTTATAACAATTTAAAAAAATAAGTCATGAGTATATTCAGTCAATTATTTGGAGGAGGTTCCTCGGTAGACCTTAAATCCGTTGTAGCGCAAGGCGCATTTTTAGTAGATGTTAGAAGTCCGGGAGAGTTTGCGGATGGTCATGTTAAAGGCTCTGTTAATATTCCTTTGGATAATCTTACAAAGGAAATCGCACAATTCCGTGATAAGCAAAATATCATTGTTTTTTGCAGAAGTGGAAACAGAAGCAGTATGGCTAAAACTTTGCTAGAGCAGCAAGGTTTTAAAAATGTAATCAATGGCGGTACATGGCAAAATGTTGCTCAATTTGTTCACTAACCTAAAATATTTAGATGGAAACTTTGAAAATTTTAATTCCAACCGATTTTTCTGTACAAGCAGAATTTGCTTACTTAATGGTTAAAAATCTAGATCAGAAAATAAAAACGGAGATTCATTTTTTACATGTATTGGCAGTACCAGATACTGTTTCAATGGATAATGCAGGTAATATTAGCACCTGTGGCGAAATAGATGTTACTTATGTTGAAAAGCAAAAGGAAATTGCAGAAAGAAAATTAGATGATTTAAAAAATCTTTATGGAGCAGCAATTCAAACTCATTTGATATTGGGTAAAACCACTGATTCGATAGTTAATTATGCTGCTGAGGCTAAAATGGATCTAGTAGTAATGGGTACTAAAGGAGCTTGGGGATTTAAAGAAAAAATATCTGGAACTTCCACGCAAATGGTAGCCAGAAATTCTGTTGTACCTGTTTTATCATTGATGTGCGATAGATCTGATCTAAGCATCAATCATTTATTATTGGTACATGATTTTTCTAAGCCTACTGCAGAGAATTTTAAATTAATGCATAAGATCTTAAAAGCATTTAATCCAACATTGCATTTATTACAAATCATCTCGGGTGATGTTATTTCCGAAAAAGCTTCCATTGAAGCAAATATGAAGCAGTTTGCCAACTTAAACTCAATTGAACATTTTGAATGTCATGTTATCCATGATAAAGATATAGAAAATGGGGTTGTTCATTTTAATCAAATGAATAACATGGATATGATCTGTATTGGCACACATGGTAAAGGAGGTATGCTTCACCAAAGTGCAACAGAAAAATTGATCAATCATTTATTTAAACCAATCATTTCTTTTCAACTTAAATAATCGAATATCATATGCGTGAATTAATTACTCAAACCTGGTCTTGGTGGTTCTCTGGAGCCATGATAGCAAGCATCATGTTCTTTCTATTATATTTTGGACAATCATTTGGATTCTCTTCCAATTTACGCACCATCTGTGCTGCAGCTGGCTTAGGCAAGCGAACTAAATTTTTTGATTTTAATTGGAAAGCACAAATATGGAATTTGGTGTTTTTAATAGGTTCGATCATTGGCGGTTTTATTGCTGCTCAATTTTTATCTGATGGCGGTGCAGTGCAAATCTCAGCTGCTACCATTAGTGACCTAAATAAAATGGGTATTGCGGCCCCGGTATCATTGCAGCCTGCAGAATTATTTGGATGGGATGCTGTATTCAGTATAAAAGGATTTTTGATCTTAGCATTTGGTGGATTGATGGTAGGCTTTGGATCTAGATATGCTGGAGGATGCACTTCTGGGCATGCTATAAGCGGGATGTCT
>CANGTR010000016.1 GCA_947456855.1 Sphingobacteriia bacterium | reverse complement strand
GAATTGGTGGAAGAAATGACTACCATCGAAATGCTTCAGTTTCATGCAAGTTTCAAGCCATTTCTTTCGTCCGTTTCAATACCTGAAATAATTGAAGTTATTGGCTTAGCGCGTGCAACAAATAAACAGATTCGCAATTTTAGCAGTGGCATGAAACAAAGGCTAAGATTGGCTCAAGCCATTTTCTCCGATTGCCCTATTTTATTATTGGATGAGCCCTGTTCTAATCTTGACAAAGAGGGGCAGCAGATGTATGATCAATTAATCAACAAATATTGCTCCGAGAAATTATTGATTATTTGTAGCAATGAAGATGCGGAAATTGAAATTTGTTCAGCGCGTTTGAATATTGTAGATTACAAATAAAAAATGCGCTTTTTTACACTAATATTATTGTTTCTTATTGCTATAAATAGCAATGCTCAAAAAGCAGAACACCTCATTATAATAACCACTGACGGATTCAGATGGCAGGAACTATTCAATGGCATGGATACTTCTTTGGCAAACAACAAACAATACAACGAAAACGACAGTAATAAAATTTATTCGAGATACTTTTCTGCCAACTTAAAAGAAAGACGAAAAAAATTGATGCCATTTTTATGGACTGAAATAGCGCAAAATGGGCAACTTTATGGGAACAGGGATAATGGAAATAAAGTAAACGTTACCAACCCATATAGAATTAGTTATCCAGGGTACAATGAGCTATTTACAGGGCATGGAGACACACTAATTAATAGCAATGACTTTGATGCAAACCCCAACATCAATGTCTTGGAATTTTTTCAACAACAAGCTTCACTTAAAAACAAAGTGGCAGCATTCGGCGCTTGGGATCCATTTAATCAAATTCTAAACGAAAAAAGAGCTGGATTTCCGGTAATTGCTGGATATGAAAAAGCAAGTAAGTACAATCCCACAGAGAAACAGATTTTAATAGATGAAATGTTATTGGACAGTTATAAGCCCTGGGGCAATTCAGAATGTTTAGATGTTTTTACCCATTATGCTGCCATGAATTATCTAAAAGAAAAAAAACCAAGTGTACTTTATATCGCCTACGGTGAAACAGATGAATGGGCACATGCAGAAAAGTATAGTTCTTACTTAAATGCAGCAAATCAGGTAGATAAATGGATTGAAGAAATTTGGACCTATATTCAACAAGATCCTTACTATAAAAACAAAACTGCTTTATTGATTACAACAGATCATGGCAGAGGAGATCTTAAAAAAAATCAATGGACCAGCCATGGAAAAACAATCGTTGGGGCTGATGAAATTTGGTTTGCATTAATGGGCGCTGGCATTGACAAAAAAGGTGAAGTAAACAATCGCATGCAATTGTATCAAAATCAATTTGCACAAACAATGGCCAATTTACTGGGATATACATTTGTAAGCAATCATACTACAGGAGAGGCCATTCAATATAAGCGCTAATATATGATAGGCAGTTAAATGAATCTTAGAGAATATGATAGCAAACTCAGTGAAATAAATCATCTTCTGCTTGCAATCAAAAGATTTAAATCGGTAAATTTTAGATCAAACTTTTGACTGATATAAAAATCGGTTAATGATCCTTTAAATAAATATACTCCTTCTCGAAGATTAAACTTATGCCAAATCATTTCATCCAATCCACCTTCTTCACTCACATCTAAAAGCAAAGGCATCAATACATTACTGATGGCTTGGCTTGCTGTACGAGCAAACCCGCTTGGAATATTAGGAACACAATAATGAATCACGTCGTGTTTAAGAAAAGTGGGTTCTTTATAGTTGGTTAGTTCACTTGTTTCAAAACATCCACCACGATCAATTGCCACATCAATGATGATACTACCTGGGCGCATGGCGGCTACCATTTCTTCGGTAACTACTACTGGAGCTCTTCCTGATTCGTTGCTCAATGCCCCAACAGCAACCTCGCAGGTTTTTAATTGTTTCGCTAAAATTTTAGGCTCTAAAACACTTGTCCAAACACGTTGCCCTAAATTATTTTGCAACTGCTTTAATCGATACACATTATTGTCGAATACTTTTACAGAAGCCCCCAATGCCAATGCATTTCTGGTAGCAAACTCCCCTACAATTCCTGCGCCAATAATTACCACTTTTGTTGGCGGTATTCCACTTATTCCTCCTAACAAAACGCCCTTTCCTTCATTAAAACTACTTAGGTACTGACCCGCAATTAACATAACAGCACTTCCAGCGATTTCACTCATACTTCGCACAATGGGATAAGTACCACTATCATCTTTAAAATTTTCGAAACTGAGTGCAGTGATTCTTTTCTCCATCATTTTCTCTATGTACTCTTTTTTAAGTGCAGACAAATGAATGGGTGAAATGATGGTTTGATTCAACTGCAATAAAGGCATGTCTTCGGCAACAGGAGGAGCACTCTTAACCAAGATTGGACATTTATGAACAGCATCTCTATCATAAACAATTTGTGCTCCAGCCTCTGCATAATCCTTGTCTTTGTAATGACTTCCTTCTCCTGCTTTATGCTCTACAGTAACATGATTGCCATTGGCTACCAAAACCCCTACAGCATCTGGGGTTAATGCAATTCTATTTTCCTGAAATGCAATTTCTTTAGGAATACCAATATCTAACTTAGCACCCGGAATTTTGATATCCAACACTTCTTCGAGTGTTTCATACAAAAGAGAAGGACTAATGCTTGGTTTATTTAATGCCATGGTGATTGTTAAAGCTTGAAGTTAACGAATTTGATTCAGACAAATGAGCAATTACGCTGCTGCATTAGGATCGAAAGAAAAAATCCTTCGAGTATGTTCGCCCAAGACCTCCATTTTTAAATGGAAAGTGTTATCGGGCAATAAGCTAGGGGCATTTTCGGGCCATTCAACCAAACAGGTATCACCACTTAATAAGATTTCCTCAATTCCAGCATCTATGGCTTCGGCTACATTTTTTATTCTATACCAATCCATGTGCTGTATAGTGCCACTGTGTTCGCTTTGATATTCGTTGATAAGGGCAAATGTTGGACTGCTAACTGCCGACTTTACACCCAATATTTCACACAATGCATGAATGAATGTGGTTTTGCCAGAACCCATGGGTGCATAAAATGCCCAAACCGGAAATTTTTTACCTTCCTTCCAAATGGCATTGGCTACCGATTCAATTTGACCTAATTCGAAAATTGCATCCATGAGGCAAAGATAATCCTAAGGCAGTTAATATAATCCCTATCTCGAAAATGAAAGGGGCTAACCATTTCGTAAATTTGCTCAGCAAGAATAGCATATTATGGAAAAAGTGAATTGGAAAGTAAGTGGCATGAGTTGCACCAACTGTGCCCTAACCATCGATAAATATTTGCAAGAAGAAGGAATGCAAGATGTGCGGGTTAATTTTTTAGGGGGCGATGTGAGTTTTCAATTACCTGATGGCATCAACAAAAATAAAATTCAAAAGGGAATAGATGGTTTAGGCTATCAAGTTAAAAATGGCAATGCAACCAATACAAAAAAACCTTTCTTTACTTCTCATTTACAGCGATTTGTTTTTTGTGCCATTTTCACTTTCCCATTAATGTTACACATGGTACCGGGTGTACATATTCATATTTTAATGAACCCATATCTTCAAATAGCATTAACCCTTCCAGTGTTTATTGTTGGGATGGACTTTTTTGGAAGAAGCGCTTTACGTAGTTTAACAAAAGGTGTTCCCAATATGAATGTGCTGATAGCACTTGGAGCAATTGCTTCATTGGTATATAGTTTATATGGCACATTTACCAACCAGGCCGCGGATTATCTTTTTTACGAAACCACAGCTACCATTATCACATTGGTATTTTTAGGATACTGGCTAGAAGACAAATCGGTAGAAACCACACAAACTGCACTGAAAAAATTGGTTACTGCACAGCAATCAATGGCCAATATGATTGCATACGACGATCAACACCAAGAACATGTATTTTCTGTAGAAAGCAGTACATTAAAAGTGGGAGACCTGATATTAATTAAAAGTGGCGAGGCTGTTCCTATGGATTGCAAAATACTGTCTGGAGAAATCAGCGTCGATGAATCAATTCTAACCGGAGAATTCATTCCTGTAGACAAAAAAATCAAGGACGGTTTAATTGGAGGAAGTATTGTGGTAAATGGATCGGTTAAAGCCTATGTAACGGCAGTTGGCGAAGACAGTGTTTTAGGCAATATTTTACAGATGGTTAAAAATGCCCAAACAGAAAAACCACCAGTACAACAATTGGCCGATAAAATAAGTGCTGTTTTTGTTCCTGTAGTAATTGTCATCGCATTGCTAACCATTTTGCTGAATTATACCATTGCAGATCAAACATTTACCCAAAGCCTTATGCGATCAATTGCCGTATTGGTAATTGCCTGCCCCTGTGCCATGGGTTTAGCAACTCCAGCAGCCATTGCTGTAGGACTAGGAAGGGCTGCCAGAAATGGTGTATTTTTTAAGAACACAAAAAGTTTAGAACTGTTCAAAGATATCAAGCAAGTTGTTTTTGATAAAACGGGCACTTTAACAACAGGCAAATTTGTGATTCAAAAAACTGAATTGACTTTAAAAGGAAAGGAATTAGGACTAGAAGAGATAAAAAGAATTACTTATTCTTTAGAAAAATATTCTAATCACCCTTTGGCAAAAACAATTTCAAAAGATTGGAAAACAAGCAATGAAATTCGATTCAATAAAATAGAAGAATTGAAGGGCACTGGAATGAAAGCTACCGACAAAGAAGGCAATGCATACATGGCAGGATCATTTCAAACGGTTATGCATTTAACCGATGATCATTCACACAATATCTATATCACTAAGAACAATGAATTATTGGCATGGGTAGATTTAACCGACGAGATAAGGCCAGAATCTTTCGCCATCATGCAATATTTGAAAAAAAGAAATATTCAAACTATTTTATTAAGTGGCGATAAAAAAGAAGCCTGTGAAATCATAGCAAAAAAATTACAAATCAATCAAGTGTTTGCGGAGCAAAGCCCTTTGCAAAAACTAGAGCGCATTGAAGCACTTACTGCATTGCAACCTACTGCAATGGTTGGAGATGGCATTAATGATGCTCCAGCACTAGCAAAATCAACAGTGGGAATATCTTTAAGCGATGCTTCACAAATTGCAGTACAAAGTGCAGAAGTGATTTTAATGAACAATGGCATTAAAAATCTACCATTGGCTTTGGGTTTAGGAAAACACACCTATTTAACCATACAACAAAATCTTTTCTGGGCATTACTCTACAACGTAGCAGCCATTCCAATAGCTGCATTGGGCTTTCTAAGTCCTGGCTTTAGCGCTTTAGTAATGGGATTAAGTGATGTTGTATTGGCCATCAATTCTGTTAGGCTTAATTTTAAGAAAGTAGCTTAATTTAATTGAACCAAGCAAAAACCATATTAGAACAGTATTGGAAGCATGCAGCGTTTCGGCCATTGCAGGAAGAAATTATTCAATCAGTAATAGCAGGCAATGATACATTGGCTTTATTACCTACTGGAGGAGGGAAGTCTATTTGTTTTCAGATTCCTGGTTTAATGAGGGAGGGATTGTGCTTGGTAATTAGCCCACTCATTGCCTTAATGAGAGATCAAGTTGATAACTTAAACAGCAAAGGAATTGCTGCAGCAGCTTTACACAGTGGCTTGAGTTTTTATGAAGTAAAAAACACTTTAAGAGATGCTGCAGATGGAGCATTCAAATTTTTATACTGTTCTCCAGAAAGATTGGAAAGTAAACTATTCATCGATTTTATACCAGTGCTACCCATCAGTTTGCTGGTAATTGATGAGGCACATTGTATTTCTCAATGGGGATATGACTTTAGACCCCCCTATTTAAGAATTGCATCAACCAGAAAACAACTAGGCAATATTCCCTTAATTGCGCTTACAGCATCTGCCACCCCAAGGGTACAAAAAGACATTATTCAACAATTGGGATTAAAAGAAACGGCTGTATTTCGTCAATCATTTGAAAGACCCAAATTATCGTACAGCAGTTTTTTAGTAGAAAGCAAAATCAATAAAATATTAGACATATTACAAAATGTACAAGGAAGTAGCATTGTTTATTGCAATAACAGAAAACAAACCAAGAAAATAGCTGAAGCATTAATCATTCAAGGTATTTCGGCAGATTTTTATCATGCAGGATTGGGGCAGCCAATAAGAGAAATGAAACAACAAGCATGGCTGCAAAACAAAATTCGCACGATGGTTTGCACCAATGCTTTTGGAATGGGCATAGACAAAGCAGATGTTAGAGTAGTGATTCACCATGATATTACAGAATGTTTAGAAAATTATTATCAAGAAGCAGGTAGAGCGGGCAGAGATGGGAAAAGAGCTTATGCAGTTTTATTGCATCAGAAAAAAGATACAATAGAATTAATGACCAATACCCAAAAAAAATTCCCTACTATTAAAGTAATTAAACAGGTTTATCAAGCTATTGCAGATTATTTACAAATACCTGTGGGAAGTGGGGAAGGGATTTATTATGATTTCGATTTAACTGAATTTACCAAAAGATTTAAATTAGACTTACTATTAACCATCAATGTATTAAAAGTATTGGAGCAAGAAGGTCATATACAATTTTCGGAAAATATTTTCTTGCCTACTCAGATATCATTCATCATTAACAAAACTGATTTGGATTTATTTGAAAAACAATATCTAAAATTAGCGCTTGTAATCAAAGCTTTGTTAAGAACCTATGAGGGCATTTTCGACAATCGCGTTTCTATTTATGAACAACAGTTGGCCAAAACATGCAATTGCAAAATAGAAGAGATCAACCATGCATTAAAACAGTTAAGTACACATGGCATCATAGAATATTTACCCAAAAAAGATAGCCCGCAAATTCAATATTTACTCAATAGAGCGCCAGCAGCTTATCTGGAAATCAATCAAGATGCTTATCTTAAAAGAAAGCAATTGTATGAAGAAAGAATAAGAACCATTATTGAATATGCCCACAAGTATGAGGGTTGTAGAAGTAAATACATTGCCAACTATTTTGGAGATCCTACCAATAAAAACTGTGGTATTTGCGACAATTGTTTACAAGCAAAAAAGAAACAATTGTCTGGAGCAGATTTTGCACTAATCGAAACAAGCCTTAGAGAAAATGCTTCATTACCACTTATAGTAAATGAATTGCTCGCAACATTTAAACAATTTAATAAAGAACAAATATGGTCGGCATTGGAATTACTTCAATCCGAAGAAAAAATTCATATTTCGGAATCCAACCAAATTAAATGGATAGGATAATTGCTTATCGCTTTTACTAGTTGACCTTCCTCCCAAACCCAATGCTCCTAATAAACTGCTGGTAATAAAAACAGCCCCTGTTGGGTATTTTCGATTTACCTTTGATGGGTGAAAAAATGGAATATACTGGCTATTTTAGTTGGGCTGATAACGATCTTGTCTATGACTGCCCCCGCACCCATCACTACTAAACAAGCTTTAGGACAGCAATTATTCAACGAGAAGATTTTATCCAAAGATTCAACAGTTAGTTGCGCAAGTTGTCATATTCCAAGTCTTGGTTTTGCGGATAGCGTTGCGCTGAGTATTGGAATCCATGGAATGGCTTCCTCCAGAAACACCCCTTCGGTTTTAAACATGAAAAATCGTCCCTACTTTTTTTGGGATGGTAGAGCAAAGTCTTTAGAGGAACAATCTTTAATGCCTATTGCCAATAAAGAAGAAATGGGCTTACCCATAGATGAAGCCGTAAAAAGATTGAATCAAAACAAAACTTATACAAATTTATTTCTGAAAATTTTTGGGACACTCCCAAGCGCAAGAACATTATCATTGGCTATTGCAGCATATGAAAAAACATTGGAAACCGATGAGAGTAAATTCGACCTGTCTTTTGGAGATTCCATTCAATTATCTGAATCAGAAGAAAGAGGCCGCCAATTATTTGTTGGAGAAAAAGCCAAGTGCTTCGATTGCCATATGGGTCCCGACTTCACCAATGACGATTTTAAAAATATTGGCTTATACGATGGGGCATCATTATCAGACAAGGGACGATTTAATATCTCTAAAAAAACCGAAGATTTGGGTAAATTCAAAACGCCAAGCCTTAGAAATATTGCCATAACTGCTCCTTACATGCACAATGGCATGTTTAAAACTTTGG
The DNA here is from genome assembly GCA_947456855.1 of Sphingobacteriia bacterium. GTDB lineage: Bacteria > Bacteroidota > Bacteroidia > Chitinophagales > Chitinophagaceae > Sediminibacterium. The sequence continues at coordinate 27,301 of CANGTR010000016.1, read as the reverse complement.
AGGAAGTAGTTGAATTTTACAATAATACCCGCGATTTTGTAAAGAACCCGATTAATATTGATAGCAGCTTAGCTAAACCGTTGGGGCTGTCTCACCAAGAAAAAGCCGACTTGGTAAACTTTATGAAAACACTTACAGACAAGCAATACGCTAAAACCCGATTTTGAAGATTTTAACAAAAAATTGGAAGGGCAAATCGTTAACTTGCAAGAACAATAATTCTATATTCATATAAATAAAAGCAATATGGACGATAAAAAGCAGTTCAAAATTTTACTTTGCGAAGACGATGCAAATTTAGGAATGGTATTAAAAAATTACCTAGAACTAAATGATTATGAAATTACTTTAGAAAGAGATGGCCGACTTGGCTTGGCAGCTTTCCAACGCGAAAAATTTGATATCTGCTTGTTGGATGTAATGATGCCGAATATGGATGGATTTACATTGGCAGAAGAAATTCGCGATATAGATCCTGATATTCCATTGTTTTTCTTAAGCGCAAAAACAATGAAAGAAGATATTATTCAAGGATATAAATTAGGAGCAGACGATTATATTACCAAGCCATTTGATAGTGAAGTATTGTTGATGAAAATCAAAGCAATCCTAAAAAGAAATGAAGAAGAAAATAGAATCAGCGACAATATTGAGTTTAATTTAGGTACTTACCATTTCAATCCTAAATTAAGAGAACTTAAAAACGCAGATTCAGTACAAACCCTTTCTCCGAAAGAAAATGATTTATTAAAAATGTTGGCAGAACATAAAAATGATTTACTTCCTCGTGAAAGAGCCTTGAAAAAAATCTGGGGCAGTGATACTTATTTCAATGGAAGAAGCATGGATGTTTACATTGCCAAATTACGTAAATATTTAAGAGAAGATACCACAATAGAAATTGTAAATATTCATGGAAATGGATTTAGATTGGTTGCGCCATAAGCCGCAGATCCAAACCATTTAAGCGAATGCTAACTAAATAGCTCACCCGCTTCCCCCCTTTTCATAGTAACCCCAAGATGGTTGTAAGCTTTCAATGTAGCTTCTCTCCCTCTTGGGGTTCTTTGTAAAAATCCTTCTTGAATCAAAAATGGCTCATATACTTCTTCAATAGTACCCGGCTCTTCTCCTACTGCAGTTGCAATGGTAGTAATGCCAACTGGGCCCCCTTTAAATTTATTAATGATGGTAGACAAAATACGATTGTCCATTTCATCTAAACCATGTGCATCTACATTTAATGCTTTTAACGCATGTTGGGTAATGCCCAAATCGATATTGCCATCATTCAATACTTGAGCAAAATCGCGAACTCTACGCAACAAGCCATTGGCAATTCTTGGTGTTCCTCTGCTTCTTCCGGCAATTTCTTTTGCAGCATCTTTGGTGATACCCGTATTTAGGATTGTAGCACTTCTTTCAATTATTTTTTGAAGTACTGTTGAATTATAATATTCTAGCCTTGATTTAATACCGAAACGAGACAATAATGGAGCAGTTAATAACCCACTTCTAGTGGTAGCACCTACCAATGTGAATGGATTTAAATTGATTTGAATGCTTCTGGCATTGGGACCAGTATCAATCATGATATCAATTTTAAAATCCTCCATTGCTGCATATAAATATTCTTCAACCACTGTACTTAGTCGATGAATCTCATCGATAAACAACACATCATTCGGCTGAAGATTGGTAAGCAATCCTGCTAAATCGCCTGGCTTTTCTATAACCGGACCAGATGTTTCTTTGATATTCACACCCAGCTCATTGGCTACTATTCTGCTTAATGTAGTTTTACCTAAACCAGGAGGCCCATGAAACAATACATGATCCAACGCCTCACCTCTTAATTTGGCTGCTTTAATAAATATGACCAAATTCTCAATCAATTGAGGTTGCCCAGCAAAATCATCTATTTGACTTGGCCTTATGGCATTCTCAAATTCTTTATCTGCTGGGTTGAGCTGATTTAATTCATTACCGAGGTTATCGTTTGGCATATAGCATCGAAAATACAAAAAATGCAGACCTATCTTTGAATAAATTATAAAAATGAATCAAAGAACTGCATTATTATTAGGGGCAACGGGATTAACAGGTGGATTATTGCTCGATTTATTACTTGCGTCTGACCAGTATACAAAAGTGATTATATATGTTCGAAAATCTATTCAAAAACAACACCCAAAATTGGTTGAACAAATAATCAATTATGACACCATAGACACTGCAGTAGAAGCCGATGATGTTTATTGTTGTTTGGGCACCACCATCAAAATAGCCAAAACAAAAGAAGCATTTGAAAAAGTAGACCTTCACTATCCATTAAAAATTGGAGCACTACAAAAAAGAGCAGGAAGCAAACAATTTTTAGTAGTGAGTGCAATGGGTGCAAATGCAAAATCAGCTATTTTTTATAGCAGAACCAAGGGTTTAATGGAAGAAGGGTTAACTAAAATCGGTTTTGAATCTTTGTATATTTTCAGACCTTCATTTATTGTAGGAGATAGAAAAGTGGAACGTATTGGAGAAAAAATAGGGATTGTTGTTTTCAAAATACTTTCTCCATTAATGATTGGCGGATTGCGAAATTATCGGCCGGTGAAAGCTGCTGATATTGCGGTAAATATGCTAAAGTATGCTTTAAAAAATGAAAAAGGAAAACAGGTAATTCTACATAATCAATGGTAATATTACAAGTTATTGAATACTCAATCCACTTTTTCTATTGCTAATTGCGCTTCAAATTTGTTATGAACAATCAGTATAAGAAGTCCAAAAACAACGGCAGAAAGAATGAGCACATTATTTAATAACCCACTTACAGAAAAGGATAGCCTAATCAATATAGTAGAAATGATGAATCCTGAATTTCGAATTACTTTATGAAAATCGTCGGTGTGAAAAAAAGAGAATAACAACAGGATAACATCTACAATAATCAAAATGGTAAAAAATTGTTCGAAGAAGATGTTATTAATATTGTTGAAAGAAATAGTAGCGTTTGGGTTTGTATATACATTACTTAATAACCAATTGATAAACGAATAAATAGCAACTAAAACAAGCAGTGGAACTAAAAATGTAGCCAATATTTTTTTTAGTTTAATGAATCTGCCAATGCTATTAATTTGATCTTGTGTTTTAGAAGCAGTCCTAAATCTTTTTTTACTATGAATATAAAATTGGTAAATAAGAAAAAAGAGAAATATAGAAGTGATGATATCGTAGGTGAATTGTAAATCATATTTTATTTTAAACCAATCATCCGATAGAGACAATGAGGAGAGATCTTTAAATAAACGTCTAATAATTATAAGTGCAATGATTTCATATTGCTTACTAATATAGATACTGATAGATTTTGGGAGATAATGTATTAAGAGGTAAACTTCATAAATAAGTATGAATGAAAAAGGTGTGTAAATAGCTGCAATTGGATTTTTAAGTAAATCGGCATCTTTATTGAATGGAACAATGCCCAATTCAACTAAATATATCAATGCTAAATGAATAATAAAGCTTGCAATAGCTATTATTAAAATAATACGCTCACTTCTTTCTTTGGTTTTTTCTGAAAGGAGCTTTTTATAAAGAATCTCGAAATTGCTATTGAATGCCACTGAATGAATGTGTTTAGATGTGTAACATTGAATTCCAGAAATAGTTTAGCATTCATCAAGTATGGCTGAAAACCTGGCTTTAACAATCTACTTTACCCATCCACTTAAACCCCAACAAAATAGACGGATCTGGGCAATTACTTAAATAATGGGCCCTTTTTTCAATGGAACAGACACCCGGATAATCTCCTTTCTTTCCTTCCAGGTCAAAAATGATTTGAAAATGTAAATGCGGCGGCCAATGCCCATTTTCTGAGGGTGAGCCAAAATGTGCTAATAAATCTCCTCCTGCAAAGAATTGACCTTCCTTTAAATCTGATATATCAGACAAACTTAAATGTCCATACAAAGTATAAAAAAGCAAACCCGCTATCTGGTGTTGAAGAATAATGGTTGCCCCATAATCGCCAAAATGATCATTAAAAGCAAAACTATGCACTACTCCATCCAACGGACAGTAAATTTCGGAATGAACTTCACCCCAAATGTCAACTCCCAAATGGATACGTCGAGGCTCCTCTTCTTGCTTAGCATCAAAAACCCGACTGCGCGCATAAACAGTTCTATGTTCATTATATCCACCAATTCCATATTTAGCCCCATCTGCTGCCAATGCATTATTTACATACTCACTAAACAACGCAGTGTCTTCTAAAATGGAAGCTGTTAATTCGGCGTTAGTTGATGTAAAATTCATCAACTTTAATCGATCTACAGCCTTATCAAAACTTACTATAGGAAAAATGGTATGTTCCGAAATTATTCTGCTCCATTGATCCATATCTATTGTTTTCATACCTTTTAATTTCTATATTAGTGTTCTTCAAAAATACCCAGATTATGCAAAAAACAATCATTGCTTTTTTTGTACTAGTACTTACTAGTAGCGTATCGGCACAAAAAAACCCTTTATGGCTTCGCTATCCAGCCATTTCGCCCGATGGAACTACAATTGTTTTTAGTTATCAAGGCGATTTGTATAAAGTGGGTGCAGACGGAGGCAATGCGCTTCCATTAACCATGCATGAAGCGCACGACTATCAACCGGTTTGGAGCAGGGATGGAAACAAAATTGCATTTGCCAGTGATCGATTTGGTAATTTTGATGTGTTTGTAATATCGGCTAGTGGAGGAGAAGCTACCAGATTAACCTATCATTCCTCCAACGATTATCCCTTTGATTTTTCTATAGACAATTCGCAAGTCTTATTTGGGAGTGCAAGACATACTGTAAATACAAACGTAAGATTTCCGAGAGGAAATTTATTCTTGCAAACTTATACCGTACCGGTAACTGGTGGAAGAAGTGTTTTACTATCCGCAACAGGAATGGAACATGCACAGTACAATAGCAATGGCAGTAGTATTATTTATCAAGATAGAAAAGGAACCGAAGACCCTTGGCGCAAGCACCAAACATCATCATTAACAAGAGATGTTTGGAAATTCGATATTAAGGAGAATACATATACACAATTGAGTGATTATATTGGAGAAGATAGAGAACCTTTATTCAGCAACGATGACCAATATGTTTATTATTTAAGTGAGAAAAAAGGATCTCAGAATATTTTCAAAAGAAGCATCAATGGTAAAACAGAAACACAGATTAGTTTTTTTAAAGATCATCCAGTAAGACATTTAACACGATCCAATAACAATAGCTTATGTTTTTCTTGGAATGGAGAAATTTATACAATCAACAATGATGGCAGCCCAAAAAAAGTAAACATCAATATTAGTGCAGATATAAAAGCAAATACAGAACAGATTGTTTCTGTAAATGCATCGAACGGAGACTATGCAGTTTCTCCCAACGGAAAAGAGTTGGCTTTTATATTTAGAGGCGAAGTATTTGTTACAAGTGTAGATGGAGGTATAACCAAAAGAATTACCAATACACCTCAACAAGAAAGAATGGTTGATTTTAGTAAAGATGGAAAATCAATATTCTACTCAACTGAAAGAAATGGAAGTTGGGATATATATAAATCCAGCATAGTTAGAAAAGACGAGGCTTATTTTTATGCTTCCACCATTTTAAAGGAAGAGGCTATATTGGCAACAGACAAAGAAGAATTTCAACCAAGTATTTCTCCTGATGGCAAAGAATTGGCCTATTTAGAAGATAGAAACACAGTTAGGGTATATAATTTAGACAATAAATCCAGTAGAACAATTTTACCAGCAGGTATGAATTTTTCATACGCTGATGGAGATCAATATTACAAATGGAGCCTTGATAGTAAATGGCTAGCAATAAGAAGTGGTAAAGGAAGATATGGCAGCAGCGAAGTTGTGATGTACAAAGTTGATGGATCTGATAAAACTGGTGTAGATCTTACGCAGAGTGGTTTTCAGGATGGGGGTCAATTATTTGCTTTAGAAGGAAAAGCATTGGTATGGGCAACAGACAAATATGGCAAACGTCCCTTGGCATATCAAGGTGCAAGAGAAACAGATGTTTCAATTATGTTTTTTGATCAAGACAGTTATGATAAGTTTAGATTATCAAAAGAAGAATATGCTTTACTGAAAGAAAAAGATGATAACATAAAAAAAGACAGTGCATGGAAAGTGAACAATTCAATTGCCAATAAACAATGGTTACCAGACTTCAAAAATATAGATGATAGAAAAATAAGACTTACACAAAACTCTATGGTTATTGGAAGCTTTGCTTTATCAGCTGATGGAAGTAAACTTTGGTATACTGCCACTACAGAAAAAAATACTGATTTATGGGAATTAAATACCAGAACTAGAGAAACAAAAATTATCACTAGAGTAAGCAATGGCGCAGGTTTTATCAGCAGCACAGATGGCAAATCTTTATACTTAAATAGCGCTCAAGGATTCGCTAAATTAGAAACAGAAACAGGTAAAATAGCCCCTATTTCAATTAGAGGAGAAATGGTATTAAATCCTGCAGGAGAAAGGGCTTATATATTTGAACATGCCTGGAGGCAAGTAAAGAAAAAGTTTTATGACCCCAATTTGCATGGTGTAAACTGGGAAATGTATAAAATGGCCTACATCAAAATGCTGCCGCATATCAATAACAATTATGATTTTCAAGAGCTCTTAAGCGAAATGTTGGGAGAACTAAATGCCTCACACACAGGAGGTAGATTCAGTCCTCAAAATCCAACTGGTGATCAAACTGCATCATTGGGAATGTTTTATGATGAATTTTCAGGAGGTGATGGTTTAAAAATTACTGAAGTAATTACCAATGGACCAACAGATTTGGCCAATAGCAAAATAAAAGCTGGAATGATCATAGAAAAAATTGATGGCGAAGCCATTACTGCAACTAAGGATTGGAACCAATTATTAAATAGAAAAGCTGGCAGTAATGTATTGTTATCCGTACTCGACCAAACTGGAAATACTCGTTTCGAAGAAGTAGTTAAGCCAATCAATGGAGCTGCAGAACAAGCATTATTGTATAACAGATGGGTTAATACCATGCGAAAAATGGTGGAAGAATTAAGTGGTGGCAAAGTAGGATATGTTCATGTTCAAGGCATGAACGATGCCAGTTATAGAACAGTCTACGAAGAAGTATTGGGTAGAAATGCAGAAAAAGATGCCTTGATTGTAGATACCCGATTTAATGGTGGAGGATGGCTGCACGAAGACCTTTCTAATTTTTTAAATGGAAAAAATTATATCAGTTTTAAACCATATGGATTTAGTGCAACTGGTGGCGAGCCTCAGGGAAAATGGTATAAGCCAAGTTGTGTTTTGATGAGTGAAAGCAATTACAGCGATGCACATACTTTTCCATATGCCTATCGAGCAAAAGAGATTGGAAAATTAATTGGTATGCCTGTTCCAGGCACCAGTACTTCTGTTTGGTGGGAAACCCAAATAGATCCTACCATGGTATTTGGCATTCCAATGATCGGTAATTATGGAGTGAAAGAACAAAGAGCTTTAGAGAATTTTCAATTAGAGCCAGACATCAAAGTAACACTTCCTTATAAAGCTTTCATAAATGGGAAAGATACTCAAATTGAAGCAGCTGTGAAAGAAATGTTGAAGACAATAAAATAACAATTGGTTAATTATAAACAAAAAAGCCATCCCAAAAAAGGATGGCTTTTTTAGTAAATCATTTATCGCAAAGCCCCTTTAGGAACAGGCTTCTCTAATAAATATTTATATATAAATTTGGTTTTAAGGTTGTTGAAATGTACTCCCTTGGCTCCGCCCCATCCATGTCTTCCACCTGGATACAACATGAATTCAAATTCCTTACCCTTGTCTTCTAAAGCACTAATTAATTGAATGCTGTTTTGCATATGTACATTGTCATCCATGGTACCATGCACAATTTGCAACATTCCCTTATACTTGTCTATATGTGTTAAAACATTTCCACTCTTATATCCATCAGGGTTTTCTGCAGGTGTATCCATGAATTTTTCCGTATAATGGCTATCGTATAATTTCCAATCTACTACAGAGCCTCCAGCCATACCATGAGTAAACACATTTGATCCATAGGTTAACGCATAAGCACTCATATAACCACCATAACTAAATCCGGTAATACAAATCTTTGTTGGATCGGCCTGTCCTTTTTCGATGAACCATTTAGCCATGGTCATATAATCTTCCATCTCCCAATAACCTAAATTGCGATGCATATAATTTACACCTGCTTTTCCAAAATGCCCACTAGCTCTATGGTCAAAAGCCACTTGAATCATTCCTTCTTGTGCATAAAATTGTTGATTGGCATTCCATTTCCAACCATCCATTACAGTTCCAGCATTAGGTCCACCATAGATGCTCACCAATAATGGGTATTTTTTGTTTGGATCCATATTGGATGGCCAAGTAACCATCGCTGGTAAATCAAATAATCCATCAGCACTTTTAATTCTGATTAATTCGGTTTTGGCCAAAGCATAATTATCTAAATCAGTACCTTTTGCATCGCCTAATTCTCTTACCAATTTCCCTTTTGTATCCAACAAAGCAACTTTTGTTGGTGTTTGAGTATTACTATATGTTGTAACGAAATTTTTTCCGTTTGGAGATAAGCTAACTTGGTGCTGGTAATCTCCAAAAGTTAAACGCTTCATATCTGTTCCATTCATTTTAACAGCATATAAATCTACTCTTGCAGTATTTTCTTTGCCTCTTGCAGTAAAATAAACAAGGCTATTTTTTTCGTCGATCAATAGTACACTCAACACGGTAAAGTTGCCTGATGTAATAGGATTGATTAATGTTCCATTGTTATTATGCAGGTATAAATGATTCCAACCTGTTTTATCACTTTCTAAAACAAATGCTGGCTTTGTTTTTAAAAATACAATTCTACCACCTGCTTTGTCTTCTAAATCTACCCAAGTTTTTTGTTCTTCTTCGTACATGATTTTTTTGGAACCATTCATTGGGCTCACATCGAATATTTTTAAATGGTCTTGTCCACGATTGATCCATTGAACCAATAAACTAGATCCATCTTCACGCCAAATAGGCCATCCAAAATATTGATCATCTTTATCATTAAAATCAGCCCAAGTAGTTGCACCACCTTCTGCACTTACAAAACCAACCCTTACTTCTGGATTTCTTTCTCCAGCTTTTGGATAACGGGTTTCTTCTACAAAACCACGTTGTCCGTCGCTATTGTAGATGGGGAACATAGGTACCATGCTTTCGTCAAAATGCATATAGGCCAACTGTTTGCTATTTGGGTTCCACCAAAATGCACGATAGCGTGTACCGCGTCCAAAAATTTCTTCCCAATACACCCAGCTTGCAAAACCATTTAATGTAGTTGTGGTGCCATCGGTTGTTAATCTATTTTCTTTATTGGTGCTTAAATTATAAGTATATAGATCATTGCCCTTTGTATAGGCTATATAATTACTATCTGGAGAAAAGGTGGGATTTTTTTCTTCTGTTTTATCAAACGTAATTTGCTTTTCAACAGCTCCATTTTTATAGAACAAATCATTGTTTTTTACAGCAACTGATTTTGTGGGAGGAACTGCTCCTTTCATTTGATCTGCAGTTGCTTCCGTTAGTTTGCCAGTTTTAACATCCATCACATAATTTTTCTGAGCAGAATCTGGATGTATTCTTTGTCTTAAAATCACCGATTCGTCATCCAACCATTTTACCACATTTGGAATACCATTGATAAAATTTTTAGGCAATTTATTGGCCAATAAATCGGCATTCTCCAATTGCTTTTTTTGGGCATTAGAAACAGATAGTATCGCCATCATTGCAATACCAATAAAAACTTTGTACATAGCTATTATTTTGGACTATAAATATACAGATTAAGCAATCAGAATAAAGCTTAAACACTTAATTTACATGAACGGCTTAGAAAGCCTCATTCAAACGAATGTAAAAAGCAGATCCGGCCAGACTATTGCGGGCATAATCTACGCGAATAAATATTCGGTTTTTTTTATTTGCCAAGAAACGCAAACCAATACCACCTGCATAATGCATATTATTGTTAGGATTATAATCGGAGAAAGATTCCCCTAAAATTCCTGCAGAACCAAATGCAGATCCATAAATCCATTTCCAAATATGAAACCTAAAATCTGACTGAACAGCAGTGTAGGATTTATCCCTTACGCGTCCTGTGAAAAATCCACGCATCATTGTTGCGCTTCCTAAACGTGGTAATTCTCGCAATGGAACATTTCCAAAAGTAGATCTAGACATCAATTGAAAAGCCAAAATATTTAACTTAGTAATTGGAAAGTATTTTCTAAAATCGATCATTAATTCACTGTAATTAAATTGATCGCCTAGCACAGGAATATGATACTGATAATATACTTCTGCATATGCACCTTTTTGAGCGCTAAAAGGAAAATCCCTGCTATCGTGCAAAAATGCTGGCCCCATTCCCAATACTTTACTGCCATTAATACCAAGCACTTGATTGTCTGCAGCACTTAATGGTTTTGAATAAGTAAGATTATAGGTATTGCTAAAATTGAGGGTAATACCAAAATAATTTTGACGTTTCAACAACTTATATACCCTACTTTCTAAATATACCCGATTGTAAAATTGGTTGTTGTAATCTTCATTTTTCGAACCATTGTTTCCTACTCCCCAATACCTTTCATTGAATCGCTGAAAACCCGCATTACCCCTGAATACAAAACGTTCCCCACTACTAAAAACCTGCCAAGTGCTCGAAAAATCTAATTGGTTTTTAGTACTGTAAGTCATTTGACCATAAATAAAAGATCCGCGTGCTTCCTTGTTCTTTCCTTTTTCTTTTGCATTAAATAAATACTCCATTGCCAAACCAAAACGAACCCCGGTTTCTGGAGACGAAGTAAAAATAGGAACCGGAACAAGTTTTAAATTGATCAGGGCCAAGGAGTCGGGATTCATGAAATTGCGAATGGTCTTTTTTGGCTCAGGCCTAAGGCTATCTTGTGCATTCAAAGAACGAACTACTAAAAAAATAATTACAATAAAAATGCCTTTTTTAAATAACCACATTGATCATTCTTCCTTTTACAAAAATGAATTTTTTAACTGCCTTACCTTCCAACCACTTCTGAACCAATTCACTGGCCAATACAATTGATTGAACGGTAGCTTCATCTGCGTCTAAACTGATATTGATATTGGTTCTCACTCTGCCATTGATACTTACTGGATATTCTTTAGAAGATTCTGTTACATAAGCAGCATTGAATGTTGGAAACTGAGCATCCATTATAGAACCCTTATTACCCAATTTTTCCCAAAGCTCTTCACTGATATGTGGCGCATAAGGCGTTAGCATTATTAATAATTGCTCCAGCACTTCTTTTTTATTGCATTTTAAGTCGGCCAGTTCATTTACACAAATCATAAAAGTACTTACTGCCGTATTAAAACTATAACGCTCTGTATCTTCTTCAATTTTTTTAATGCATTTGTGCAACACTTTTAACTCTTCCGCACTTGCTGCATCGGTATTCCAAACCTTACCCTTGATTTCATCAAAAAACAATCGCCACAATTTCTTTAAGAATCGATGCACACCTTCAATACCCTTGGTATCCCAAGGTTTACTTTGCTCCACAGGGCCTAGAAACATTTCATACATTCTGAAAGTATCGGCACCGTATTTTTCTACCAAAATATCTGGGTTAACGGTATTGAATTTGCTTTTAGACATTTTCTCTACTTCTGCACCGCAGATGTATTTCACCCCCGACCCCTCAAAAGGAGCATGAGATTCTAATAGTTTACCATCTTCACAAATAAAAACAGCGTTAGCATATTCTCCATTTCTCCATTTACGGAAAGCCGCAATATCAAGTTCAAAACCATCTACCATGTTTACATCAACATGAATTGGTTGAATATCATAATTTACAATTAATCCTGCAGAAATAAATTGATTGGGATTGTTTTTATCCCGATACACAAATCTAGAACTCCCTTGAATCATCCCTTGGTTCAATAATTTTCTAAATGGTTCATCAAAACCAATATGACCTAAATCATACAAAGCCTTGGTCCACATTCTGCTGTATAATAAATGGCCTACCGCATGTTCTGTTCCGCCAATATATAAATCCACTTGATTCCAATAATCGCTCACTTTTCTATCACAAAAAGCATTGTTGTTTTCAGGATCCATATAACGCAAAAAATACCAACTACTTCCCGCATAACCAGGCATGGTATTGGTTTCCAATACCCCCCCACCCCCTAAAGGGGGAGTATTATTCGAGAATTGCTCAATCCATTCATGGATATTAGCCAAAGGCCCTTCACCTTCAGGTCCCGGACCATACGAGTCAACTTTAGGTAACTCTAATGGCAATTCAGATTCATTCAATGGGTATGCAATCCCCTCTTTCCAAACAATTGGAAATGGTTCGCCCCAATAACGTTGTCTGCTAAATGCAGCATCACGCATTTTATAATTCACTTTCTTTTTTCCTATTCCACGTTCAACCAATTTGTCTATTACAATGGCAATAGCATCTCGCATCACGATTCCATTTAAGAACTCGCTATTGTGTAAAACCACCTCTTTGGTTGAATTGGCTTCTGTACCATTGTAATGCTCACCAATAATGTTGGTAATGGGTATATTAAAATGCTGTGCAAATTTATGATCCCGTTCATCACCACAAGGCACCGCCATGATGGCACCAGTTCCATACCCTGCCAATACATATTCCGAAATCCAAATTGGAATTTTTACTCCATTGAAAGGATTGATGGCATAAGCGCCTGTGAAACATCCAGAAATCTTTTTCTCTGCCTGACGCTCCCGATCACTTCTGCTTTTCACATAAGCAATATAATCTTCTACAGCAGTATGTTGATCTGCTGTAGTGATAGATGCTATCAAAGCATGCTCTGGAGCAACCACCATAAAATCTACGCCGAAAATAGTATCGGGTCGGGTTGTGTAAACCGTTAACTGGACTGGTTTATCGGCATTTATCAAAGCAGTATTTGAAGTAGAAATATCAAAACTAATTTCGGCACCATAAGATTTTCCAATCCAATTCAGCTGCATTTCTTTCATGGCCTCACTGAATTCTATTTGATCCAATCCAGTAATCAAACGATCGGCATATTCAGTAATACGCAAATACCATTGACGCAGTTTCTTTTTTACTACAGGATGTCCACCCCGTTCACTAACACCATTCACTACTTCATCATTGGCTAAAACTGTTCCCAATGCTTCACACCAATTCACTTCGCCATAGCCACAAAATGCCAAACGATATTGCATGAGAATATCCTGCTGTTCTTTTTCACTAAATCCTTTCCATGCTTCGGCAGAAAAAATGAGCTTGTCGTTGGCAGGACATTCATGTGATTGATTGCCTTCTTGATTAAACATTTCAATCAACGAATCGATGCTTTCTGCTTTTTGTGTAGCCCGATTGAAATAGGATACAAATAACTGCAAAAAGATCCATTGGGTCCATTTATAATATTGAGGCTCACAGGTTCTTACTTCTCTACTCCAATCGTAGGAGAATCCAATATTGTTTAATTGGTTCCTGAAATTATTGATATTCTGAACAGTACTTACTGCGGGATGTACGCCGTGCTCTATGGCATATTGCTCTGCAGGTAAACCAAAAGCATCGTATCCCATCGGATGCAATACATTGAACCCTTTCAAACGTTTGAATCGACTATAAATATCAGATGCTATATATCCTAAAGGATGCCCCACATGTAAACCTGCCCCACTTGGATAAGGGAACATGTCCAATACATAAAATTTAGGCTTGCTGCTATTATTGCTTATTTTATAAGCTTGATTGGCTTCCCACGATGCTTGCCATTTTTGCTCTATTGATCTAAATTGATAGTCCATTTTTAAAGCCTCCGAAGCGATTAATTATTGTTAGGGTTTGGTTTATTTGCATTTCATTAACGCCAAGCCACCATGAATCCCCTAATTTCAAGGATAAAATCAGCGTTTTAGTGGTTGCAAATGTAAGTCATTAGCCACCAAAACCGTACATTTGTAATTAAGATCAACACTATTTAAAAATAGCGAACACTCATGGCGGAAATCGGAAAATCATCATTGAAAAGAAGCAAGCCAAATTATATATACACTATTGTTGGGGTTTCCCTGGTACTTTTTATCATGGGTATCATGGGTTGGTTTTTTCTTAATATCAATTCTGTAGGCAATGCTTTTAAAGAAGATATCAGATTAAGTGCTTATCTAAGAACCCTCAATAAAGATACCATTGGTCAAATTCAACAGTTTATAGCATCTAAGCCTTATGCCAAAGATGTCATTTACGTAGATAAGAATTCTGCTAAACAAATTTGGAACAAAGAAAACAATGAGGATTGGGCAAAAATATTAGACGTCAATCCTTTACCGGAAAGCATTGATTTTTATGCAAAGGCCGATTATGTAAACAAAGACAGCTTATCAAAAATTTCAGCTGATTTAATGGCAGCATATGGCAATCAAATCACCGATCTGCAATACCCCCAAACTTTAGTGAATAACCTGAATGAGAGAGCCTCTAAAATTGGATTGATTTTTTTAGTTGTTGCCACCCTACTGAGTATTATTGTTATTATCAGTATCGACAATACCATCCGCTTGGCCATGTTCTCCAATCGATTTTTAATTAAAACCATGCAAATGGTAGGAGCAACTCAAGGATTTATTGCAAAACCACTCAATATTAAAGCACTCATTAATGGATTGATCAGCTCTGGCATTGCCATTGTTTTGCTATTTTCTTTAATAGGATGGGCCGAAAGTCAGTTCCCTCAATTAAAAGTGATCAGGAATATGAGCCATACCCTGATACTATTTGGAGGAATAACTATTTTAGGAGTTGGTATATCAGTATTAAGCACCTATAAAAGTGTGTTGAAATACCTCAAAATGAAACTAGACGAATTGTATTAATCTCAAACAATCAATAATGACAAACGAAACAACAAAAGCAACTACCCTATTTTCTAAAGATAATTATATATGGATGTTCATCGGAGCTGCTGTAATTGCCTTGGGCATGGTATTAATGAGTGGAGGTAAAAGCCCAGACCCCAATGTATTTGATACCAAAGAAGTTTACAGTACTACACGAATAACGATAGCACCATTGTTGATTGTTGCTGGTTTGTTGATTGAAGTGTATGCCATTTTTAAGAGTCCCAAAAAATCATCTTAGTATTCAACAAAAAAATGATTTAAATAAAAAAGCGTTCCTAGATAGGAATGCTTTTTTATTTATGCTATTCATATATTTAAACCTAATTTGAAACTTTAAACCATCTTATGACCATTTTCGAAGCCATTGTAATAGCCATTGTAGAAGGAATTACCGAATTTTTACCCATTTCTTCAACTGGCCACATGATTATTGTAAGTTCCTTTATGGGGATTGCCAAAGATGATTTTACTAAATTATTTGAGATAGCCATTCAATTGGGGGCCATCATGTCGGTACTGGTTTTGTATAGAAAAAAATTCTTCCCGCTGAATCATTGGAGTTTTTACATTAAACTAATTGTTGCCGTTGTACCAGCCTTGGTATTGGGTTTGCTGTTGTCTGATAAAATAGATGAACTGCTCGAAAGTCCGATGACCGTTGCAGTAACCATGTTGATGGGTGGCTTAATCCTTATTTTCATAGATAATTTATTCACCGTTCATACAATAGAAAAAGAAGAAGATATCTCCTATATAAAAGCATTCATCATCGGTTGTTTCCAATGCCTTGCATTGATACCGGGCATGAGTAGATCTGCTGCAAGTATCATTGGTGGAATGCAACAAAAACTCACCAGAAACCTGGCAGCAGAATTTTCTTTTTTCTTAGCAGTACCTACCATGGCGGCAGCCACGGGTTATAAATTATTAAAAGCCATTAAAGAAACCCCTGAAATGCTGAGCAATAAAAGTAATTTGGTATTATTGGGGTTGGGAAATATAGTAGCATTTATTGTGGCATTAATAGCTATCCGCTTTTTTATATCTGTATTGCAAAAATATGGTTTCCGCTTTTTTGGATGGTACAGAGTGATTGTAGGATTGATTTTGATAACACTTATCTACACCGGATATCTAAAATAATTGTTTATGAAAACAGCTAACAAAAAAGTGATTAATGGCTGGGCTATGTATGATTGGGCAAATAGCGCATACAATTTGGTAATTACATCCACTATTTTCCCAGCTTATTATGAAGCGATTACGGGTGATGGAAATGAAAACACCTCGGTAGATACCGTAAAACTCTTTGGGAGGGAATTTGTAAACACTTCTTTGTACAACTATGCGTTGGCCATCGCATTTATTATTGTTGCTATTAGCTCGCCAATTCTTTCCTCTATTGCCGACTATCGGGGTAATAAAAAGAAATTCTTGTTTTTCTTTTGTACCATTGGAAGCCTTGCCTGTTCTTCCATGTATTTTTTTACCAAAGACAATTTGGCTTTTGGCTTGGCCTGCTTAATTATTGCCTGCATTGGATTTTGGAACAGTCTGGTTTTTTACAATTCTTTCTTACCAGAAATAGCAGCCCCCGAAGACCAAGATAGGGTTAGCGCTAAGGGGTTTTCGATGGGATATATTGGTAGCATGATTTTACAAATCATCTGTTTTGTATTTGTTTTATCGCCAGATAGTTTTGGCATAACGGTTAGTAAAGCATCCCAAATTTCGTTTTTATTAGTTGGTTTTTGGTGGTGGGGGTTTGCCCAATTCTCATTAAGTAGATTACCCAATAGTACTCCTATAGGAAATACAAAATCAGCAAATATTTTTACCAAGGGCTATAAAGAATTGAATAAAGTTTGGCATCAGGTAAAATCAATGCCCATTTTAAAAAGGTATTTATTGGCTTTTTTCTTTTACAATATGGGTGTTCAAACGGTAATGTTAGTAGCCACTTTATATGGAAAAAGCGAATTGAATATCCCAACTACCAACCTCATTATTGCGATCTTGATTATTCAATTTATTGCGATACCAGGTGCTTATACTATCGCTTTTTTATCCAAAAAAATTGGCAACTTTAAGGCATTGATGGCAACTGTTTTTTTCTGGATTGTTCTATGTGTTATTGGATACAATCTTCCCAAAAATGGCATCAACGAATTTTATGGATTGGCCGTATTGGTGGGATTTGTAATGGGCGGAATACAATCTTTAAGTAGAAGCACTTACGCCAAATTAATGCCCGAAACAAAAGACACTACCTCCTTTTTTAGTTTCTATGATGTTACCGAAAAGATTGCCATTGTAATTGGCATGTTTAGTTTTGGGTATATCAATGAATTTACTGGCTCACAACGAAATTCTGTTTTAGCATTGGTGGTATTTTTTATATTGGGCTTAGTTATTTTGTACAGCGCAGCATTAAAAGAAAAACAACAAAAAAATCATGCAATTATTTAGCATTAATACAGGTTATTTTAAATTAGATGGAGGTGCAATGTTTGGCGTAGTGCCAAAAAGCATTTGGAATAAATTGAATCCTGCAGATGAAAATAATTTATGCAATTGGGCTTTAAGAAGTTTATTAGTTAAAACAGATGATCGGCTTATTTTAGTGGATACGGGCATGGGCAATAAACAAGACGCTAAATTTTTTGGTCATTATCACCTCAACGGCAACGACAGTTTAGAAAGTTCACTTGCAGCGCATGGATTTACCAAGGCTGATATTACAGATGTGTTTCATACCCATCTGCATTTTGATCATTGCGGTGGAACCATCATTAGGGAAAAAGATCAATTGATTTCGGCATTTCCGAATGCAGAATTTTGGAGCAATGCCAAACATTGGGATTGGGCCGTTAACCCCAATGAAAGAGAAAAAGCATCTTTTCTAAAAGAAAACATTCTACCGATACAAGCATCTGGTAAGTTACATTTTATTCCTACTCCTATTGCAGATTTTGATTCAAACCATTTATTAGGCTCAAGCGAATTTATGCATGACATCAAAGTCCGATTTGTAAATGGCCATACCAATTCTATGATGCTTCCTCAAATTAATTACAAAGGAAGAACCATCGTTTATATGGCTGATTTATTGCCTTCCACAGCTCATATTCCATTGCCCTATGTAATGGGTTATGATATGTTTCCATTTACTACCCTACTAGAAAAAAAATCTTTTTTACAAGAAGCGGCACAAAATGATTATGTGTTGTTTTTTGAGCATGATCCCATCAACGAATGTTGCACTGTACAAGAAACAGAAAAAGGAATTAGGGTAAAAGAGGTATTTACTTTAAAGCAAATTTAAAATTACCTTTTTTCAACCAATGAAGAAAGAGGGTGTCTTAAACTTTTATACCCCATCATATCTACTTTTACTGAACCTACAGTAATGGGGCTTTCTATACGAATAGGTATATGATTGGCATCATCAGTAACCCAAACAGTCATTTTTTCTCCTCCTGTAAAAATGGTCCCTTTTACCAATAAAGGCCTGAATTTGATTGCATTAAAAATGCCATATTTGGTTTTAATTTGTTCTTTACCCAAGTATTTGATGTAGAGATTATAGACTTCATTATCTAGAAACATGGAGAAAGGAATTTTCTCATCAGGATTATACTTGCCATAATCGATGTTGCGAGCATAATAAATGGCACTTAAAACATCTTGCACACAGGCTGGAATTTTTTGAATACCCTTACTAGATATAGCAGTATTTTGATCCTTATTAAAAGAAATATTTTCGTTGATTTTATATCCCCCCTCATCTACATTCCTAATGAACTTTAATGGCTGTAAAGTATTGGTATCGATAAAAGATTCATACAAGTCCCTCACTTTAAATATCCAATCGTAACTGCTATTTGAGGTTCCAGAACCAGTTACATGGTAAACTGTTTTGTTGTTTAGTTTTTCTAGATTCACCGAAAAAGTAGCGGCTCCAGCATTAATATAAAGGCCAATTACCGAATAATAAATAGTATAACTAATCGATTCCCCTTGTTGAAAAGCATTATTGCGTAATCCACAAAAATCATCTCCGGCCGACAATAAATTTGCCCAGAAAAAAATGATGAATAAAAGAGAAAAGCGTTTTAACAAGATGATGGTTTTTTATGCTTGAATATTCTTAACCCTAAAATAAATAAGGTGCCGCCAATTGCTGGTAATATTAAATTAATTAACCAAATTCCTCCAGCAGTTGCAATGATCCCTACTGAATTGGTACTAATTATGCCAAACAACAGTAAGCTTACTTTTCCCCTAAATCCCAATTCTGCTAATGCAATTGTTGGCACTATGGCCAATACTAAAAACAATACCCCAACCAGGGCAAAGGCATCTAGCCAAAACACGTTCACCATAAATACGTCTAATAGCAAAATGTATTGAAGTAAAAAAACAAAATACCTTCCAAATGAAAGCGATAAAATCCTGATTAACGCTTTCCAATGAAAATCTTCGAGTTTTTCTATAAAATATCGGTGTTTAGCAACAAATGGAATTCTCTCAAATAATTCAATCAAGCCTGCCAGTCTAAAATAAGCCAAAGTAAATAAAGCAATACCGCCACCAATAACATAAATTAACCCATCCAACCAAAACTGAGACAATCCATTTAATTGTTGAGTACCACTCAATATAAAAACCCTTGTATACAATAAAGACAATGCCCCCATTGTAAACGTAACAATAATCTGAGCCATACTTCCTACAAAAGAAAGTACAATACCCCTTAACCGATTTCCATCTTCTAAAAAAGCGGCTCTTCCTACAGATTCTCCCATTCGATTGATGGTATTAAATCCCAAGGCCTGACCTGCCAAAATAGCCCTAAACGCGCTGACAAAAGAAATGTGTTCTATTCCCTTTACTTGCAATTGCCATTTTCTTGCTTCGATACCCCAATTGACCAACATCAACCCAATAACTAAAAACAGCTTCCATCTATTTTGTTGTTTAAATACCGAAAGTATAATCATCCAGGATTGCTGCACATCATTTTGCCTGAGTATTTGTTGATAAATAGAATACGAAAGCCATATAAAAAGCAAAGGGCCAATAATGTAATTCAGGATATTTTTAAACCTTTTATTCAAGCACAATAATTTGTGTAAAGATACAACACAAGATGCAGTGAGTTGGAAAACGATTCGTATTTTCACGAGCGATGAAATACGAAGCAATTATTATGGGAATAGACCCTGGAACTCAATTAATGGGCTATGCATTATTGGGTATTCAAAAAGGCAAACCCTATTTGTTGAATATGGACGTTTTAAAACTTACCAAGGAAAAAGATATCTACGCTCGTTTAGAAATGATTCATACTAAAATTACTCAGCTAATAAAAGAATATCAACCCAGTTCCTTTGCCATTGAAGCTCCTTTTTTTGGTAAAAACATACAAAGTATGTTAAAACTAGGGAGAGCCCAAGGAGTTGCCATCGCAGCTGCCATGCAAGCCAATTTATTGGTAACAGAATATGCTCCTAAAAAAGTAAAACAATCGATTACTGGAAATGGCAATGCCGACAAAGACCAGGTTTGGAAAATGCTTCAACGTATTTTGAATATAGAAGAACAACCCAAACATTATGATGCTACAGATGCATTATCAGTTGCACTTTGTCATTTTTATCAAAGCAATTCCGTGATTAATAAAGCTGGTAAACCATTAAAGGGTTGGGGCGATTTTTTAGCAAAAAATCCAGAGCGATTAAAGCGGTAATGAAGCAATAGCCAACTATTTTAACTCCGCTAAAATTGCCAACTGAACTGCTTTTAATTCGGCAGTAGTTAATTGCAATTTAGGTCTACTAAAATTTAAATCATCTGCACTATTAATAGGCACTAAATGTACGTGAGCATGAGGCACTTCAAGGCCTATAACACTTATGCCACATCGGTTACAGGGGAAAGCTTTTTCAATCGCTTTTGCAATTGGCTGGGCAAATACCAAAATTTCAGCTAAATAATCAGCCGACAAATCGAAAAAACAATCCGTTTCTATTTTGGGTACTACCAACACATGCCCTTTTACCAAAGGAAAAATATCGAGAAATGCGTAAAAACGATCATTCTCTAAAATAGTATAAGAAGGAATTTCCCGGGCAATTATTTTAGAGAAAATAGTCATTGGAAAATATTAAATGGAAATTTTTTCTATTTTAAATTTCATGACACCATTCGGCGCACTAATTTCTGCTACTTCGCCAATCACTTTTCCCATCAGTCCTTTTCCAATAGGTGATGCTGCGGATATTTTTCCCAGTTTAAGGTCGGCTTCTTTTTCACCCACCAATTGATAAGTTACTGTTTTTTTAGTGGCTAGATTGGTGATGGTAACTTTTGTAAGTATTGTTACTTTGCTGGTGTCGATGGTAGTAGTATCCACAATTTTTGCATTGGCAATCATACCTTCCAATTGCTTGATTTTTGCCTCCAACATACCCTGCGCTTCTTTTGCAGAATCGTATTCTGCATTTTCTTTTAAATCGCCTTTCTCCCTTGCTTCGGCGATGGCCCTTGAAGCAGCCGGACGGTCCACCGATTTCATGTGATGCAATTCTTCTCTCATTTTTTCGAAGGTTTCCTTCGTTACATACATATTCTCACTCATACAATCGCTTTAAATACAGTAAAAAAAATACAACGCCGCATTTGACTGCGGCGTTGCATGTATACAAATTTAAGGAAAACGGATAAAATTGCCTACTAATTAAATAATTTTTTGAGTAGAACAGTGGCCATACGTTCAAAAGCTTCTACACTATAGCCCGCAATATGCGGAGTTATTATTACTTGGGGAAAATTGATTAACTGCTTAAACCTAGTTTCTTCCTCCGCGTTTAATTGACTAATTTTTTCATTCTCTAAAACGTCTAGTCCTGCCCCTTTTATTTGATGATTGTTTAATGCATCTATTACAGCCTTGGTATCCATGGTTTTACCTCTACTGGTATTAATAAAGTAAGGCTTTTGCGCTAATTGATTGAAAAAATTTGCATTGGCATAATGAAATGTTTCCTCAGTCAATGGGAGATGCAAGCTTACCACATTGGCATAGCGAGCAATCTGTTCGGGATTTGATTCTCGAATATTACCATTCGAAAAGCCAGTTTTGTATTTATCATATGCCAATACCATTACATCAAAAGCACTCAAGAGCTTTGCAAAAGCAGATCCGGTATTACCATACCCAATGATGCCTACTGTTTTTCCGGTCAACTCTTCTCCTCTATTCTCATCTCTTATCCATTGTCCATTTTTAACTTGATTGTTGCTTAAGTTGATTCGATTCATTAAACTCAATAACAATCCCAATGCATGCTCACCCACTGCATTTCGATTACCTTCCGGACTGCTCTCACATCTAATTCCTTTTGATTGTGCATAGTCCACATCAATCAATTCCATACCACTACCTAACCTGCCAATCCACTTCAACGATACTGCTTTATCAATGAAGAACCTATCAATTGCAACACTAGTTGTAACAATTAAGCCAACTACATTGTCCAGCATTCCCAAAAGCAATTCATAGCTGATGCCAGGCTCATAAAGTACTTCATAGCCGCTCTCCTCCAAACTTTTTTGAAGTATTGAATGCGCTTTTGCAGTAATAATTACTTTCTCTTTCATTTTGTTAATTCAACATTGTTGATCTCTTCTTTTATCTTTTATCTTTCCAATTAGCTCATTCTAAAAGTTAATGCCGCAAAGTCTTCTACAGTCAATTGCTCCGCACGTTTGGTAAATATTTCTTCTTGCAACGTAACAGCATCAAAAAATGGTTTTAAAGGATTACGAAGCATTTTTCTTCTTTGATTGAATGCTGCTTTTACCAAGGTAAAAAAAGCGCGTTCAGATTTCATAGCAACAAAATGTTCTTTTCTTTTTAATTTAATCACACCACTATTTACTTTAGGAGGTGGATTAAAACTACTTGGGGGAACATCAAATAAATATTCCACTTCATAAAAAGCTTGAACCAATACACTTAAAATGCCGTACACTTTTGTATGTGGCTTAGAAACAATTCTTTCAGCCACTTCTTTTTGAAACATGCCAATCATCACAGGCACTTGGTCTTTCCATTCCAGTATTTTAAAAACAATTTGCGTAGAAATATTATAAGGGAAATTTCCAACAACTGTAAATGCGTTTTCAAAAGGAATGGGCAAGTCTAGAAAATCAGCTTCGATAATAGCTTCTTTTAATGCAGGATAGGTATGCTTGAGATAGGCTACTTTTTCAGCATCCAATTCAACCGCTTTAAAATGA
The DNA here is from genome assembly GCA_947456855.1 of Sphingobacteriia bacterium. Classification (GTDB taxonomy): domain Bacteria; phylum Bacteroidota; class Bacteroidia; order Chitinophagales; family Chitinophagaceae; genus Sediminibacterium. The sequence continues at coordinate 3,910 of CANGTR010000016.1, read as the reverse complement.
ATATCTTGAATAGTTAGCAAAAATTTGGTTAATGCACCAGCTCCGGGGCCTACTTCGAGTAATTGTTGAAATGATTCCTCTTGTAAGGAAGCCAATATTTTTACACAAACGCTTTCGTCTGTGAGGAAATGCTGACCCAGCGATTTTTTGAGCGTATATTGCATGGCTGCAAAAGTAGTATTTTAGCAACCTAAATAAAGGCCCATGAGCAATGAATTACAAAAACCAGTAATTGGCTTCAGTTGTGGAGACTTGAATGGCATCGGACTGGAAATAATCATCAAAAGCATATCCGACCAACGTTTAATCGATTTCTGTACCCCTGTTGTGTTTGCAAGCAACAAAACCCTGAATTTTTACCGGAAAAGTATGCCCGATGCTAATTTCAATTATACCAGCATCAAGGAGTTTAGCAAAATCAACCCCAAACAGGTGAATATTTTTAACGTTTGGGAAGAGGAAGTAGCCATTAGCCCAGGTCAATTAAATGAAACTGGCGGGAAATATGCACTATTGTCTTTGCAAGAAGCTACAAAAGCATTAAAAGAAGGTCATATTCATGGATTGGTCACAGCTCCTATTCATAAAAAAAATATCCAATCTGAGACATTTAATTTTAGCGGTCATACGCCTTATTTAAAATCTTTTTTTGGGGTTTCCGATGTGGTGATGCTATTGATAGCAGAAAATATGCGGGTTGGTTTAGTAACCGAACATCTTACCATAGAAGATGTGACAAAGCATATCACTAGAGAAAGCATATTGAGTAAATTAAAAATTATCAATAGCAGTTTACAGAAAGATTTTGGAATTGATAAACCAAAAATTGCAGTGCTGGGATTAAACCCACATGCGGGTGATGAAGGATTGATTGGCAAACAGGAGGAGGAAATTATCAAACCCGCTGTTAAAGATGCCAGGCATCAAATGTTGGCATTTGGTCCTTTTAGTGCAGATGCATTTTTTGCTAGGGGTCAACATGAAAAATTTGATGCTGTTTTAGCCATGTATCACGATCAAGGTTTAATTCCTTTTAAATCATTGGCATTTGGAGAAGGAGTTAACTATACTGCTGGATTGCCAGTAGTGAGAACCAGCCCCGATCATGGAACAGCCTTTGATATTGCAGGTAAAGGAAAAGCTGATCATAGTTCATTCTTAACAGCCACTTTTGAATGTATAGAAATCATCAATAAAAGAATGGGCTATGCCGATATGCGTAAAAATCCATTAAGAAAGATGAGTGCAAGGTTTTTTGCCAATGCAGTTGATGAACGTATTGAAGAAAATGAAGGATAGTTTATATGATACAAATTGAAAATAAACACATTAGCATTTCGGTAAATCCAATGGGAGCCGAATTGCAAAGTCTTTTTTGCAAAGACAATCAATTAGAATATTTGTGGAGTGGTGATCCTGCTTTCTGGGGGAAGAAAAGTCCAGTGCTTTTCCCCATTATTGGAGGGCTAAAAAACAATACCTACACACATAAAGGAGTAAGCTACCAATTAAGCAGGCATGGATTTGCCAGAGATATGGAATTTACACTTTCTGCTAAAAGCAACGATAGCATCAGTTTTACATTAAATGCCAATGAACAAACTTTGAAACATTATCCATTCATGTTTCGATTCACCATTACTTATTCTTTGCATAAGAGCGTCTTGAGTTGCAATTATCAAATAACAAACATTGATATTAAACCCATTTTCGTTTCTGTGGGAGCTCATCCTGCTTTTAAAGTTCCATTGGTAAATGAAACAGCTTTTGAAGATTACTATTTGCAATTTGATGCAATGGAAACTGCAGATAAATGGCCTTTATCCCCGGAAGGACTTATTCAAACAACGCCGGTTCCTTTTTTTAACAATACCAATCGAATCAATTTGATAAAAGAGCTTTTTTATGGGGACGCATTGGTTTTTAAACAATTGAAATCAAATCATATTTCATTATTGAATTCAAAAAACAAACACGGTTTTAAATTTGAATACCAGCATTTTCCTTATATGGGAATATGGAGTGCAAAAAATGCCGACTTCGTTTGTATTGAACCTTGGTGCGGAATTGCCGATAGCGTTGATACTACTGGAGAATTGAATCAAAAAGAAGGAATGAATATATTAACACCAGGTGAATTAATGAGCCGCACCTGGAGTGTTGAATTGTTTTAATTTCATTTAAAAACCGAATCAGCAATCCCTTTATTGATCTCATAGGCAGAATAAGTAATCTCAACTCTTCCTTTTTTACCTTTCAATTTGTCTTTGGTGGCCTGATCGGTATCTTCAAACTCGAGGGTGATCCCTTTAGGCAACTTATAATCTTTGGCATTGAAACTAAACAACACTTTGTCTGGCAATCCATATTCAGCAAATTTTCCATAGCGCATTTCCATTTCGTAAGTGCCGTTTTCTCTGGTAGAAGTAATCGACTTGATGATCAATAAATTGGCCTCATCAATATACAGTGTAGAAAGAATGATATCGTTATTGTCTCCATTGGGCAATAGTTTTATTATTCTTGTTTTCACTTTTCCAATGTCTACAACCCCTGCATCAATTGCTGTAAACCCAGTTGTAACAATCATATTGCCGATATTAATACTCACACCGCCTTTGGGCAAAACAGAAATTCCTCCATTGCGTTGTAGCTTAAATTTATTGGGTTTTTTATAAAAAACTTTAACTCCACCAACTGGTGCCTTAATAAAAGCAATGTCGGTTTTCATTTTCCCTTCTGCCGTGTAATCATTTACTTGATCCAATTTGTTTTTAACTTTCATCACCAGAGCAGTAACATCTTGTGCCGATACTTTTGTGCTTATACAAGCAAATAAGAAAATTACAATGACTATTTTAAATGGTTTCATGCTGATGTATTAACTTAAGATATCTTTCTTTCTAAACAACAAAATTGCACCTCCTGCAAACCCTAAAATATGGATCAATAAAACAATGGAAGAATGAATGATTCTTTCCGGATATTGAATACTGCCAACAATTGCTTCATTGGCATCGTTTACTTTGAAATCGAAAAACTCTTTCCAAGTAATCATATGTGTTGTAAAAAGATAGGGTTTAATGACATTGAAAATGGGAATATTCATAGTGCTAAGAATAGTACATACAATGATCACGCTCATAGTGGCTACAATTGGCCCGATAGAATTTTCTGCAAAAAAAGATAGGAAAAATCCCAAGGAAGCCACTGTAATCATTGCCAAAGCTGCAAAACAGAATGCTCCTGTATATCTCCAGAATACATCTGATTCTTTTACGATAACAACATAACTGCTTTTCATTATAAATAGATCATCCGTACCAAAAATCATTGTGCTAACAAATAGCCCCAAAATAGCAATCCAAATAAGCAACATTAAAGTATAAATTACGGAAGCCAAAAATTTAGCTGTAACAATAGCGGTTCTAGATTGAGGTTTGGTAAGCAACAAACGCAATGTGCCCATATTAGCTTCCCCTGATATCATGTCTGCTGCAATCAACGCAATGAGTAATGGAACATGAATAAGTAAGAGCTGAAGAATTACATAACAAATAAAATAGCCATTCAAAATTTTTCCATCTACTGCAAAAGAATTGGCAAAATCGGCCATCACAAACTCAGTATATTCTTTCCCATCTACATATAAGCCAATTTGTATGATTACAATCAATGCAGTAATTGCCGCAAATGCCAAGTAGGTTCTTGGTTTGCGAAATATTTTATACAACTCAATTCGTAAATGTACCCACATGTTGTTTACCTGCTGTTATTTGTAGAAAAAAATCTTGTAAACTATGCCTAGGCTGAAGCGATAAAACACCTATTTGTTGATTAACTAAAAACTGATTTAAATGGGGAATATCTTGTTGATCTAATTGAATCAAAATATGTCCATCACGCAATG
>CANGTR010000015.1 GCA_947456855.1 Sphingobacteriia bacterium | reverse complement strand
TCCTTCAATTGCTCTATAGTAATAGTCAATGGTGGTGCAATTCTCAACCTATCTAGTGCAAATAAAAACCAATCGGTAACCAATCCATTTTCTACACAACGATGTATAATTGATTGTGCAATCTCAGCTGTACTAAACTGAATTGACATCCATAAGCCAAAACAATTTGTATCAATAATTGCGGAGTGTTTTAAATATTTCAATAAAAAAGCCTGCTTCTCTTGAACAGATGCCAATAGATTTTCATCCATTAACACTTCCAATGCTGCCTTGCCTGCTGCACAAGAAACAGGGTGTCCACCAAATGTGGTAATATGCCCTAATACCGGATCATGCGTAAGTGCACTCATCATTTTGGTGCTCGATATAAATGCACCCAATGGCATTCCTCCACCCAAGGCTTTACCTAATAATAAAATATCAGGCACAATGCCAAATTGTTCAAAGGCCCAAAGCGTTCCTGTTCTTCCGAAGCCTGTTTGTATTTCATCTAAAATCAATAGAACACAATATTCATCACATTTTTTTCTAACCGCTTGCAACCATTCTTTAGATGGAGCAGTGATACCGCTTTCCGCTTGAACCGTTTCCAACACTACGCATGCTGTGTTTTTATCAATTGCTGCTAATAAATCATCGCTTCCATAATCAACATGATGAACATCAGGTAAGAGTGGCCTGAAAGCATTTCTCCAATATTCATCGCCCATCAAACTCAAAGCACCCTGTGTACTTCCATGATAGGCATTTTTACATGCGATGATTTTAGTTCTGTTGGTAATTCGTTTGGCCAATTTCATGGCACCTTCTGTTGCTTCGGCCCCACTATTGGTAAAATAAACACAGTTTAATTGTTCGGGTAAATACTTGGCTAATAAACTTGCATAAGCCACTTGAGGCGTTTCGATAAACTCGCCATATACAATCACATGCATGTATTCAGCTGCCTGATCTTGTACAGCTTTTACCACTTTAGGATGACTATGACCAATATTACATACACTGAATCCAGCAATTCCGTCAATATACTGTTTGCCCGATTTATCCCATAAATAAATACCAGCGGCACGCTCCATCTCTATTCCGATAGGTTTTTCAGAAGTTTGAGCCACATGGGTTAAAAATAATTGCCGAGAATTCATAGGTCAAACTTAATTGAAGATTGCGGATATTTAATAACTTCACCATATAATATCTCTTAATTCATATCTTTTATCTCATAACTCATATCTCTTAACTCATATCTCTTAACTCATATCTTTTATCTCATAATTCTGTTATGGCAACAATACTACCCGTTTTGGGCAAACACCCTCAATTTGGATCCGAATGTTTTATTGCACCCAATGCAACCATTGTTGGTGATGTGGTAATGGGCGATGCTTGTAGCATTTGGTTTAATGCGGTCATTAGAGGAGATGTACATTTTATTAAAATGGGCAATAAGGTAAATGTGCAAGACGGTGCCGTAATTCATTGTACTTACGAGAAAAATCCTACAGATATTGGCAATAATGTTTCTATTGGGCATAATGCCCTAGTACATGGTTGTACCATACACGACAATGTGTTGATTGGTATGGGATCGATTGTGATGGACAGATGTGTGATTCATTCAAACTCTATTATTGCTGCTGGAGCTGTTTTATTGGAGGGCACCGTTGTTGAAGAAGGAAGTATCTACGCAGGGGTACCAGCAAAAAAAGTAAAAGATGTTTCTCCGGCAATGATTCATGGAGAAATTAACCGTATTGCTAATAATTATGTGAAATACGCTTCTTGGTTTGAAGATTATAACCACCATTTTTTGAAATAAGCACCCAAAAAATGCGTTATAAATGCATTAAATTTAAACTTCCATGCAAAAAATGCTAATAAAATACGGGTTTGTAATTATGCTGTTTTCTTCCTGTAAGTTATTAGGGCTTGGGGGTAACACTGGTTCTAGTGCAGCTAAACAAGAGCGTGCTTGCCCATCAGATGGAAGAAATGTAGGCGCTGAAAAATTGCTCTCTGATAATAAAAAACTAAAGAAAGCCCCCAAATACACCAAGGATAAACCCTTGATTTATTAATAAGATTTATCGTTCATGCTATCCAATATAGTTAGATAACTTACATAACGGTCTTCTGAAACTTTTCCAATTCCCACCTCTTTTTTTACTGCACAACCAGGTTCATTGGTATGCATACAATTATTGAATTGACAATGCACCAATAATTTTCGCATTTCAGGAAAATAATGAGAGAGCTCTTGTTTACTAATGTCTACCAAGCCAAACTCTCTTACACCAGGCGTATCAATAACTTGGCTGGTTGCATCTAAATCGAACATTTCCGCAAAAGTAGTAGTATGTAAACCCTTGCCACTCCATTCGCTTACCGATTGTGTTTTTAAATTGAATTGAGGAAATAAATAATTGATCAATGTAGATTTACCTACTCCGCTATGGCCACTTAGTAAGGTTGCATTATTCTTCAATAAATGAGCTACCTGATCTAACCCTTCCCTATTTTGAACACTGGTTAAAATTACTTGATAGCCAATGGATGTATACATTTCATTCAGCTGCTCGTATCTTTCTTTTTCCTTTTTACCATATAAATCTGCCTTATTAAAAACGATGATTGCTGGTATATGATGTGATTCGCAAGAAATTAAAAATCGATCTATAAAGCCTTGGGAGGTTTTGGGTTCTTTCAATGTTGCGAACAACATACTTTGATCGAGATTAGAAGCAATGATATGATGCAGATGTTTGTTGTGTGGAGAAACCCTCGCAACATAGTTATTGCGTTCATAAATTTCATTGATGATGGCAGACTCTTCCTCAATTGTTTCAATTTCCATTTCCACAAAATCACCCACTGCAATTGGGTTGGTAGAAGTTATTCCATCAATCTTAAAAATACCTTTTGCCCTGGCATTATACATCCTTCCGTCTTCGCCTTTGGCTATATACCAAGAACCTGTAGATTTATAAATTTGCGCTTTCACTTAAGGCGAAGATACGGCACTTGGGTATTTTCGTTAAATATTAACGGCTCTTAAACAAGCTTTGGTTCATCAGCAGACCAAAAAAGGCCCGAAAATGAATATCTTTGACCAATGGGGAAATTTGCACACGACGAGATAGTGCCTTTTAAAGAGAGTGAGCTAGCTAAGAAAGATCAGGTGGCCAACATGTTTGATAATATCGCATTTAGGTATGATTTCTTAAACAGATTACTGAGCGCAGGGATTGATGTAAGCTGGCGCAAAAAAGCCATACGAGAAATAAAAAGTATACAGCCTTCAATTATTTTAGATGTAGCAACTGGCACTGCTGATGTGGCCATGCTAACCTATGATATGTTGCATCCCAAAAAGATCATTGGTATAGATATCTCTGATGGTATGCTCGATTTTGGACGAAAAAAATTGATCCAAAAAAAACTCGACCAATTCATTCAATTACAAAACAGCGATAGCGAAAATATTCCTTTTACCAATGATTATTTCGATGCCATTACGGTAGCATTTGGCGTTAGAAATTTTCAACATTTAGAAAAAGGATTGGGTGAAATGTACCGAGTTTTAAAGCCTGGGGGAAAAATGGTAGTGCTGGAATTCTCTAAACCCACAGCAATCGGGTTTAAGCAGTTCTATCAATTATACATGAATTATATTACCCCTAGCATCGGAAAAATTTTCTCCAGCAACAAGAATGCTTACCAATACCTGAATGACAGTGTTCAGGCTTTTCCTGAAGGGGAATCATTTTTAACAATCATGAATGGAGTAGGATTTACCCAAACTTATTTGAAAAAGCTTAGTTTCGGAATATGCACTATTTATTGCGGAAGCAAATAGCACTCCTTGTTTTATTCCTCATTGGAATCATTGGGCAATCTCTTGCCCAAAAGGAACTGTATAGAATGTATCGAGAAGACCAGCCTTATTATTTTGGCATTACCTTGGGGTATAATAGTTCTTATTTACATTTATCAAAGTCTAAGCAATTCATACAAAACAACGATACCATTATGGTTGCAGAACCTGGTTCTAGTGGAGGAATTATAATGGGGCTTCTGGCTACGGCAAGATTAAATGACCATTTTCAATTTAGAGCAAACCCTCAACTAATTATCGGAGGGGCAAGATCAATCAATTATGTTTTAGGCAGAACCTTGCCAGGCGAAAGCCCCAATCAATTACAAAGCTTACCCTCTACTTTAGTGAGTTTTCCTTTTCAATTCAAATTTAATTCAGATAGAATTGGCAATTTCAGAACCTATATATTAGGTGGATTAAAATATGATATTGATCTTTCTAGCAATTCAGGCGCAAGAAATGCCGAAGATCTTGTTAAATTAAAAAGAGGAGATTTTGGATTAGAAGCTGGTATTGGGTTCAATTTTTACTTGCCTTTTGTAACAGTGTCTCCAGAAATAAAAATAAGCTATGGCTTGGGCAATATTCATCAATTAGATCCTGCATTAAAGTATTCTAATGTTCTGGAAAGAATTCAATCAAGAATGTTGGTTTTCTCCATTCATTTGGAAGATTAAAAATCAAATGCGCTGATTGCCATATTCCATCGTATTGTACTGCCAATAATGATTAGAGCAGTTCTTGTGCCAATTAATTGTATTTTAAAGGGTCAACATGAGTAAAATAAAAAAATAGAAAACCAGCATTGATTTTATAATTTGCATGACAGTAGTTAAGCCTCAAAAAAATAAATATGCAGCATACCATAATTAAAAATATATGCATCGTTAACGAAGGTCAACAAATTTTTGGCGATCTGTTAATTTCAAACGATCGGATCGAAAAAATAGGTGGTAAGATTGATATAAAAGGCCGAGCCAAGGAAATAGATGGAACAAGCAAATATTTACTACCTGGTATTATAGATGATCAGGTTCATTTTAGAGAACCAGGGCTAACGCATAAGGCAACTATATATTCCGAAGCCAAAGCTGCAGTTGCAGGAGGTACCACTTCATTTATGGAGATGCCCAATACCAATCCCCCAGCATTTACCATCGATTTATTAGAAGAGAAATATGCAAGAGCCAAAGAATCTTCATTGGCCAATTATTCTTTTTTCATGGGCACTTCCAATGATAATTTGGAGGAGATTCTCAAAGCCAATCAATTGAGGTCTCGCATTTGTGGAATAAAAATATTTATGGGCTCTTCTACAGGCAATTTATTAGTAGAAAGTCCCTTGGTTTTAGAAAAAATATTTGGCAGTTCAGAACTCTTGATTGCCACACATTGCGAAGATGAGCCCATGTTTAAACAAAAAATGGTTGATTTAAAAAAAATCAAAGCGCATTTAACAGCGGCCGACCATCCAATCATTAGAGATGAAGAAGTTTGTTTTGAATCTTCATTCAAAGCGATACAACATGCCAAAAGAAACGGAACTAGATTGCATATTTTGCATATCAGTACCGAAAAAGAGTTGCAGTTATTTACCAATATGATTCCGCTAAAAGACAAGCAAATTACTGCAGAAGTATGCGTGCACCATTTGCATTTTACATCCAATGATTATGACCGCTTAGGCAATCAAATTAAATGTAACCCAGCTATAAAAGCACCCCATCATAGAGATGCATTATGGAAAGCACTACTCGATGACCGATTAGATATTATTGCCACGGATCATGCCCCACATACTTGGGCAGAAAAACAAGAAGATTTTGAACATGCACATGCTGGATTACCTTTGGTACAACATGCTTTACAATTGATGTTGCATTATGTACAAGAAGGTCGTATTTCAATAGAGAAAGTAGTACAGAAGATGAGTCATTCAGTGGCTGATTGTTTTCAGATAGAGCATAGGGGCTATATAAGAGAAGGTTATTTTGCCGATCTTGTAATGGTTAATATGAATCAACCCTACACTATTACAAAAGAGAATATTTTGTATAAATGTGGTTGGAGTCCATTAGAAGGTTTCACTTCACCTGCTACTGTAGAATATACTTTCGTAAATGGACACTTGGTTTATGGAAAAGGGGTATTTGATGAATCTAAAATGGGGGAACGACTTTCCTTTAATAGAAATTAATTTTTACACTTAATCAAGTTGATACCTTAATGCAAATAGATAAAATTACCCTCAACGACCTTTCTATTTTTCATCCTGAAGAAGATCAATCGGTTTTTTATCATTTGAATTTCACACAGACCAATGGAGGTAGAGAGTACCTAAGGTATTTATTAGGGCATCCTTTGAATTCAATCGAATCCATTCAAAATACCCAACAAACAATTCAGCATTTAGCTACTATTTTAGATCAATGGCCAATAAGCCCTACCAATGGAACTATGATGGTATTGGAAAAGTATTTTGAATCACCTATAGATCCATATCCAAAAATACCAGAAACTTTCAATAGTTTTTTTTACCAATTATTTCATCAAGCAGATTTCTCCCTAACGCTTTTTACTATTCAACACGCCATTGATTTTGTAAAAGGAATGAATACAATTGCAGGCTTGATCAACAATTCCGAAACCAAAGGGCAGCTTTCATCGATTGCTTCACGAATTCATCATTATCTGGATAATGCAATTGTACAGGAAATGATTGTTGAGGATAAAAACAACATGAGCAATGCCACTATTTTGATTTACGCCAATTTTATCCGATTTCGTTTCAAAAAAGGAATTACAGAGTTAATTGATCTGTATAGTAAACTAGATGCCTATTTGAGCTTGGCCAAAGCAGGTGAAAAATATCGTTTTCAATTTCCAACATTTATTGAATCGAAAGAACCTTTTTTTGAATCCGATGGATTGTACCATTTTATGCTGGCTAAACCAATTGATTATTCAATTGGTTTATCAGAAAAAGAAAATTTTTTATTTCTTACCGGAGCCAATATGGCTGGCAAAAGTACTTTTATCAAAGCGGTTGGAATTGCCATTTACCTGGCTCACTTAGGAATGGGAGTTCCTGCATCATCCATGCAATTGAGTTTTTTCGATGGCATCATCAGCAATATTCAAGTAACCGATAATATTGCCAAAGGCGAGAGTTTTTTCTTTAATGAAGTACAAAGAATCAAAAATACCATCGAAAGAATCAACGATGGTAAAAAATGGCTGATATTAATAGATGAATTATTCAAAGGCACCAATCAGCAAGATGCTGTAAAATGCAGTACTATCGTAATTGAGGGGCTTCGCAAAATGCAAAATGGCTTGTTTATTCTTTCCACTCATTTATATGAAATTGGAGCCCCATTACAACAATACTCGAACATACAATTCCGTTATTTTGAAACAGCAGTACAAGACGATCAATTACGCTTTAGCTATCAACTAAAAAATGGAGTGAGCAATGATCGGCTTGGCTACTTGATTCTTAAAAGAGAGGGTGTAGTTGGTCTTTTAGATAAACTGTGAACCAAAATAAAGACATGAAACTATTTTGGCATTCTTGGTAATATTGTCACCCAAAGACGGGTACTTATCCCAAATAAATATTATTTTTACTTCGTTTGTAACCTCTCATTTTTCATCCCCTGAGAGGATCATTGGTTTGTTTCTTCTTCGGATAAATTATTGAGCATGTTAGTTAAAACATTTGGCAGCGCTGTATTGGGCGTTGATGCCATCACCCTCACCATTGAAGTAAATGTGAGCATGGGGCAAGGATACACGATTGTAGGATTACCCGATAGTGCCATTAGAGAAAGTTTACAAAGAACAGAAAGCGCTATTAAGACCAATGGTTTTCATATGCCCAGAACAAAAGTGGTAGTCAACTTGGCACCAGCTGATATTAAAAAATCAGGCTCTGCATTGGATTTACCAATTGCCTTGGGTATACTTGGAGCTAGTGAACAATTGGACAATCCGCATCGATTGAGCGATTATGTGATTATGGGAGAATTGGGATTAGACGGTTCGGTGCAGGCCATCAAAGGTGCATTGCCTATTGCTATTCAAGCGCGAAAAGAAGGATTTAAAGGACTGATTGTGCCTAAAGCCAATGTGAGAGAAGCAGCCATGGTAAATAATTTATTGGTGTATGGGGTTAGTCATTTTAAAGAATTGATCCAGTTTTTTGAAAAAGAGGAATCACTTCAAGCTCAAATAGAAAACACCAGGGATGATTTTTTTAATACTGTTGGGCATTATGAATTTGATTTTTCAGAGGTGAAGGGTCAGGAAAACATTAAACGTGCATTAGAAATTGCAGCAGCAGGTGCTCATAATGCTATTTTAATTGGACCACCCGGTGCTGGCAAAACCATGTTGGCCAAGCGATTGCCTTCTATTTTACCGCCGTTAACATTGCAAGAAGCACTAGAAACTACCAAGATTCATAGTGTTGCAGGTAAACTTCCATTTAACAGCGCCTTGTTAAATCAACGACCGTTTCGATCACCTCATCATACCATTTCAGATGTTGCCATGGTGGGTGGTGGAAGCAATCCTCAACCAGGAGAAATCTCTTTATCGCATAATGGTGTGTTGTTTTTAGACGAGTTGCCTGAATTCAAAAGAACTGTTTTAGAAGTGATGCGTCAACCGATGGAAGAAAGAAAAGTGAGTATCTCCAGAACTCGCGTAGCGATTGATTTTCCAGCCAATTTTATGTTGATCGCTTCAATGAACCCCTGCCCTTGCGGCTTCTTCAATCATCCCGAAAAAGAATGCACTTGTGCTGGTGGTTTGGTTCAAAAATATTTGAACAAAGTATCAGGACCATTATTGGATAGAATCGATCTGCATGTAGAAGTGACTCCCGTTGCGTTTAATGCATTGAACAATCAACAAAAAGCAGAAAGCTCTGCTGCTATTAGAGAAAGAGTAATTGCTGCAAGAGCTATTCAAGCAAAAAGATTTAAAAATGAAAAAGGCATTTATGCCAATGCACAAATGACTTCGCAACATCTAAGAGAAGTTTGTCATCTTTCAACTGTATCCAATAATTTATTACAAAAAGCCATGAGCAGACTTAATTTGAGTGCACGTGCATACGACCGAATTTTAAAAGTGAGCCGAACCATTGCAGACTTATCGTTTAGCTCAGATATACTACCCGAACATGTTGCCGAAGCCATTCAATACCGAAGTTTGGACAGAGAAGGATGGGGTGGATGATTAATATTGCCCAGTATTCAACATCACCAATGTGCAAGCTTCAATCGCTTGAATGCCTTTTTCTGTGGCCATTTCAACTAATTCATCATTTTCAGTACCCGGATTAAAAATGATTCTTTTGGGATGCAGAGACAGGATATAATCATAGTATTCTTTCTGCAAAGATGGATTGAGGTACAATGTGATTGTATCAACTTCTTTTTGGGAAGGATGATCAGTAATAATGGGGACGCCGCCGATCATTCCAGCCTTTCTTCCAATGGCAATTACTGGATGATTGTATTTGGTCAGTTTTTGAACCGCCAAAAAACTATAGCGCTCTGGGTTATCTGAAGCACCTAATACAATGGTTTTCTTCATTATGCTGGTGTTGATTCCATGTATTTTTTATGTGAACCATCGCAATAAGGTTTGTTGGCAGAATGCCCGCAGCCACAAAAAGAGGCTTTCTCTTTTACATCAACTGTGCCATCTGCTTTGGTAACAATGCACTTAGAAGCGATAACAATTGGTCCAGCAGCTTTAATTAAAATTTCGGTACCTGGGGTATTTTGTTCTTGTTCCATGCTGCAAATATACACTATTGAATAGTCATTCTAACACCTATAAATCCCCTGATACCTTGATTAGGGGCATATACATAATTGGGGTCGAATGTTAAGGCATAAGGATTGTTGGCAGTTGGAATTACTTGGCCACTGTTATTGTACTGTACTTGTTTATCAAATGGATCATTGGTTCTGGCAATAATGAAAGGATTATTATTGGTAGGTAAATAATTCAATAAATTTTTTACGCCACCATATAATTCAATTTTTTTTCCAAGATGCATACTCAGCTGAATATTTTGAATACTCCACCAAGGAGAAAATTCATTTCGAGGATCTAATGAACTTAGTAAAGGCAATCGCATAGGGCCATAAACATTACCTGTATAATCTATGTCTATTTGAGTACCTGGAATTTCATAAGAAATGGACCATGTACCAGAAAATTTTTCGGTGAGTATTTGTTGTTCTTTTTGTTGATTTTCATAAAGTCCTACATCGAGGTAAGTTGCACCAATTAAAAACTTCCAATTGGTACTGGTAGTCCAATCCAGATTAACGGAAACTCCTTTACTAACAGCATATCCATCTAAATTGCCATAGATAATTTGATTGGGATTGGTATCATAATCTCCTACAATTCGATTATTGAAATAAGTGTAAAAAGCGGTTGCATCTATATTCATGGAATTTCCATTACTACCATATATTTTATGGTTGTAATTAATATTGATATTGAAGGATTTTTCTGGCTTCAATGCTTCTTTTATAATAACTGTTCTTGCTCCTGTTAAAGCAGCATGATCTTCCGTGAACAAATTCACCACCCTAAAACCTGTTCCCATATTTACCCTCAAGAAATTTTGATCATTAATGGTGTATTTATAGGCTAACCTTGGTGTAAGAATACTTCCGTGGGCAGCACTATAATCATATCGCATACCCAATAACAATTTATGCTGCTCGTTGAATTTAATTTCATCTTGTGCAAATATGCCAGGCAACACAATTCGCTGAGGTAAGAAACCCAATTTTGTAGGATCCAATGATCCAGCAGCAGGTGTATTGTCGTTGTAAAACGTATACCTGATTGCTGCTCCCAACAACCAATCATGCTTGCGAAAGGTTTTATTAAAAGTTAATTGTGAAAAAGCAATTTGTTGTTTGGCAATAAAAGAACTGGTTCCATATCGGCTATCCTGATCGTGTTGATTTAAAGAAAAAGTCAAGAACATCATTTCTTTTACTGGTAGTTGATAATTACCCAATACTTCCCAACGATTGGTATAAATACTTTCGCCATATATACTATCTCCTCCTCGGAATGCTTTATTCCATCGCATATCTCCACCCCACCTATTTTCGTTGTAATAGCGGGCTGCTATGCTGAATAATCGATTGTTGGTTCTGGTAAAATTCCATTTTTGAAAAACAGAAACTCTTTTTTGTAAAGTAAGGTCGGTAAATGAATCTCCATTTACATCTTTAGGGCTATCGTAATTAAAATAGTTAATGCCCGTTAAGATGGCCGCTTTTTTACCTGCTTTCAAAGTAAATCCAATATCGGCGTTTAATTCATTCCAAGTAGTGGTCATTAAATCGGCTGTGATCGCTGAAGCATTGGATGGTTTTTTGGTAATTACATTGATTAATCCCCCAACAGCCTCACTGCCATATAATGAAGAAGCTGGTCCTTTAACGATTTCAATTCTTTCTACCAATGAATTGGGAATACCAGAAAGCCCGTACACTGTAGATAAACTACTTACAATCGGCATACCATCGATAAGCACCATGGTATAGGGGCCTGGCAAACCATTGATTCGTATATCGCCTGTATTACAAACATTGCAATTGATTTGCGGCCTCACTCCATTAACCAGTTGCAGTCCATCAAAAATGCAGGATGTTGGGTTCTTTCTAAAAAAAGAAGGATTGTACAATTCAACAGGAACAGGGCTCTCTAACCGCTTTACCGCTTTCATCGTACCTGTAACAACAATTTCAGATAAAGTTGCTTCCATTGGTTTCAACAACTTTATACTGTCTGTTTGTGCCAAACAAGTATTGTTGATGAAAAGCAATAAGAAGCTGAACCCTAGTAGAAAAAAGCGCGCCAAAATAGATGTTTTGGAGGTAAAATTATATATGTTAGATTTGTCTAACAAAATTAATTTGACAAATACCCTTATTTTTATACTATGGCATCTAATACAGAAGAGAATTATTTAAAAGCCCTTTTTCAAATTACGATTGAATCGGGCTCTAAAATAGAGGCAGGCACCAATGAAATTGCAGCCCATTTGGGCGTAAAACCCGCTACGGTAAATGATATGCTCAAGAAATTAAAGGCAAAAAAACTGATTCAGTACGAAAAGTATGGAAAATCGAGTCTTACAAAATCGGGCAAGAAAATTGCCATTGAAGTGGTACGGAAACATCGCCTCTGGGAAACTTTTTTATTTCAAAAATTAGCATTTAGCTGGGATGAAGTGCATGTTGTAGCAGAACAATTAGAACATATCCAGAGCAAAAAATTAATAGATAAACTGGATGCATTTTTAGATTATCCTGCTTTTGATCCACATGGTGATACTATACCCAATGCCAAAGGCGAACTGGCTATTACTGTTAAAAAAACATTGCTAGAAGAAAAAATTGGACATCAATGTAAAATGATTGGTGTAAAAGACAATTCTGCTGCATTCTTGCAGTATGTTAACAAATTAGGTCTTTCAATCAATCAAACCATTAAAGTTATATCCCGTCAACCTTTTGATGATTTAATAGAAATAGAAGTGAATAAAAAAATCAACAGCATTAGCCCCAAATTTGCAGAAAACATTATTATTGAGTGTAAAGAATGTATGATCAAATAAAATCAATCTGCATCTATATTGGTTAAGCTTTTCTTCATTCTATAGATCACTTTTTCATATTCGCTTGCGTCAAAACCAGCTTTTTGTTTTTGCTGTATGGCTTTTTCCTCCCACTGAATGGCTTCAGTTTGATTACCCGTTTTGTACAACAGTCGAGCATAGGTATCTATGGATTCCGGTGTTTCAAAAAACTCCAACGATTTTCTAATATAGAGAACCGCTTTATTTAAATGTGCTGGATTATTACTGTAGGTATATACTTTCCATGCTCCTTCGTTTAATCCACTCGCATAATATTGAACTCTTGGAGCATATGTAATTGTTTTACTAAAAACGGCACCAGTCTTTTTCATATTTGCTTCAACTTTCCTCTTTATGCTGTCTGGCAATTGTTGAAATATGATTTCAGATTCAGAAGGGCTAACCGATTTTGAAAGCTCAACTTTATTAATTGAATCTTCTCGTTTAATATCATCCGGTTGAACATTCATATAAAACCGATCATAATAATTAAATACAGATCTCAGATAATTAGTCGTATCATTTACACTACTATAATAAGTAAGCATGGTTTCCAAATTTGCTTTAAAACCATCTTCTGGCTTATCCGTATAAGTGCCTTGTCTAAAGTAGGCAACCTGATTTGCAAAACCAACGTTCTTGTCTGCAATTGCTTTATTGATACTTTTAGCAGCAATTCTATTATTAATTATTATCCTTTCCCTTAAACTCATACGGTACCATGCCATATTATAGTTATCACGCTGCTTTGTAATCGTAAGGTATGCACTTGAACCAACCAATGGAGCCTGTTTGAGCACATATTGCATAAATGAAATTGATTCTAATGAATCGGCGGAGGCTTTGCGCACAAGCTCATCAATTAATTCACCACCAGGCTCAAAACCAATTTGCATGATTTTATTGGCTAATTGCATGGATGTTTCAAATGATGGTTTCTGCATCAAATACTTTTCCTTAGCACGAGCAAATGTTTCAGTAGAATTTTTTTCAACCAATGCCCTTTGAATCAATTGTATATATTGAAATGGATTTGTATTACTAGAGTGCATTACTGATAATATATTCATAGACTCATCGGTAATAATCACACCAAAATATTCTTTGGGAATTTCATAAATATTATAAACAGGTTTTATTTCTTCAGGAATTGTTTTCAAATTAAGTATAACGCAATGACTATCAATGCTTGCTTTAGCAGCGCGAATTCCCATATTGGCTACATCATTGCATTGGAAACATTTTTCCGACTGTATTTGCAAAAAAAGCATCTTTTTTGCCTTTGTGGCTTTTTGCAATGCCTCTGTTATTTCAGGTGATCTGTTTGGAATGGGTTGTGCTTTTAGCTGCCAACTGCTAGTAATTATGAAAAGTGTTGTTACTAAACTTGGCAACAAGAAAGGATTTCTCATACATGGATTTTATCTATCTAAGATAAATCAATAATCAATTTCCAAGCGCAATTTTTCTTTTAATTCTTTAATGAGTGGATATTGCTCGGCAATTCGTTCAAATTTTTGTTTGCTGTTTAAACGCATGTGCAATGGCACATCTTCTTTTTCTCCAAGATCTACCAAAATGGAAAAATCGATTAATCGATTATTAAACAATTGATGCAATTGTTCCTTTAAATCCAACTTCTCTTGTTCAACAAATTTTTGAGCAGTAATAGCAGCAACATGTACGGTGAAATGAATATCAGAATCAATACTTAAAGAGGCAATTTTAAACGTGCCTGCAGCGGAATGCTTTAATTGCTTTTCTAATTCAACTGTATATTTATTCCAGAAAACTTGTAATTTTTCAATATTTAATCCTTCGGCTTCTTTTATTTCTTGGATATCGTATTTGGCACCAACTTTTTCTCTTAAAGCATCCAATAAATTCTTTTTCCCACCATTTGCTGCTATAGGTTTAGAACTAAGTGGAGCAGTATTGATGGTTTCAATTGGAGGCGGAATATTGCTGTGTAGTGTTGTGGATTGAACATTAACTGGCAACTGATCAATATATAATTTTGGAGTATTGGTAGTAGTAACGGCAGTTGGAATAGGAACTGCAGCCAAAGGTTGAATTGCTTTGGTTCTAAATGCTATTGGTGCATCAACTCGTTTTTTTTTTACAACTGTACCTTTATCAGAAGCCATGTCAATGGCTTGCTGCAGAAAATTTAATTTTATCAATGCCAATTCTACATGCAAACGCTTGTTGCGTGCCATTTTGAAATTAATCTCCGTATCATTCAAAACATTCAGTGCACTTACTAAATAAGACAAACTGGTTGTTGCAGCAACTTCTATGTATTTCGATTGCATTCCTTCTACCACTTCTAACAAGCTTGCCGATTTAGGATCTTTACAAACCAATAAGTTTCTGATGAATTCGGCAAATCCATTCAATACCAAATCGCCTTCAAATCCCTTTCTATTGATTGAGTCGAACAACATCATAGCCCCAGCTAAATCTTGTTGTTGCATCGATTCCAATAATTTGAAAAAATAATCCTCATCCAAAATATTCAAATGCTCTAAGGTGTTTTGATACGTTACTTCACCATTGGTAAAGCTTACAATCTTATCTAAAATACTGAGGGAATCTCGCATGCAACCTTCGCTCTTTTGAGCTATAACCTGTAATGCTGCTTTTTCGGCTTTAATATGTTCTTTATCTACAATTTCTTGCAAATGTTCTACCGTATCGTTATTGGTAATTCTTTTGAAATCAAATATTTGGCACCTACTTAAAATAGTAGGGAGTATTTTATGTTTCTCGGTGGTTGCTAAAATAAAAATAGCATGTGCAGGTGGTTCTTCCAATGTTTTTAAAAATGCATTGAATGCACTTGAACTAAGCATGTGTACCTCATCTACAATATATACTTTGTACTTACCTGCTTGGGGTGCAAAGCGCACTTGTTCTACCAACACACGTATATCATCTACCGAATTATTACTGGCAGCATCCAATTCGTGAATATTCATTGATGTACCTGCATCAAATGAAACACAACTATTGCATTCATTACATGCTTCACCTTCAGGCGTTTGATTGGTACAATTAATGGTTTTGGCCAATATTCTCGCACAGGTGGTTTTACCTACTCCTCTAGGTCCACAAAACAAAAAAGCATGCGCCAACTGATTATTCTTAATCGCATTTTTTAGTGTGGTAGTAATATGTTGCTGACCCACAACTGTATTAAAGTTCTGGGGGCGGTATTTACGAGCTGAAACAATGAAGTTTTCCATAGAAAGGGTTGCAATATAGCTTATTTATAATCCATCTCAGGGTGCCTTTCAAACAAATATTTATCATCAAATATAAATCGATAGGTAACCATTCTCCTACTTTGTTTTCCACCAAGACTTTTGTAAATATTCACCATCTTGGGGTTCCAATCACCTGCCCAACCCATTTCATATTGATTGTACCATCCCTTGCCTTGAATTGTTAAACCACAAGCATAAATAAGGTAGCTATCAATTCCTAAAGACTGGTATTTAGGCACAACGCCAAAAGCCAACCCAGTTAATCGTTTATTAACACCTCGGTATTTCATCCAGAGCAAGCGCAATTTTTCTAACCAACCGAATTTGCCATTGAAATATTTAAAATATTGATTGATATCCGGAATATTGATGAACATAGCAATCGGTTCCTCTTTGTAATAAGCAAACCAAACAACCCTTTCATCCATGATGGGTTTCATTTTATTAAACAACTTCATTACTTGCTCTTTGGTGATTTCTTTTGCTTCACCATGCTGAGCCCAAGCTGCATTGTATACAGTGGCAAAATCCCCGGCATATTTTTCTAAATCGGATATTTTTATATGCTTAGCCTCGTATCCTGGCTTAGCATTGAATTTGGCGTATCGCTCTGGAAACCTTTCAGGCAATGGATCATCTACATTCATGTAATAATAATACTGGTTGTAATAATTACTGAAACCATATTGCTCAAATAATGATTGATAATAGGAAGGATTAAAAGACATTCCATACATCGGTTCGCTATTAAATCCTTCTACCATTAATCCCCACCATTTATCACGATCTCCAAAATTAATAGGTCCATCCATTGCTTCCATCCCCATTTCTTGCAACCAGTTTTTTGCAGTATCAAATAACAAATTGGCAGTTGCTTGATCATTGATGCAATCAAAAAAACCAATACCCCCGGTTTTAAATTCAGTTCCTTTATTGATGTATTTATCGTTGGTAAACGCCGCAATTCTTCCCACTAAATTTCCATTATCGGTTTTCGCAATCCATCTTTTTGCAGTGCCATATTTAAAGTTTTTATTTTTTTGGGGATCAAAAACATCGTTCACTTCATTGTCCAAGGCCCTAATATAAACCGGATTTTGAGCATTCATCAATGCATTCACTACTAAAAAATCTTGTATAGAAGCAGCATCATGCACTTCAATTATCTGCATACATTCAATTTATTGATTAAACAATTTATTCATCATTTTAGCATCGTGGCCATAAATATCTTTCCGAAAATTCAATAACCCGTCTTTATCAACCCAAGCTGTAAAATAAACCAAGTAAACTGGAATGGTTTGTTTCAAAGTAACCCATTTTTCTTTGGCCAAATGCATGGCACTATCTATGGTAGCGCTTTTCCAAGTAGTTGTATCATCCCTCAATAAATATTGAGCGAATTTTTTGGGTTCAGCAATTCTTATACATCCATGACTCAGGCCTCGTCCAGATTGCTGAAACAAATTACGATTAGGGGTATCATGCAAATAAATGCTATAGCTATTCGGAAAAAGAAATTTAACCAAGCCCAATGAATTGGTTGGACCTGGCTTTTGCCTCACAATGGGCAAAGAACCGCTGTATCCGGTAATTTCCATATTGTGTTTACCAATATAATTACGATCTCTTTGCATTGCAGGTAAAATCTCTTTTCGAACAATACTTTCGGGCACATTCCAATATGGGCTAAAAACAATGTATTTTAAATTCCCGTTAAAGATTACGGTATTATTGGCGGCAGAACCTACAATAACACGCATATCAAAAACCTGTTTCCCACTATCCATTACATGCAATCTGAATGCTGGAATATTAACCAAAATAAAATTCCTTTCTTGCTGAGGAGGCATCCACCTGATTCTTTCTAAATTAACCAAAATCTGTTGCACTCTTTTTTTCAAAGGAATGTTCAACTCTGCAATCATTTGATTTCCGATAACTCCATCAATAGCTAAACCATGGCGCAGCTGGAATAATTTTACAGATCGCAACATGGCAGTATCATATACATTAGAACTATCTAACACTATATTGGATTGCAATACATTTAATCGTTGTTTTATTTGAAAAACAATACCTGCTGAATCGCCTATTTTTATTGGCTTTTTAAGCAATGGAATACTATCATTTGTTTCTTTCTTCTCTAATTCAATGGTTTTAATTAACCAATTTTCGAGCACTTTATACTGATTACTCATTGGCGCATAAGCATCTGGATCTTTTGCTTTAGCGGCAATAATGGTATCCAATAGTGCACTTAAATTAATTTTCTTTCTGGGGATAAACCAGCCCAATTCTGCAGCATTAATGTCTGCTCCCTTGTACACTTTTGCAGCATATTTAAAAAACTGACCGGTTAATAATAATTCTGTTTGTATAACTGCTTTATTGTTTTTTTCTGCAAGGAATTTTTTTGCAGTCAAAGAGTCATATAGTTGATTCAATAAAGCATTATAGATGCTGCTATCTTCAAAATTATTGATATAGTTATTTTGAAGATTGTAGAAATTATGGGCTTGTTCGGATAGTCCGCTTGAATCAAACCATGCAAATTCAAAATTTCTTGGAATATAAAATTGATTGAATTGCTCCTTATAAGAAGCCAAATCTGGATGTAACACCAAAAATGCATCCACATCTGCACTATCAAAAAATATAGAATTAAAAGAGTTAACAGTTGTAATAGTTGTATCTCTAATTACAACTTGTTTTTTACCAATTATCCCATTACAAGAATAAGCAATAATGGAAATGCAAAAAACGATGGTGAATATTTTCCAAGGCATACGATGAAGTTACTAATTGTTTGCAATTATCTGTTCTGCAATAATACGGCAGCAACCAATCCAGCTGTTTCTGTTCTCAGTCGATTGCTTCCTAAACTCACTGGTGTAAAGCCTTGATGGATAGCTGCATCTATTTCAACAGGAGAAAAATCTCCTTCTGGGCCAATTAAAATGAGCTGATTATTTGTTAAGGCTAGATTTTGAAGAGGCGCTTTTTCAGCTTTTTCGCAATGAGCAATCATTTTTAAACCTTCCGATTTCATTTTAATAAGTTCATTAAATTGAATCGGTTGATGTAAGATAGGTTTCCAACTTTGTTGGCTTTGCAACATAGCAGAAACGATAATACTCTCCCAACGCGCTGCTTTAAAATGATGTTTTTCGGTTCGTGTAGATATTAATGGATAAAAATGACGTATGCCAATTTCAGTAGCTTTTTCTAAAAACCATTCCATCCGAGCAGGATTTTTTACAAATGAAATGGCAATACCAGAGATTGGAGTAATCGGCGCAACCTCTGTTTTATTAGAAAGCAACACTACTGCTTGTGTTTTATTGGCCGAAAGAAGGGTTGCATCAAAACGATTTCCTACCCCATCTGTCAGCATCATCATTTCGCCCTCTTTCATTCTCAACACCTGAATACAATGTTTTGCGGTATCTGCGGAAAGTGTAAAATGCGCTGGCAAATTGGGCAAACTGGGTTCAAAAAAAAATGGAATAGACATGTTTAAGCAATTGAATGGCTAATTTAAAACAAGCACCATAACTCCCTCTGAAGCAGATTTTCTTTTTGGGAGATATAGATCTCTCCCATTAAAATAAAGATGTATAGGGGAATTGCTTTGTGTATCTAATAATAGGTCTACTCCATTCATAAATGGAACTGCATTAAAATTAGGAATTAGCTTTCCACTGGATTTTTTATCTCCATCATCAAAAATAAATTGAGCAATCCCAGTTTTAGAAGCAGGTGCAATAATTGAACTACTAAGGTTAATATCGTTAAGGGTTAAAGAATCTCTTCCACTTACAACGGCTCCATTACTGGTAAAAATAGCCAGAACAGACTGGTTATCATCTGCTGGTAAAATATTGAGTAATAAAGCAGTCATTCCTGTTTTAGGCAATGCTCTTAAATAAACCAGTGAATTCGATTGAACAAAGGGCTCATGAAAATAATGCACGGTTCTTTGGCCACCAGTTGGTTGTAAAACAAATTCATACCCGATAGAAGGGTCGGCCATAAATGGCCCCCAATTTCCCAAAGAGTCTGCCAGAAAATGAAAATCAGGGGCTGATTTTTTTCTATTCCCTTTGGTAAGATCAAAAGCATATACATCAATCAAAGCGCCAGCTAAAGGGGTATTTTCTCCCATCAAACAAGCTTTGCCAGCAATCACAGGTTTTCTTTCTTTTTTATTTGTAAGAGCAGCTTTATTGCCATTGTTAAAAAAAGAATACATACTATAAAAAGAAGCTTCGCTAGTTGCAACTTGATAATGGTCATTACCAGATTGCTGAATATTAACTGCACCAGGAATTGCACCTCCCTTGGCTACTTTATCATCAGTAGAAAAAATATTCATAGTAGGTACATCTCCATTTTTACCTGCAGGTTTTGTATTTTTCCCACTTCCTATATGAACATAATGCGCCACTTTGCTAGCACGCAAAGAATCATTTAAATAATTATATCCAATTCCACCTCCTGCAGAATGACCTACCAAATTAATTTTATCAGCACCTGTTTTTTTGATAACCACATTGATCAAGGAATCTAACTGTGCGCTGGTGTTTCCACGGGCGCCAATGCTGTTCCAATCAAAAACATACAACTGATTATTGCAATACCCGTTGGAAATGAAACGCTGAAATTGAGTGGCATAAGTATCTCCACTACCTAAAAATCCATGTACAAAAACAATGGGTGTTTTTGAAGGATCGCATTTTTGAGCTAACAAGAAACTGGTAATCATCCATCCACAAAAAAACAATATAATTTTTTTCATACTAGTTTTAAGTTAACTAAAAGGAGCATCTTGATCTAAACCCTCATCAAATTCGCCACCATTCATTTTGCTTCCTTTCTGAATAAAAAATTTAGGTCCATCGCCCGAACTTGCGCTACCGCTTGTAGGAAGGTTAGGGGTTATAGGTCTCCAACTAGAACCAGCATTGTTATCATTGTCCAATTCTTCAAATTTTTGAATAGCCAATTTGGCCCTTAGCTTAATGGTTTCTAATGAACCGTTCCTGTGCTTTGCTATCCTGATATGGGTTTCTCCAATAGTGCTTTCGCCATTTTCATTACTCATGTTCTCGTAATATTCTGGGCGATAAATAAACATCACCATATCGGCATCTTGTTCTATTGCTCCAGATTCGCGAAGATCACTTAGTTGAGGCATTTTACTTTCCTTTCTGGTTTCTACCGCACGACTTAACTGACTCAATGCAATAATTGGAACACTTAATTCCTTTGCCAATGCTTTTAGGTTTCTCGAAATATTACTGATTTCTTGTTCGCGGTTTCCTCCCTTATCGTTACTTCCACTCATCAATTGCAAATAATCTATAATGATTACGCCAACATGGTGTTTGTTTACCAATCTTCTTGCTTTTGCCCTGAATTCAAAAATGTTTAAAGCAGCTGTATCATCAATATAAATTGGAGCAGACTCTAACTTTTTAATGCCCTTGCTATGCAATTGTTGGTATTCATGGTCTTCCAATTTACCTCTACTAATTTTTTCCATTGCAATTTCACTCTCAGCACTTAAAATACGCTGTACCAATTGAGCTGCACTCATTTCTAATGAAAAGAAACCTACACCAACAGGTTTAGTAGGATGCAATGCTGCATTTCTTGCAAGGTTTAGGGCAAATGCTGTTTTACCTACCGAAGGTCTGGCCGCAAGAATAATTAAATCGGTTGGTTGCCATCCATAAGTGATGCGATCAATCGAAGCAAAGCCACTTGGCACACCGGATATCTCTTCTGTTTTTGTTCTTAATTCATCAATGCGATTAATGGTTTTAACCATTACATTGCCAATATCTTCAAAATTCTTTTTTAAATAATTATTGGTAATATTAAACATCAATGTTTCGCTATGATCCAATAAATCGAATACATCGGTGCTGTCTTCATAAGCATCTCCAATTATTTCTCCACTGATTCTAATCAGTTCTCTTTGAATAAATTTTTGCAAAACAATACGAGCATGTGCATCTATATTGGCAGTTGAAACAACTGAATTGGTCAATTTTGTAACAAAATAGGGGCCTCCAACCATATCGAGTTTCTCCTGAGTTTTCAATTCTTCTACAACAGTAAGAATATCGATGGGTACACTTTTTTGTTGCAATGATTGCATGGCTTCGAAAATGAATTTATGTGCATCTACATAAAAACATTCTGGCTTAATGATTTCTGATACGGTATCAAAAGCACTTTTTTCGAGCATAATAGCACCTAACACAGCTTCTTCCAATTCCTTGGCTTGAGGAGGCACTTTACCATACACCATGGTACTTAGGTCTACAGAAGGCTTTCTTCTTTTTCTATCTTTATTTAAACTCGTTATTTCCATTAGCTAGTACATACTTTTAATGATTGATGGGTTGCTTTATTCAACGGAATTATTTCTATGTTACCAAATTGTTTCCTGTTGAATAAAGGGGAGCGAATATAATGGGAAGTATTTGGTAGCCAAAATAAATGATCCATCTATATTATTCCACAGGCTACATTATGCTTATTAACAGCTAAAACCCACCTATCCACACAATTTACTAAGCTTATCCCCCATTTTCAAAAGTTTTACGCTTTTATTTGGAGAAATTAACAAAGCCATGTGCAGAAAGAAATTTCTTAAAACACGGAGACATTCAGCGGAATTCACGTATCTACAAGTGGGTTATATAACGGAGCAATTATTGGTAATATAGCAGGTGCATTAATCCCTATCTTCCTTGCACAAATCAAGCAATAGCTTGATTTGATAGATTTTGAGCCCACAATCCCCACTCCTCTCTGCCCAACAATGAAGGCATTGGTAATTCTATTTGAATTCTCCTTTTCTTTCCTTCATTTTTGAAAGGTTCGGATTGGGCATTGTGGGCTCATTTGATATTTTTAATTGCATCAATAATTTCTTCAATCTTGATTTTCTAAAATAAAAATGTCCTCCACTTTCCGTTTGAAAAGCTGCGCGATTTTTAATACCAATATAGCAAATGACACATATTTGACTGATTCAATAGCAAAAATGGTTTATAGGTGCAGAAACCTTAAATTTGCCCATTTCAAAGCAGCAGCAAGTATGACAATTAGTTACAATTGGTTATCTGAATATTTACCCGAAGCAATCGATCCGGTTCAATTATCTAAAATATTGACTTCTATAGGTTTGGAAGTAGAGAGCTTAGAACAGTACGAAAAAATTAAGGGTGGATTGGCAGGAGTACTGATAGGAGAAGTGTTGACTTGCGAGCAACATCCCAATGCAGATAAATTAAAGTTAACTACCATCAATATTGGTAAAGAAGCCCCTTTAAAAGTGGTTTGTGGCGCAGCCAATGTTGCGGTAGGCCAGAAAGTGGCAGTGGCAACTATTGGATCAACCATTTATCCTATTTCTGGTGAGCCAATGACCATGAAAGCTGCTAAAATCAGGGGCGAAGAAAGCCAAGGCATGATTTGCGCAGAAGATGAGCTGGGATTGGGTTTTAGCCACGATGGAATAATGGTATTACCCAATAACTTAACACCTGGAACCCCAGCTGCAGACTACTTTAAACCCTATTCCGATTGGATCTATGAAATTGGTTTAACGCCCAACAGAATGGATGCAATGAGCCATATGGGTGTTGCCAGAGATGTGGCTGCCTACCTAACCCATCATCAAAAAGAAACAAGGGTTAAATCTCCTTTTACCAATGGATTTAAATCTGATAATAATAGCTTACCAATTAAAGTAACTGTTGAAAATAGCTTGGATTGTCCTCGTTATGCAGGCGTTACCATCAGTGGTGTTACTGTGCAAACTTCTCCTGAATGGTTGGTTAATAAACTTACTGCGATAGGTGTTAGAAGCATCAACAATATAGTAGACATCACTAACTTTATTTTACACGAAACAGGTCAGCCATTGCATGCTTTTGATGCGGCCGCAATTACTGGTAACGAAGTCATCGTAAAAAACTGCCCTGATCAAACCATATTTACCACACTTGACGAAAAGGAAAGAAAATTAAATGGCACTGATTTAATGATTTGCAATGCAACAGAAGGCATGTGTATTGCAGGTGTTTTTGGGGGAATAAAAAGTGGGGTAAATACAAATACAAAAGCCATTTTCTTAGAAAGTGCTTGTTTCAATTCTGTAGCAATCAGAAAGACTTCAATCAGACATGGATTAAGAACAGATGCTGCAACCCGATTTGAGAAAGGGATTGATATTTCCAATACGGTGAATGTGTTGAAACGTGCAGCCTTATTGATCAAAGAGATTGCAGGCGGCGAAATTAGCAGCGACATTGTAGACATATATCCAAATCCTGCCCCCAGAGTAACGGTAACCATTAAGAATCACTACCTCAAGAAATTGAGTGGCAAAAATTATCATTCAGATAAAGTAAAAAGAATATTGACTGCATTGGGTTTTGGTATTGTAAAAGAAGGAATGGATGAGTTGATGGTGGAAGTGCCGTATAGCAAGCCCGACATCAGTATTCCTGCAGATATTGTTGAAGAAATTCTGCGCATTGATGGTTTGGACAATGTAGAGATTCCTTCCTTAATCAGCATTAGCCCTGCAATAGATGGTTTGGGAATCAAAGAAAATTTGCGCGAAAAGATTGCTCACTTTTTAATAGGAAAAGGCTTTACAGAAATTATCACTAACTCAATTACCAATAGCAAGTATTTTGATGAGGCTGCTAGTACCAATTTGGTAAAAATGATGAATAATTTAAGTGCCGAATTGGATGTTTTAAGGCCTTCGATGTTAGAAAGTGGTTTAGAAACCATCGCTTATAATTTGAACAGAAAAAACAACAATCTGCAACTATTCGAATTCGGAAAAACCTATCAAACCAAAGAAGATGGATTTACTGAAGAAGAACATTTTTGCTTATTTGCAACAGGAAATAACCACGAACAAGGTTGGAGAAGTAAAAGCAGTGCTTTGGATTTCTTTTCGATGAAAGGCTTGGCTACAGCCATTCTCCAATACTGCGGATTGTTCAATATTCGATTTGAATTGTTGGAGCAAGAAGCCAGCATCCAAATTTATTCCGACAAGCAATTATTGGGTGAAATACTGACTGTAAGCAATAAACAATTAGCCACATTCGATTTAAAGCAGCCAGTTTATATGCTTGATTTTACTTTCAAAAAACTAGTTAGTGCAGTTCAAAAAAAGAAAATCACTTACAAAGAAGTCAACAAATATCCTTCTGTTCAAAGAGATCTTGCATTGGTAGTGGATAAAGCAATTACCTACGGAGCTATTGAAAAGTCAGTACAAACCATTAAATTGCCTAAACTTCAGCAAATGCAATTGTTCGATCTGTTTGAAAGCGATAAATTGGGGACAAATAAAAAATCGATGGCGGTAAGTTTTACTTTTTGGGATGATGCCAAAACCCTTACCGATAATGAGATTGACGGCATGATGGGAAAGTTAATTCAATGTTTTGAAAAAGAAATACAGGCGGAAATCAGAAAATAATGACCGACATTAACAACCATATTAACCAACTGCAAGAAAAACTACAATTGCTAATTAAAGAATACAAGCAATTGCAGAAAGACAATAAAAAGTTGCAAAAAGATTTAACGGTCTTAGAAAACGAACAATCAGCAAAAAATATACTCCTTCAACAATTGGAACAAAAAGTTACTGCTGTACAAATTACCGGAGGTCATTGGGAAGATTCCGAAAAGCAAGCAATTCAGAAAAAAATAGACACTTATCTCAAAGAAATAGACAAATGCCTGGCATTGCTGCATGCCTAAACATATGAATGAACTGATACCCGTAAATATAGTAATTGCCGATAGAAGTTATCGCTTAAAAATTGAGCCTGCAGATGAGGAAATGGTTCGCAAAACAGCTGCCTTAATCAATGAAAAAATCAATTCATTTAAAACGCAGTTTGCCGGTAAAGACATGCAGGACTATATAGCTATGGTATTATTGTGGTTTGCCACAGAACAAAAAGAAACAGGATCCCTTCCTGTTCAATGGAATGATGCTGCTCAACAAATTACCGAATTGGGAAAATTGATCGAAAAAACCTTGCAGGAAGGCAAAGATTAGCGCCTATTTTTATAGATCAATCACAATTCTTATCTCCTTCAACTTAAATCTGCAATCTTCTTGTTATCTTCGTAACAAATCATTACTTATTAGTATTAAATGAGATGTGATCAGACAAATAGGATTGTGAACAATTTAAACCCTTGCCAACACCATGGATTCAGTAATATTATTAATCATATCGGCTACAGTTGCTCTTGTAATAGGCGTTATAGCGGGTAGATTTATTTTCGCCAAAAACACCAAAAAACAGTTAGAAGACGCAGAAAATCAGGCTCAAAACATCTTAAAAGAAGCCGAATTAAGGGCTGAAACAGTAAAAAAAGAGAAGCAGTTAGAAGCCAAAGAGCGTTTTGTTCAACTTAAAGCAGATCACGACAAAGAAATTTTGGAGAAGAACCGTAAAATCGGAGAAACCGAAAATCGTATCAAGCAGAAAGAGATGACCATTAACCAGAAAGAAGCTTCTATAGAGAAGCAGGTTAAGGAAAATGATGCAATTAAAGAAACCCTCAATCGCCAGATTGAAGTGGTCAATCAAAAAAGAACAGAATTAGAAAAACACCAAGAAGAACATATCCGCAGATTAGAAAAAATTGCAGGATTGAGTGCAGAAGATGCTAAAACGCAATTGGTTGAAAGCCTTAAACAAGAGGCCCATACACAGGCTTTGTCTTTACAACAAGATATTATTGAAGATGCAAAATTAAAAGCCAATAAAGAGGCTCGCAAAATTGTTATTCAATCTATTCAAAGAACGGCAGCTGAAATTACGATTGAAAACACAGTTACCGTATTCAATTTAGAAACAGATGAGATTAAAGGCCAAATCATTGGAAGAGAAGGGCGTAATATACGTGCTATTGAAGCTGCAACTGGGGTTGACTTAATTGTAGATGATACACCCGAAGCGATTATTCTTTCCTCTTTTGATCCATTAAGAAGGGAAATTGCCCGATTAAGCTTACAAAGATTGGTTTCTGATGGAAGAATCCATCCGGCCCGTATTGAGGAAGTAGTTGAAAAAACACGTCGTCAATTAGAAGAACAGGTAATGGAAATCGGAGAAAGAACCGTGATTGAAATGGGCATTCATGGATTACACAAAGAATTGATCAGAATTGTAGGTAAAATGCGGTTCAGGTCTTCTTATGGTCAAAATCTATTGATGCACAGTCGTGAAACGGCTAATTTATGCGGAATCATGGCATCTGAACTTGGGATGAACCCTAAATTGGCCAAAAGAGCTGGTTTATTGCATGATATTGGCAAGGTTCCAGACGAAGAAACTGAATTAAGCCATGCCCTATTAGGCGCTAAATTGGCTGAAAAATATGGGGAAAACCCTGCAGTGGTAAATGCCATTGGTGCTCACCACGATGAAATGGAAATGTTATATGTAATCTCTCCTATTATTCAGGCCTGTGATGCAATAAGCGGTGCAAGACCTGGAGCCAGAAGAGAAATCATGCAACAATACCTCCAAAGAATCAAGGATTTAGAGAATCTAGCATTGGCTTATCAAGGAGTAGAAAAAGCCTATGCAATTCAAGCTGGACGAGAATTAAGGGTAATTGTAGAAGCAGATAAAGTAACCGATTTAGACAGTGATAAGTTGAGTTTCGAAATAGCCCAAAAAATTCAGACAGAAATGACTTATCCAGGGCAGATTAAGGTAACCGTTATTAGAGAAAAAAGGGCAATCAATGTGGCTAGGTAAAAAAAATCGGTAATGAGTATGCTCTTTACTAATTTTTCACTACCTTTGCCGTCCGCAAAAATTAAAAGTTATGGACGCAGCAGTTCAGTTTGTACACGATCAGTTAACTACCAAGAAAACTCATCCGAAGTTTAAAGCAGGTGATAATATTACCGTAAACTATAAAATTGTAGAGGGTGGTAAAGAACGTATCCAGAGTTTCCGTGGAGATGTGATTAAGCACCAGGGAACTGGGGCAACAGCCTCTTTCACAGTACGTAAAATCTCTGATGGAGTAGGTGTAGAACGCTTGTTCCCAATCCTTTCTCCAAATATCGATTCTATCGTTTTGAATAAAGTGGGTAAAGTGCGTCGTGCTAAATTGTTTTACCTACGTGAGCGTAGTGGTAAAAGTGCACGTATTAAAGAAAAACGTTTCTAGTATTCTGAATATCATTTTAAAGCGTCCTGATTTACCATCTGGGCGCTTTTTTATTGGCCAAATTGCACGAATTAACAATATTTGCAAGAATGGCATCCGAATTATACTAACTTTACAAACTTAAATTAATCATTATGGGCAATCTTGGATTTCAAGAATTATTGATCATCGGAATAGTTGTATTGGTTTTATTTGGTGGTAGAAAAATACCGGAATTCATGAGAGGACTTGGTAAAGGAATCCGTGAGTTTAATGATGCCAAGAACAACGTAAAGAAAGAGTTAGAAGATGGCATGAAGGAAAAAGACAATACTCCTGCCTAAATTTTAAAGTTATTTTAAACAAAGCCTTTGTTTCGGTTTAGTACAATCAAAGACTATCATATAGCATTGCAGAACGGCCAAACCACCTGTGTGGAGGCCGTTCGTTTTTATATAGATACCATCAAGGCAAATGCTTCACTCAATGCTTTTATAGAAATCTATGAAGCAGAAGCAATTGCCAAAGCTTCAGCATTAGATGCGGTCTGCAAAGCAGGTGCGATTCTTCAACCACTTCATGGAGTTATTGTGGGATTGAAAGATGTGATTTGTTATCAGGATCATCCGGTTACTGCAGCATCTGCTATGCTCAACAATTTTAAGTCCATTTACAATGCTACTGCAACCCAAAAATTATTGGATGCAGGTGCAATTATTATAGGCAGACAAAACTGTGATGAATTTGCCATGGGAAGTAGCAATGAAAATTCCTATTATGGTCCAGTGAAAAATGCCAAAGATCAGGAAAGGGTTTCAGGAGGATCATCAGGCGGGTCTGCGGTGGCAGTTCAAGCAGGCCTCTGTATGATTAGCCTAGGATCGGATACAGGCGGCTCTGTAAGACAGCCTGCTGATTTTTGTGGCGTCATAGGTATCAAGCCTACATATGGAAGGATCTCTAGATATGGCCTAATTGCATATGCATCTTCATTTGATCAGATTGGCATTTTTGCTAAAACCATTGAAGACGCAGCATTAACCTTAGAAGTTATTGCAGGCGCAGATGATTTTGATAGCACCGTTTCTAACAAGCCAGTGGAAAAATATTCATCATTACTTGATGTTCAAAAAAAATACCGCATCGCTTATTTTAAAGAAGCACTTGAACATCCTTCTTTGGATAAAGAAATAAGGGCTCAAACAATGGCCTTAATTGAAGAATTAAAATCGGAAGGGCATACAGTTGATGCTGTTGATTTTGAATTATTGGACTATGTTGTTCCTACTTATTATGTTTTAACAACCGCAGAAGCATCAAGTAATTTATCGAGGTTTGATGGAGTAAAATTTGGGCATAGAACAAAAACAAAAAACATTGACCTTACTGAAATGTACAAAGCCTCTCGCAGTGAGGGTTTTGGGGATGAAGTAAAAAGAAGAATATTGCTGGGAACATTTGTTTTAAGTGAAGGATATTTTGATGCATACTTCACCAAGGCACAACAGGTTAGAAGGTTATTGAAGAATAAAACAGATGAATTGTTTGCTCATTACGATGCCATCATCTCACCCACTGTTCCTTCTCCCGCTTTTAAAATTGGAGAAAAATCAACAGACCCTATAGCCATGTTTTTAGCAGATATTTATACTGTTTATCCAAATTTGGTTGGCATTCCTGCAATATCCATTCCTTTATTTACCCATTCAAATGCAATGCCATTTGGGCTTCAATTAATGACCAAACATTTCAGCGAAACTACCCTCTTGCAAATAGCTGATTATTTACTCCATCTTAAGCATTAGTATATGAGCAGTATCCATCAAATTGCAAACTGGTTGATGCTAGAAAAAATTGCACAGTGTGCTTGTAAAATGCTTAAGAAAAATTGGGTATTGTTATTACTGGCTATTCAATTGATTTCACTAAACCCTACTGCTGCTCAAACTATTTCAACCCAAGCTCCTACAGCTAAAAAGGATAATTCGAAAGACAAATACGGTTTTACATCTTTGTTTAAAGGCTCTTTTAATGCATCTAAATCATACGCATCACAACTCAATCCAAGAGCCGTTTCTTTTGTGCAGGATTATATCAAAAAACAAGGAAAGGAATTGGAAAAAATGAAAAGTTGGGGCAAGCCATATTTTGACTTATATGATATAATACTTGCCCAGTATGGAATTCCAAAAGAAATGAAATACCTAAGTGTAATTGAAAGTCATTTACAATCAGGGCTTGTTTCTTGGGCAGGTGCTGTTGGACCTTGGCAAATAATGCCTTATGAAGCTACTCGATTTG
Organism: Sphingobacteriia bacterium; assembly: GCA_947456855.1. Lineage (GTDB taxonomy): Bacteria > Bacteroidota > Bacteroidia > Chitinophagales > Chitinophagaceae > Sediminibacterium. The sequence continues at coordinate 5,380 of CANGTR010000015.1, read as the reverse complement.
GTTTGAGTTTAGCACCCAAAGATGAAAGAACGGATTATTATAAAAGTACAATGGTAGCAGCAAAAATAATGAAAGAATTATTTACCGAATTTCAGGATTGGCTCTTGGTGGTTGCTGCATACAATGGTGGCGCAGGAAGAGTTAGGCAATGCATTAGAAAAGCAAACAGCAATAATTTTTGGGACCTCCAATATTATCTTCCAGAAGAAACCCGCAATCATGTAAAGAAATTTATTGGTACCCATTATATCATGGAAGGCCAAGGAGGGTTTACTACCATGACAGCGCAAGAAGTAAAATTACAAAAAGCAAATACGCCTTTAGAAGAAAACAATATACCTAAAGAACTAATTGAAAACAGCTGTGTTATTGAAATCAGTGGACGTTACAATTCTATCATTGTAGCAAATGGATTAATGATGAATATCAATCAATTCAATTTATGGAATCCTGGTTTTGACAAGATATTAGCAGAGGGAAAGAAATTCAACCTTCGTATTCCTTTAGATAAGAAAGCAGTATTTGAGTCAACAAAGCAGCAACTGCTTGCAACATCTGTGCGAGCATTGTTAGAGGGCAATCGAACGATCAAGTAAGTTCAGGCTTATAATCAGCAACCCTTAGTTTACTGCCTTATCAGCACAACAACTGCTTGCAAAAGCTTCAGGCTTGGCTTTGAAAGCAAACCCCATTCCGAGAATATAACCCATGGCTTCTCTTAATGCATCGTTGCTTTTAAACTGTGGGTTGGTATTGATATCGGCATGTACTTCCATTTCTACCTGATAATCGATAAACAAATCACAAAGCTCATAGGCAATTTCTATGCTCTTTGCAACTTCTACCAACATCCTTTCTTTGATATGGTATTGTTGTTTTGTTTTTTCGTTGTGGATATACATAAATCCACCATTGTGTTCTCTCAAAAAAACAATTACTGTAGCAAACTCAGTATCGGCGCCCTTTACCTGGCTATCGGTACCAATACACACTTTCAATTTTGTACCTGCTGCTGTTTCTTTTTTGATGGCATCTTCCACTGCATCTTTAATCGGAAGAACAATGTTTTCGCCATTGAATTTTCTCCAACGCATAATTGAGGGTTTTTGTAAGTTACTAATGATTTATGCCTCCTCCATCAAAATGGAGTTATCTTATTATTAACAGCGGTGGAAAAACCCAAAAACAGCAATATTGGCAGAAATTGAAAAATAGTACGGATATTGACTAACCATTGCATTATTAGCAGTAAAAAGAACAAATGAAATTACTCCTTCAATACCTCAAACCATATAAGTGGTTGATTGCTTTAGCGCTATTGCTAGCCGCCATCAATCAATCTTTTTCTATGTTAGATCCTTATTTTTTTGGGAAGCTGCTCGATAAATATGGAATGCATCCATTCAACACCGGCTATTTCAATGAAAAGAAACAATTCGTTATTACTGGGGTGCGAACCGAATCTGAATTTATTTGGGGCGTATTGGGGTTTTTAGGCATCCTGGTTAGCGTAGCGATGATATCTAGGATTGCAAAAGCATTCCAAGACTATTGTAGCAATGTAATCGTTCAAAAATTTGGAGCAAAAATTTTTACTGATGGATTAGAGCACTCAATGCAGATGCCCTATCAGGAATTTGAAGACCAAAGAAGCGGCGAAACATTGTCGATTTTATCTAAAGTAAGAACCGATACAGAAAAATTCATTATTGCATTTATCAATGTATTGTTTAGTATTCTTGTGGGTATTGTATTTATTTCGGTGTACTCATTTAAGTTGCATTGGTCTATCATGCCAATTTATGCATCAGGTATTATTTTCTTATCCTTGCTTACCAGTTTTTTGAGTAAGAAAATTAAAGCCATTCAAAAAGTAATTGTAAAAGAAACAACTACGCTAGCGGGAACTACAACAGAAAGTTTAAGGAATATCGAATTGGTTAAAAGTTTGGGGTTAACAGAACAAGAAATTAACCGATTGAATAAAAACACCTATAAAATTTTAGGACTGGAATTAAGAAAAGTAAAAAGCATTCGCTCCTTGAGTTTTGTACAAGGCACATTTGTGAATTTATTGCGTCAAATCATTATGTTCACCTTATTGTGGCTGGTGTTTCAAGGAAAACTCACTGCTGGAGAAGTAATGACCTTAACCTTTTATTCGTTTTTTATTTTTGGGCCATTACAAGAAATTGGAAATATCATTCTTTCCTATAGAGAAGCAGAAGCATCGCTTAATAATTTTCACAATTTAATGATGAAGCCTTCTGAGCCAAAACCTTTGTATCCGCACCATATTGGCGATATCAATACATTGGCTTTCGACAAAATTATTTTTAAACATCAAAGCGCTCAATACAATGCATTGGATGGAATTAGTTTCGAAGCAAAAAAAGGTGAAACCATTGCATTCGTTGGTCCTTCGGGCGCAGGAAAAAGCACGTTGGTAAAATTATTGGTAGGCTTGTATCAACCAAAAGAAGGAAATATTATTTACAATGGTGTGGATGGTCATGATATTAATTTTGATGAACTCAGAAATCAAATTGGATTTGTAACTCAGGACACTCAATTGTTTGCAGGAACGATAAGGGAGAATTTATTATTTGTAAAACCAGGCGCAACGGATAAAGATGTAAAAGAAGCATTGCATAAAGCCAGTTGTGATAATTTATTGGCCAAAGCAGATAATGGAATTGATTCGATGATCGGAGAAGGTGGATTAAAATTAAGTGGGGGAGAAAAACAAAGACTGTCGATTGCAAGGGCCCTTATCAGGCATCCGCAACTATTGATTTTTGATGAAGCAACTTCGGCATTAGACAGTATTACCGAAGAAGAGATAACCAATACCATCAGAAATATCTCCGCACAAAAAGAACAGATTACTGTAATGATTGCACACCGCTTAAGTACCATAATGCATGCAGATCGCATTTATGTGCTTGAAAAAGGGCAGGTAGTAGAAACAGGCAGCCATGCTGAGCTATTGGTAGAAAAAGGCTTGTATTATGCTATGTGGCGTCAACAGATTGGGGAAAGGAAGGGGTAAAAACCAGCTACTTCAATGCAAATCTCCCCCCAGAAATTATACTTATCAGTAGCTGGTATTATTACTAAGATCTTTTGTAAAAGACGGATTATTACTACAATTAGTAATAAAAAGGGTTAAGAAACCAGTAATAAAATAGGTTATTTCCTATATTTATAGCTAATTTGAACCTTTTTAGTTTCTGTATGAATAAAATAGTGGGCTTATTGGTTGCCATACTTATCTCAGGTGGCGTTCTTTCAGCGGAAATAGATACAGTAGTTTTTCTCAAATCCTCCCCGTTTTTTACTGATTTTTTAAAAAGAAAAGCGCCTATTGCGGCACTACATGCTAGCCCTAATAAATTGATTAATCCTCAACACCCTACTTTAAGAGATAAGGGCTACCAAATTTTTAAAACCGATAGTAATGCTTTTATTCATATTGCAAGCGGCGGCTTATTGTACCAATTAGAAAATCCAAATGATAGCATATTGGCATTTAAAAGAATAGATGATACGGAGAACTTTAACTATAATGTCTCAGCATTTCTATTCACCAATAAGCAGGAAATATATAATATAGGTGGGTATGGGTTCTGGAAATCTTCCGGTACCCTCCGAAAATATAATTTCAAAGACGCAGAATGGGATGCTGATCCGATAAATGAAGAAATTCATATTCCCTTTGTAAATGATTTATGCTGGTTTAATCCTTCTACCGAAAAATTATTTATTCCCTACCAACAAATCATTAATTATGGGATAGCCAAAAAAAATGATGAGACTGAGATTGATAAAAGGGTATACAATTTGATTTGAAAGAAAAAAAATGGGGGGAATTGGGGAAAACTCATCCCGATTTTTTTGAAATCATTTCAAAATCTACCTGGCGTATCCCTACCGAAAAAGGGTATTTACTGAGTTACAATTACGGGGCTTATGATATTAATTTTGAAGAAAATCAAATAACTGAATACCTGAGTTCTTCTTTTACACAAACGATGGAAAGAATAGATGAATCTTGTATAAGGTATTATTACCAGGGAACGATATATTATTTGGATAGTAAAACAAGTAAGTACGATTCATTAAAAATACCCATCGAGAAGTTTAAAAAAGCAAACTTCGGAGTTTGGAAGAGGAACAATACTGGATTTATAATTGGCTTAGTTCCTATTATTGTGATTCTAGCGGCGGTGGTGGCCAAAAAGAAAAAAGCCAAAGCATCTAGAAAAAAAATACCGGATACCACAAGTAGAGCTGCGCCAGTTGGCAATACCGTAAAAATTAAATTTTCGGAAACAGAGAAGCAGTTACTGAATTTGTTACTTGATAGATCTAAAAACAACAGAACTACCACCATTACAGAAATCAATTACGTACTAGGTATAAAAGACAAAAACCTTGGCTTACAGAAAAAAGTCAGAAGCGATGTAATGAATAGTATCAATGAAAAATTCAATTTCATACAAGACGGCGAAACAGAATTAGTGCATAATATCAGAAGCCAAGCAGACAAACGTTTTTTTGAATACTATATAAACAAGGACAACAGTGCATTACTAGAGATTATGTTAAAAGAAGAAGCCTAATCCTTGTCTTTATCGAACTTACTCTTGATGTATTCTAAAACCGATGGGTCTTCTAATCCTTCTATATCGCTGAGCTCTAGTTCTATGGCTTTGGTACTTAGTTGAATTTCTAGTAAAGAAAGTGCCAATGATGCAGCAAAAATAAATAAGCTCAATGCAAACACCCAATGGGCCACCTCCATCCATTCATTGTAAATTAAATACATACAGAGTATACTGCTTAAGAAAGTAAGTACTCCCAATGCTTGCATGTTTTTAATGAGTTTTAATCGGTAACGCAAATTCTTAATCTGACCATGAATAATATGTCTATGTTCATTGTCTTGGTATTTATCATGCAAAGACCTAACTCTATTAGACAAAGCCAAAAATCGATTGGTATAAGCAAGCATGATTAAGCTAATAGCCGGAAAAAGCAAAGCGGGTGTGTTGATAGTAATATCCATAGATGTATAAATTAATAGCAAGTTAATCATTAACCTCTATCTTAATCAAAAAGAAGCCCCCGCCCGCAGACTAGGAGCCTCATGCTTGATTGCTTGCTTATAACGAATCAGACGTCAGGGAGGGACTCGAACCATTATTTACCGTTCTGCAGATGGCTGCCGTGCTTATAAACTATTTATTATTACTTTCTTAGTTTTCTGGAGCATGTTCATCCTATTAGGGAGATCTAAAAAAAATATTGAATGGATAATTATTTAACAAAAAAATGCACCCCAATTTAAAGGAGTGCATTTATTTTAAAAAACCAT
>CANGTR010000014.1 GCA_947456855.1 Sphingobacteriia bacterium | reverse complement strand
TCACTCCGCGATAGGATGCTCATTCGCTTCGCTCATTCGTTCCTCTCGTATTGGGCTTACCCAAAGCCCCTGTTCGCTTCGCGAACGGGCTTATCACTCCGCGATAGGATGCTCATTCGCTTCGCTCATTCGTTCCTCTCGTATTGGGCTTACCCAAAGCCCCTGTTCGCTTCGCGAACGGGCTTTTTTTATTCCTCCACTTACAAAAGCAAGCTTTTGACGTGTCGAAATAAAAAAACCCCGCACATTCGTGCGAGGCTTTGTGACCGCGTTAGGATTCAAACCTAAAACCTTCTGATCCGTAGTCAGATGCTCTATTCAGTTGAGCTACGCAGCCATTTCCCCTTAGAGGGGCTGCAAATGTAAATAATTCCATTTTATTGGCAAAATATCAATCCAGATTAGATGCCATAAATATCTGCTGCCGATTTTTCCAATAATCGATCGGGTAATACATTAGCCAATACTTTAGCTATTTTATTGATAAATCCTGGTACAATTTCAATTTTCCCTGCCAATATACCCGCCACTGCAACTGTAGCAACATCAGCCGCACTCATATTGAATTTTTCCGCCAATTTTATGGCTTTGGCATTGGTAACATTTGCTGTATTGGCAAAATCTGTATCTGTTGCGCCTGGGCAAACACATGATACAGAAACCGTAGACTTTCTCAACTCATAAGCCAGCCCCCTGCTAAAGCTCAACACAAAAGATTTTGTGGCTGCATAAGTATTTAAACCAGGCACTGATTGATAGGCAGCACTACTGGCAATATTTCCAATAAAAGCGCGAGGTGCTTTTTTTAAATGTGGTAGAAATAGGTAGGTGAGTGCCACCAAACTATTCATATTCACTTGCATCATTGCTAAATGCGTTTCCAATGGATAATCTTCTAATAGCCCATTCAATCCATATCCAGCATTGTTAATCAGCATATCCACCTGATAATGATGCGCTAAACACCAATCTAAAATTGCTTTAGGAGCTTCTGTATTAGCTAGGTCAATTGCCATATAAGCTGTGGCTACATTGTATTGTAGATTGATTTTTTCAGATAATTCTTTGAGCAGTTGTTCACTGCGAGCAACCAATAAAACCGCATGACCTTTTTGTGCTAAATGAATGGCAATTGCTTTTCCAATTCCCTTGCTAGCTCCTGTAATTAATGCATAATTCATAATCTAACATTAAAAAAAGTCAACATCAAGTTGACTTTTGAGTAAGTTTATTTGGGTACTTTTTTTGAAAGTTTATGGTAAAATGGAGTTTTGCTGTTTTCGTTTTTCGGTTTATATTTCCCAGTAACAATAGGAACATACATAACTCTTCTTCTACTGGCTTCTCCCACAAGTGGAGATTGTTTTACCCTATGCCAAGTTCTGCCATCATGCACGGTTAAATCACCTGCATGAATATCAAATCCAACTTCTCTTTCGTCGTCGGAATTATCTATAAAGTATTTCTTGCCAAATAGAAGTTTCAATACATTTTGCTTGTGGGTACCAGGAATAATCCTTAATCCTCCATTGTTGAACAAGCAAGTGTCTAAATGAATACCAACATTTAGCATCGGCATTATTTTTTGACCCAAGAACAAATCCCTAGGACTATCTGTATGCCATCCCATTTGGGTAAATCCTGAATTGGCGGTATTGATATAGTTGTTGATTACCAATCCATCTTTTTCATCTTCACCAATTCTACCTTCATAAGGTTGTAAAAAATTGGTTAAAGCTTTTAACCTTGAATCATGTAAAAGTTGTTTCAAAGCACCACTATATTGCGAAGTAAAACAAAGCCTTTGAATGGTTTTATTCCCTTTTTCATCCATTCCAAACTTAAGTGGGATACCATTTACTTTATCTCTTTGCTCATTTAACCATAATTGTTCAATTCTTTGAATTTCATTAATGTATTCATTCACCAGTTCTTTTGATAAAAAGTTCCTAAAAATGATTACGCCATGTTCATCAAAAAAATCAAGCTGTTCCTCCGTGATGGTGTCTCCTAAGCTATAATTGCAATCCCATTTTTTCATGCTGACACGATCTTTATATAAATAAGTTGATATTAATTAATGATTAATTATTTCATTAAAGTTGCAAAAGTACAAAATACTTCAATAAAGCAATTTTTTCGCATTTTTTATCATATTTATCTATAACTGCTTAATTTACAGCTAGATGAAAGCAAAAAAAAGCCTCTTTTTGGGGCTCATCACCTTTATTTTAGCGGTTAAATCAAGCCCGTTATCGGCACAAAAGGATAGTGCTAAGAAAGATCATTTGTTGCTTTTCCCTGTTATTGCTAAATCAATAGAAACAGGTTGGGAATTTGGTGGGGCTAGTTCTTTTACTTTTCATACCAATAAAAACGATACTTCTTCAAGAACATCAAGTATTCAGGCTGTAGCCATTTATTCCACGAGAAAACAGATTGTAGCAGCTATCAATGGTACTCAATACTTTAAAAAGGAGAAATTTATTTTAACAGAACAATTCTCTTACAGTTCCTTTCCGGATCAATTTTGGGGTTTGGGAAAAAATACGCCAGACTCAGCGGTGGAGCCCTATCAATTTCAACAATTTTATATTTATGCCCATTTAATGCGAAAAATTGCCCCTAGATTGTTTGTGGGAGGAATTTTTGAATTTCAAAATGTATGGGATATACAATATGTAAAAGGCGGTCTCTTCGACAAAGAAAATATTCCTGGGAGAAATGGGTATCGGGTATCTGGTTTAGGTGCAAGTATTACCTATGATTCTCGCAATGATGCTTTTGCACCTTCCCAAGGATTCTTTGCGCAGTTTTTTTTCAATCATTTTAATCCAATTTTTGGATCAGATTTTACTTACACCAATTTGGTAGTAGATCTCAGAAAATTTATTCCTATCAAAAAAGGGCAAGTATTGGCCTTGCAATTGTATAGCTTCAATAACAGTGGAGTTGATATACCAATTAGAAGTTTAGCAGCACTGGGTGGAGCATCTCAAATGAGGGGTTTCTACAGTGGTAGATATAGAGACCATCAACAAATGGTAACTCAAGCAGAATATAGGGTGGCCATAAAAAAAAGATTGGGGATAGTAGCATTTGGAGGTGTTGGTAACGTGAACAAGCAATTTTCAGATGCATCATTTGAGCATCTTAAATATTCTTATGGTGCTGGAATTAGGTTTGCTTTAAATAAATCAGAAAAATTGAATATCCGCTTAGACTATGGTATTGGCGGTGGTAATAATAGAGGCTTTTATTTGCAACTTGGGGAAGCTTTTTAATAAGTTGATATTTTTTTGCCCAATAAATAAACTATATAGGTAAGCGGAAAAGCAGCAATAACATCTATTGTATAATGAATATGCTGAATCAATACCATTAATGCAATGGCAATGCTGGTAATTCCTGTGATGATGCGATCTCCTTTTTTTTGAAAGCTGAGAAACATCAGAAACTGCGTTGCTGTGTGACCAGAAAAAAATAAGTCTTTGGTGATAAAAATTTCCTTTCCACCATAAAATAAACTACTGATAGGGTCTTTTAATGGAATTAGTCCGATAGGTGCATTCAATGGAATGGATGAAATGGTAACAATTCTTAAAATGCACAACAATAAAAAACTCATCAGAAATTGCAAGTATAAAGCAGGGCTTTGAATTATTCTTCTAATTAATAAAATGGCGGTTGACCAGATTAATAAAAAGATCGGAATAGATAAATCAAAAGATGGTAGTTGTTCAAGTACAATATCACTTAAGTCAATACCTTTCCTCAATTCAATAGTGGCAAAAAATTTTGGAAATGAAATCAAGACCAATGCAAGTAAAAAACTGCCAACAACGGTTTTTATCTTAAAGGAAGCATTGGCCCAAGCCTTTTTCCATTCTAAAGCCAATAATCGATTCTTTTCCTTTTGTTGCATATTGTAAAAGTAAAAGGTCCTGATGATAGAATCAGAACCTTTTGAAAATTGTTTTATTACACATTAATAATGCCAACGTACAAATGCTTCCATTGCAGCATATTTGGTTAGGCCAAGTTCTGCATAAATATTGGCAGTATTGGCATTTCTGTCTTCGGCTCTTTGCCAAAACTCTCTGCTGTCTGATCCTTGAAAGGGAACTGCATCTTTTTGCGATTGATGAATGAAAATGCCGAATCTTTTTTTCTTTACTTGATCAGGGCTCATTGGTATGGCCATTTCAATTTCATCAATACTCCATTCTTGCCAAGCACCTTTATATAACCAAACCCAACAGTCTTTAACCCAAGGCTCATTGGTTGCTTTTAGTCTTTTTAATGCTTCAAAAACTGCTTCTAAACAAACTTTATGCGTACCATGAGGATCCGCCAAATCTCCCGCACAATATACCTGATGCGGTTTCAATTTTTTCAACAGTTCCATGGTTATTAGAATGTCTTCTTCGCCCAATGGTTTTTTTTCTATAGCACCAGTTTCGTAAAATGGCATATTCAAGAAATGGCAACGATCATCGGTTAAACCAACATACCTACAGGTTGCCTTTGCTTCTCCTTTTCTAATCAATCCTTTAATGGCCCTAATTTCTGGGGTGTCCATTTGGTCCTTTGTTTTTGAAGCAATAAAACTTCTTGCTGCATCCAATTGCGCTTTACTTTTTTGAAAATCTATTCCCAACATTTCTTCAAAACCCACTGCGAAATCAATAAATCGTGTAACAAACTCATCTGAAACGGCAATATTGCCGCTAGTTTGATAGGCTACATGAACTTCATGACCTTGGTCATGTAATCGCATAAATGTTCCTCCCATGCTAATGATATCATCATCTGGGTGAGGAGAAAAGATTAAACATCTTTTTGGATGAGGGGCACTTCTCTCAGGGTGTGCAGGAATTACCGAATTTGGTTTTCCACCCGGCCAACCTGTAATGGTATCTCTTAATAAATAAAATACTTGTAAATTAATTTCGTAAGCATCGCCTTTTTCTACCAATAAATCAGACAAGCCATTCTCCGTATAATCATGTGCAGTTAGGCTCAATATAGATTTTTTTAATTTCCGCGATAAATCTATAACAGCTCTTTTTACCATTGCATTGGTCCAAATACATTCACCAGTTAACCAAGGCGAATTGATTCTTGTTAACGCTTTAGATGCAATTTCATCAATTACAAAACTACAATCAGCGTGTTGTTGAAGGATGCTTGCAGGGATGGTTTCGGTAATATTACCTTCTACTGATTTTGCAACAATATCAGCTTTGTTGCCCCAAGCCATTAACAATATTTTCTTTGCTTTTAAAATAGTGCTTATGCCCATTGTAACGGCCAATCGGGGAACCTTTGAAATTGTCTGAAACTCATAAGAGTTTGCAATACGAGTACTGTTTTCTAAATTGATTAACCTTGTTTTAGATAGTATACTCGACCCCGGTTCATTAAATCCTATATGTCCATTTTGACCAATGCCCAAAATTTGCAGATCAATTCCTCCAACGGCTTCAATCATTTTTTCGAAAGACTCACAATATTTCTTCATTTCTTCTTTTGGCGCATTGCCATTGGGAAGATGAATATTGGAGGGGTCGATGTCTACATGATTGAATAAATGACGATGCATAAAACTCCAATAACTTTGGTAGGCATCTTTATCAATTGGATAATATTCATCTAAATTGAAACTGATTACATTTTTAAAACTCAAACCTTCTTCCTTATGAAGCCTTACTAATTCGGCATACATTTTAATGGGTGTTGATCCAGTAGCTAAGCCGAGTACACATTTTTCTCCTTTGGCTTGTTTAGATTGAATTAAATTGGCAATTTGCTTGGCTACAAAAACAGCACCATCTATTGGGGTAGCACAAATTTTCACATCAATTTTTTCGAATGAATCTACCATCTTTTTGATTTTATATCGCTAAATTAAGTTCATTATTGCAGATATCCTCAAATTAGAATAATGAAAACGCAATAAAACGCAATTATTTTGCGGGTTTATTATAATTTACCCCCCAATTTGCATATCGCTCATATTGTTTTAACATTCTATTTTGGAAATCTGTAAAATTTTTAGATGATTTCGGACTCCAGAGCACTTCGCTTAAAGCACTCATTCTTGGGAAAAGCATGTATTCGGCTTTTGGAACATTGGTAATATATTCTGTCCATAAATTGGCTTGTGCACCCAAAACATATTTTTCTTCGCTCGAACTTAAGCCTTTGGGTATGGGTTCATAGGAATATACTTTTTGTAAATCTGTAAATCCACCGATTGTTACAGAATCTTCTTTCTTGTTTTGTGCATGATCAAAATAAACCCAATCTCCAGGTGTCATAATCACATTGTGTTGTTGTTTGGCTGCTTCAATTCCACCTTTTTCGCCTCTCCAACTCATTACTGTTGCATTCGGAGCTAAGCCTCCTTCTAAAATTTCATCCCAACCAATTATTTGCTTTCCCTTGCTATTTAAATAGCGTTCAATTCTTTGTATGAAATAACTTTGCAATCCATGTTCATCTTTTAAGTTTTTTTCTTTAATAAGCGCTTGACAAAAAGCCGATCTTTTCCATGATTCTTTTGGGCATTCATCTCCACCAATATGTATGTATTTGGATGGAAATAAAGCAATCACTTCGTCAAATACATTTTCTAAAAATTGAAAAGTAGTTTCGCTAGGGCAGAACACGTCTTCAAAAACGCCCCAGGTTTGTTGTACTTGTTTTCCTTCAGAAGGGCCGTTCCATGCAGTCTTTGTAGGATATTTGGTGGATTCATTTGGGAAACAACTTAATGCTGGATAAGCAGCAATGGCCGCAGAAGAGTGCCCAGGTAATTCAATTTCGGGTATTACTTCTACAAAACGATCAGTTGCATATTGTACAATTCCCTTGATTTCTTTTTGTGTATAATAACCACTATAGGGAACATTGGTATTACCCGTGCCAGGGTACCTGCCAATGGTAGTGCCATTTCTCGTGGCTCCGATAGTAGTTAATTTAGGATATTTTTTTATTTCAATACGCCATCCTTGGTCTTCCGTTAAATGCCAATGAAACGTATTCATTTTATGGGCTGCAATAAAATCTATGTATTTCTTTATAAAATTGATGGAGAAAAAATGTCTGCCAACATCTAAATGCATGCCTCTGTAGGCAAATCGAGGTTGATCAGCAATTGTTAATTGCGGAATAGTAAGCGCGGCATTTAAGTTTGTTGGGAACAATTGAATCAACGTTTGAATGCCGTAGAAAACGCCTGTTGCATTGTCTCCTCCAATATAAATTTTATCACTTGAAACAGTTAAATGATAAGCACCTGCAACAGGGTGTTCGATTTTATCGTAATTCAATACGATATCACCTTTTTGAACAACTTTTGTTTTTTTTTGTGATTGATCAATCTTTATACCAAAGCCGTACATTTTTTTTATGTAGTCTTGTAAAAATGCAGCATTTTTTTCTAAGCCAGATCCCCATAAATGAATAACATTTTTTGGTGATATAGTTAATTTGCCTTTTCCAATAATCATGGATGCTGGCTGAGGAATTATTGATATTTCCTGGGCATCCATTGCTTTAAAACTAATTAAGCATAATAACAACAGTACTTTTCTCATATGATTGCTGTGGTTGATTGTGTAGAAGTAATAATGGATTAACAACTAATCCTTGAAATTAAAAAAGATTCCTCGAATGAAGAATCTTTTTTAATTATAAAGCAACAATTTAATTTAATTTACTTTGGTTAATTTAATCAAATTGGTAGACAAATGCATTGAAACAGGCGTGCTTCCAGTATTTACAACTACATCATCCGTTTTCACAAAACCTCTTTCTTTAAGAATGTCTATTTGATCTTGTACAATATCATCTAAGCTTTCTTCCTCTGAATAATAGAAAGCCCTAACTCCCCAGCTTAAGCTCAATTGATTAACCAAAGATTTTTCTTTAGTAAAAATATACAATGGAGCGGAAGGCCTGTAGCTACTTAGCATAAAAGCAGTATAGCCGCTTTGAGTCATACCTATTAATGCACTGGCTTCTACATCTTCTGCAATTTTACATGCATTGTAGCACATCGCATCACTATGAAAAGAAGGAGAATGTGGCTGTGGTTTTAAATCTTCAGAACGATTGTAACGGTATTCTTTTTTTTCTACTTCTGCAATAATCTTTCTCATCGTTTGAACAACCAGGGTAGGGTAGTTGCCGGCAGCTGTTTCTCCACTCAGCATTACCGCATCAGCTCCTTCTAAAACCGCATTGGCAACATCGGTAATTTCGCTTCTATTGGGTTTTACTCTTTCCATCATACTTTCCATCATCTGTGTTGCCACAATTACTGGTTTGGCTCTGTGGATACATTTGCGAATCAATTCTTTTTGTATTAACGGAATTTGTTCTACTGGTAATTCAACACCTAAGTCGCCTCTTGCTATCATAATGCCATCACTTTCTATAATGATGTCGCGAATATTTACCAATGCTTCGGGCTTTTCAATTTTTGCAATAATTTTTGTTTTACTATTCTTTTCATCCAATTTACTTCTAAGAATAACGATGTCTTTAACACTTCTTACAAAGCTTAAAGCCACCCAATCACATTTTTGTTCAATAATAAATTCTAAATCTGCAAGGTCTTTTTCGGTTAATGCAGGTAAGGATATTTTTGTATCAGGCAGGTTGATTCCTTTTTTTGAAGAAAGAATGCCGCCTAAAACAACTTGCACTTTTACGTCACCATTTTTTTCAATTCCACAAACTTTTACTTCCAATTTTCCATCGTCAATCATGATTACATTCCCCATGGTAACATCGCCAGCTAGATTGGGATAGGATACATATATTTTTTCTAGTGTACCTACACATTTTTCGTTGGTAAAGGTGAGGATATCACCCGCTTTAATTTCGAGGGCATTATTGGCTATTTCGCCAACACGTAATTTTGGGCCCTGTAAATCGGCTAGAATAGCTATATTATATGGTTGTGTTTTATTAATATTTCTGATGTGTTCTATAATTGCCAACTTGTCTTCATGGCTTCCATGAGAAAAATTCAATCTAAATACGTTTACACCAGCAATCACTAATTCCAATAATTTATCGTAAGTATCGCAAGCGGGTCCTACTGTTGCAACAATTTTTGTTTTGTGCGCAACATGTTTTACACCTGCTTCTTTATCCATGTTTCTGTGCAAGTATTTATCAATGTGTTTAGACATATTATTTTTTATTATTTATTTACAATTTAGCTGGCAAGAATCTTTGCAATTCTAAACCAGTCTTCTGGTATTTTTTGTTTCGCTTTCACTGCATTGTCTAATGGGGTATAATGCATTTTATTGTTTACAATACCTACCATTACATTGTGTTTGCCATTTATTAAACATTCAACTGCATGAAAACCCATTCTGCTGGCAATCAAACGATCTAAACAGGTAGGCGAGCCTCCTCTTTGAATATGACCTAAGATACAAACTCTTGTATCGGCCGATGGTATTCTTCTTTTGATGATTGCGGCAATTTCATTTCCACCCCCAAATTCATCGCCTTCTGCTACTACAACTAGGTTCACCAATTTTTGTCTTCTTTCTTTCTCTGTAAGCGATTCAATTAAATCTTCGATATCGGTTTTTGTTTCTGGGATTAAGATATTTTCTGCTCCTGTTGCAATGCCACTATGAAGTGCAATATAGCCAGCGTCTCTACCCATTACTTCAACAATAAATAAACGATCATGCGCATCAGCGGTATCCCTGATTTTATCAATTGCTTCAACAGCTGTATTAACGGCAGTATCAAAACCAATGGTAAAGTCACTTCCAGCAATGTCTTTATCGATGGTGCCTGGTAATCCAATACAAGGAATATCAAATTCATTACTGAATTTTTGCGCACCCTTAAAACTTCCATCACCACCAATAATAACCAATCCGTCTATGCCTCGCTTTTTTAAATTCTCATACGCTTTTTTTCTTCCTTCATATTCCAAAAACTCTTTGCTTCTAGCCGTTTTTAAAATAGTGCCTCCTCGTTGAATAATGTTGGCAACAGAGCGGGATTCCATTTTAAAAATATCATCATCAATCATTCCACTATAACCCCTCATTATTCCAAATGCCTCTAATCCATGATAAATTGAAGTTCTAATGACAGCCCTAATGGCTGCATTCATCCCAGGGGCATCGCCTCCAGAAGTTAAAACGCCTATTTTAGATACTTTTTTTGATTCCATTTTATTTCTCAATTCTCATTCAAATGTAAGGTGTATTTAGCTCATTTTTAATGTGTAAAGCGTACACGGAGTATCAAAAGTAAGGATTTGAAATTGAATAGCCATTGGTATAGGCTAATTGGATTTTTTGTAGCATTGTATTATGAAAATTTTAGTAACAGGTGCAAATGGCTTCTTGGCTCAACATCTTTGTAAATTCTTTGTAAATAAAGGCTTTGAAGTACATGGTACCTATAGAAATAAATCAGTTTTACAAGTAAATACCCCCATTCATTATCATTTACTAGAACTAACGGATGTTAGCTTAGTTGAAACTTTATTGTATGCTGTTAAACCTGAAATAATCATTCATGCGGCAGCAATGAGTAAGCCTGATGAATGCAATAATGATCAAGATGCTTGTATAAAAAACAATGTAGAAGTAACCAAGTATTTAGTGGACGCATCCAAATTATTGAATGCTCATTTTATTTATTTATCCACCGATTTTATTTTTGGTGAAAATGGACCGCACTCGGAAAATGATTTTCCTGATCCATTGAATTTCTACGGAACCAGTAAATTATTGGCAGAAAAGTTAATAAAATCTTCATCTACACAATATGCAATAGTTAGACCAGTATTTATTTATGGACCCACTTGGAATGGTATGCGCTCTAGCTTTGTTCAATGGGTAGCAGAAAAATTAAAAACAGGTACTAAGATTAAAATAGTGAACGATCAGTTCCGAACACCAACATATGTAGAAGATATTTGTAAAGGAATAGAGCAAATAATCGTTTGTCAGAAAACAGGAGCATATCATTTAGCTGGAAGCGAAATTTATACACCATATCAGATGGCTATAAAAGTTGCAAAATTGTTGGGATTAGATGAATCCTTGATTGAAGCAGTCAACAGTGCTAGTTTTCCAGAGCCAGTTATAAGAGCAAAAAAGTCTGGATTGAAAATAGATAAAGCAATCAAAGAACTTAATTACAAACCCCTTTCTTTTGAAGAAGGGATTCGTAAAAGCTTTAATATTTGTTAGTTTATTTCAATTGAAGAAATACTTCTGCCATCATACATCTTGCACTGCCGCCACCATTGGTTTCAATAGTTGTAATATCTGAATGTAAAATTTGATTATACAATTCTATCTGACTGATTTGGTCTTTATTTAAAGAATGAAAAGCTTGCGAGGACATTACTAAGAAAAGCTTGCCTTCTTTATTATGCACTTGTAACATATTGCCTGCGAACTGATTCATTTGATCGAATTCAATTTCGATGATTGCTTTTCCGGAAGCAGTAATCGCATTAATTACTAACTGTCGCTCATTTAAATCTTTTATTGATGCTAAGCAAATAACTACATATTTGTCAGCAACGCACATCATTACATTGGTATGATATATTGGCTGATTGCCAGCATCGAAAGCCCAGAAATAAACAGGCTTGTAATTCAATTGATTGCAAAAGTCGTTTAAAACGGTTAAATCTGTTCTAGGAGATAAGCATGCATAAGCTATATGGTGATCTCTATCTAATACCATACTTCCGGTTCCTTCTAAAAAAAGATTGGACTGCTCATAATGGGTTAAATCGATGTTGTTTCTAATGATGAATTTTTCATCTATGGCTTTTAAAACAGTTTCTTTTCGTTCAAGTCTTCTATTATGAGCAAACATTGGATACAAACAAATGGTACCATCTGTGTGAAATGAGATCCAATTGTTAGGAAATATCGAATCTGGTGTATGTGGGTCTGGTGTATCGTTTACAACGGTTACATCAATGCCATTTAGGGTAAGCACTTTAATGAATTGATTAAACTCTTCGGCTGCTTTATCCTGTGCCAATAAATCTTTGGAATTAACCTGAAAGCTATTGTTAACAGCTGTTTCAGCATTAAAGTCGAATCGAACCGGTCTAATCATTAATAAATGAGCACTATGTTGCATACATGTATTTTATTGTTCAATAGATGATCTCCACAAAGGCATACTCATACAATGAAATCCGCCTCTGGCTCTAGAGAGCTCAGCGGAAGGCATTAAAATAAAAGTATCTTTTATGGAATCTACAGTAATGGTTCCTGCTTCTAGTTGTTGCAGCAAATCTTTAACATCAATAATGGTAAAGCCTGATTGTCTAAATGCTTCTGTTGTTTTATCATTTCTATCATATCCCAATACAACACCTTCTTTTAATGCCAATAAATTACAAGAGTCAGTCCATTGTTCCCTTGCACTGTAAGGGAATTCATTGTTGCCTGAGAAGATGAATTTCACTTCATTTTCACAATTCAAATCGTTTTTGCTAATGTCTACTAATAGGTCTTCCAAACTCTCAAATGAGATTGGGTGCTCGGGGCTTTTACGGTGAAATTGTAAAATTTTTATTTTCTCTTCTTTTTTTATTTCTAGAATCCTTTCAACAGCATTTTCATCTTCATGCTTAACTGCTTTTCTAGAAAAATTACCCAACATAACCCATACATCTCTTTTTACTTGAGTAAAAACAGTATCAATATGCATATAATCCCTTTTTTTCGGAATTTTTACAATGGTTACTTTGTCCATTAAGCCCATCTGAAAAATTGTATTGGTTATTTTCACAGCTGCTTCGGATGAAGTTCTTTCACTAACACCTACTAATAAGTGATTGTTGCTAACAACCATAATGTCTCCACCTTCTAAAGTGATTTTTTTATCATCATCTTCTTTTGGTAATAAAAAATGATGATTGGTATCTGATAACTCAATGATATTGTCTCTGTAGTTTTCAAACAATTGGTGATTGAAGAAAATATACCTTGCCAATAAGGCTTCTCTAGTTCTTGCCTTTTTTGCCGGTTTGTTTAATAAAATATGGTCTTTAATGGTAATGCCAATATCTCTTGTGAAAATAAAATTGGGAATAGGAGGGAATAAAAGTTGTTTTTCATTGGAAGCTCCTGAGATAAAAGTTTTGGCCAAATCAGTAGAATTGTAATTCATCAATGTTTTCTGTAATTGATAAGAACATCCTTCAATGGCACATACAGATGCAACCAATTTAGATTTGGTGTTTTGATCGGTTAATATTTCTGCTAATAACCATTGAAGTTCTATTACTTTATCAGACTTAAAGAAATCTTTTTCTTCTGGCTTGTAAAAATTTCTATTTGCAGCTGTATCATCAATAGCTGCTAATTTGCCTTTTATCTTATCGGGATCTAAAAAGTACAATAAAATTTTGGTGTAGTAGTCGTATTCGTTTTTGCGAATGGTGTCTAAGTGAACGATGTCTTCAAAAAGCCAGTCCTGCGCTTTCGATGGAACCACTTTGCCCAATCCGCTATCAGGGCTATGAACAAGTAACCTTTTTAAAGTGCCAATTTCTGAAGTAACTGATATTTTCATTGAATTAAGTTGTTAAGTTATTAGTTGCTTAATAACGATGTTATCCAATGTACATGTTAAGCAACTTTTATAAAGAATTGATCAAATAAACCTGCATTCATCTATTTCTGTATGAATAAATTTAGATGATAAAAAAGAAGAAAATTGATTAAGTATTCAATGATCGGGCATAGAATTCAATCCGCGATACATCCATGCGAAATGTGCCGTTAAAAATGATATGGTAGAACAATGATTCACGGTATGGATTGCAAATTACGGTTTTATTTTAAATGGCAAATATCCATTCAAAGTTCCAAAAGAATCAATTGGTTTAAATCGAACAAACATTTCTTCACTGTACCAATTTTCTTTTTTGGTTTTAACCACCACTTCGGCATGGTCTTTCATTTGGTATGCAAATGCCCTCATTGCTTCTTTATTGGTCCAAATGCTAAATGTAGCTTGTTTGATCCAAGGAATTTCTCCTATACCAATTGATGTAATAAAGCCATCTGAACCAGCCATTTTTGCAGCAATTGCATCTACATGACTCCAAAACCGATGCAACTTTTGAATTCTAATAGTTGCCCTTGTTAATACACAAATGGGGCCTGAATAGTCAGTTTGTTTGGCTAATTTACCAAAAGGCTGTTTCCCGTCCCATAATCCATGGCCTTCAATTGGTTCTAATAAAATAGTCCATTGCTCACACCTAAAGCATTTCCACCAGAATGTTAAAAAAGCGGGTGTTTCTTGAAAATCTTTTTTCTCATGTACCAGTAAAACGGCCCATTGCCTCCAATCTGGTGTTTTATCGAAACTTCCATTTTTACCTGTACCCATTAATTTCCAAAATGAAATATTTGGATTAATCCAGAGCGGCAATCTAAATACTGCCATAGATAAAAAGCCAACCCATCCCATAAATCGTGGATACCTTACTATAATGATGCTGGTCATATAATTCGAAAATAGGTACTTAATAAACAATAAATCAACTAATTTTCAATTATGAAATGCTTAATTACAAATATTGCTCAATTGATTAACACCAGAACCAGTGTTAAACTGCTGCGTGGAAAAGATTTAGCAGAACTTCCAATAATAGATGACGCTTTTTTAGCACTCGAAAATGGAATAATTAAAGACTTTGGCAGGATGGACCAGATAAGCAATATTAAAGATGATTTATATGCAAATTTTGATATTGTAGATGCTCAAAGGGCAACTATTTTACCAACTTGGTGCGATAGTCATACTCATCTGGTTTTTGCAGCAAGTAGGGAAGATGAATTTGTTGATAAAATTAAAGGGTTAACCTATGCTGAAATTGCTGCAAAAGGTGGCGGTATACTCAACTCTGCTAAAAAAATCGCAAATACTACTGAAGAGGAATTATTTGAATTAGGAAAGAATCGGCTTAATGCGCTTATGCAACTAGGTACTGGAGCTATTGAAATAAAGAGCGGGTATGGTTTAGATACCGAAAATGAATTGAAAATGCTTAGGGTCATAAAAAAACTAAAAGCCTATTCGCCTATACCAATCAAAGCAAGTTTTTTAGGAGCACATACTTATCCAATAGCTTTTAAAGACAATCACGAAGGCTATATTCAACTCATCATTAATGAGATGTTGCCTGCTATTGCTAATGAACAATTAGCCGATTATATTGATGTTTTTTGTGAAGAGGGATTTTTTAGTGTTGAAGAAACGGAGCGGATTTGTAATGCCGGCAAACAATATGGGCTCATTCCTAAAATTCATGCCAACCAATTACATGCTTCAGGAGGGGTAGAATTAGGGGTGAAACTAGGTGCTTTGTCTGTAGATCATTTAGAAACAATGGATGATGCGGCCATTCAAGCATTGTCCGGTTCTGAAACAATTGGAACACTATTGCCAACAGCTGCATTTTTTTTAAGAATGCCATTTCAACCAGCCAGGCAATTAATTGATGCAAATGCAGCGTTGGCAATTGCTTCTGATTTTAACCCAGGATCTAGTCCGAGCGGAAACATGAATTTTGTAGTAAGTATCAGTTGTATTCAAATGAAAATGCTACCAGCCGAAGCCATAAATGCTGCTTCGATTAATGGAGCGTATGCAATGGGAGTTGGGGATGAGTTGGGTAGCATTACAGTTGGGAAGAAGGCAAATCTAATTTTCACAAAACCAATTCCTTCCATCAATTATTTACCTTATGCATTTGGATCTAATTTGATTGATAAAGTAATGATTAATGGTGTTTTTATTTGAGTATATTTAACAAGCGATTGAAAATAAATGCTATGAACTATTTTAAATTTTACAATAAAGAAGATGTTCTATCTGTTACCCGTATTCGCCGGTTCGAAACAAAATTGGGAGAACGTATTCAGGTGATCAAGCATGCCGATCAATTAAATGATGCTTTAAGTCAATCATCTGCAAAATATATACTGCTTGGTATACCAGAAGATATTGGGGTAAAAGCCAATGGAGGAATTGGAGGAACCGATTCTGCATGGGTAGCTTTCTTACATGCTTTTTTAAATATACAAAGTAACGATTTTTTAGAAGGAGGTGAAATTTTGTTACTAGGGCATTTTGATTTTTCAAGTATAGAAAAAATCATTCAACAAAATGCACACAATGAAGAAGAGCGGATAGATGCATATCGTCATGCTGTGAATACCATAGATGATGCTGTTGAACAAATGATTCATATCATTACCCAAAACAATAAAATTCCTATAGTAATCGGTGGAGGACACAATAATTCTTATCCATGCATTAAAGGGGCTGCCAAGGGATATTATAAAGCAGGGCTGATTCCGATTGCACAAATCAATGCCATTAATTTAGATGCTCATGCCGATTTTCGTCCGATGGAGGGGCGGCATAGCGGCAATGGTTTTAGTTATGCAGAAGCAGATGGATATTTAAAAAAATATTGTGTAGTTGGAATTCATGAAAATTATTTACCACAGAATGTTTGGATGGATATTGTGAATAATCCATTTGTAGATTGTATTACATTCGAAGACATTTTTGTACACGAAAAACGAACTTTTTTGCAAGCGGTAGCGCATGCTACTGATTTTACTGATGATACATTCTGTGGCATAGAGATCGATATTGATTGTATCGAAAATGCTTTGAGCAGTGCGCAATCTCCGGTAGGAATAGCTCCAATCCATGCAAGGCAGTTTGTTAATTTTGCCGCAGCTGATACAAAAGCAGCTTATTTGCATATTTCAGAAGGTGCTGTACAATTGGCCGATGGCCGTGTAGACGGCGGTACAGGCAAGCTTATCAGTTATTTGGTTTCAGATTTTGTGAAAGGCAGAATGATTAATTAACATTTTCTTTTGAGTATTATTTTTTTAAGAAATTGCTTCGATGTACCTTTGCATCCGAAAGAGCAATATAGTTGATATCATCTCATAGGTAGAAAGGAACGCCATACTTCATTACGATTGAAAGATTACTCCTGCCGGCTCTAATAATTGTAAATTTAAAATAGAAATAAATGAAAGGCGAAATTATGCCCGCTATCGTAAAAATTGATAGGGCACACTTAGAAGAATTAATGTACGAAGTAAAAGAAACTTTGGCAACAGATTTGTTGAATACAAATCGTCATGTAGAAGAAAAAGTTTTTTGTGCTATTGATTTATGGAAAATCCAAAGGAACTATAAATCAGCACATCTGAGGTTTAAAAGTATTCTTTAAAATGTTCAATAAAGCCCTTATGGGCTTTATTTTTTGGTACATTCTTTACATCCTACTGTAAATAATTTTTGAGTCCTGAACTATTCCAATATTGATGTTTACAGACAGCCGTTTTTTCCCATAAGTTTGAATGTTAAAAGTATCGATTTGCTGTTGGTTTTGGTATTTTTACTAAATGAAAGAATCTATTTTTATTACTGGAATAGGAACCGATGTGGGAAAAACACTGGTTTCAGCAATTTTAACAGAAGCTTTAAAAGCCGATTATTGGAAGCCCATACAAGCGGGGTTAGAAGGATTAACTGATGCAAATTGTGTAAAATCGTTGATTTCCAATAAGGAATCAGTTGTTCATTCATCTTTGTATCAATTAAAAACGCCAGCATCTCCTCATATTGCGGCAAGGAACGATGGTATTCAGATTGAAATGAATCGTTTATTTCAAGCAGCTCAAGATATTCGTGAATTGGCAAAAGAAAAAAAGCTTTTAATTGAAGGAGCAGGAGGGTTATTGGTTCCCTTACACAATCAATTGATGGTGGTAGATTTTATCCGATCATTACAAGCAAAAGTGATCTTAGTAAGTAGAAATTATTTAGGTAGTATCAATCATTCATTATTAACTGCAGCATTTTGTAGATCAAATAACATCAATGTTGTGGGTTGGATATTTACAGACAGCTACTTGGATTATGAAGATGAAATTGTTGAATGGAGTGGTTACCCAAAGATAGCCAGTATACCTTTATTGCCAAGTGTAGATGCTGGTATTGTTGCAAAAGAAGCAAATAGAATCCAAGCCAATTTAATAAAATTCATTTAAGTTGTAGCATGAATAAAGCTGACCTTCGATTTGCATTTAAGGAAAAACGAAAAGCATTGTCTTCGAAAGAGCTATTGAAGTTAAATGATTTACTATTGATTCAGTTTCAACGGCTCGATTTTTCAACAGTTCAAAATTGCATGAGTTATTGGCCCTTGGAGCAAATGAATGAACCCAATACGCATTTGTTTACAAGGTTTTTGCAGCATATGATTCCTGATTTAAACATATATTACCCTAAAATTAATTCGAACAATTTGCTAGATGCTGTTGAAGTGAATGATGATACTGTTTTTAATACGAATGAGTGGGGAATAACAGAACCAAACGAAGGTGCTGTAATCAAGCCCTCCAATCTTCAATTGGTTTTAGTGCCATTGTTAATATTTGATCAGAAAGGCTATCGGGTTGGATATGGTAAGGGGTATTACGACCGTTTTTTGGCTAATTGTAGTAATAATGCCATCTTATTGGGAATTTCTTTTTTCGAACCTATTCAAATCATCAAAGACACCCATGAATTTGATATACCTTTAACCATTGGTATAACACCGGAACAGATATATGAATTTTAATACCATTTTTCTTAAATCATTTAGGGTACTGTTATTGCCTTTTGCTATCATTTATGGCATCATTATTTTTATACGAAATAAATTTTTTGATAAACAATGGCTATCGTCGGCACATTTCAATTTTCCACTGATTTGTGTTGGAAATTTGGCAGTCGGTGGAACCGGTAAATCTCCTATGGTAGAATACCTTATTGAATTGTTGCAACCTCATTTTAAAATTGCAACACTGAGTAGGGGATATAAAAGAAAAACCAGGGGATATGCCCTCGCAAATATTTCGTCAACAGCTTTGGAAATTGGAGATGAGCCAATGCAATTTTATCAAAAGCATCCATCTATAGCTGTTGCTGTTGGAGAAGAAAGAATTGTAGCTATTCCACATTTATTACAAGATTTGCCAGATTTGCAAACAATCATTTTGGATGATGCTTTTCAACATCGTACTGTTAATGCTGGGTTGAATATCTTACTCACTGAGTTTAGTAATATCTATGCACATGATTTTTTTCTTCCAACTGGCGATTTGCGTGACGAGAAAGCATCTGCAAAAAGAGCACAAATTATTGTTGTTACAAAGTGTCCGGTTGATTTATCAGAACAAAAGAAGTCAGAAATTCTCAGGGCATTAAAACCTTTGCCATTGCAGAGTGTTTTTTTTACTTCGATACAATATGATACCCCATATCATATTGGAAATGCAAAAGATAAACATGTAATTACTCAGCTTGATGAGGTTTTATTGGTATGTGGAATTGCTAATCCAAAACCATTGAAAGATTTTTTGTTACATAATAGTGCAACTTATTATCAACAAGATTTTTCCGATCATCATATTTTTTCAATTGATGATTTAAAAGAAATTATCAATAAATTTGAATCTATTCAATCGTTTAATAAAATCATCTTAACTACAGAAAAAGATGCAGTAAGATTAATGAAATTCAACGATCAATTAAAAGATATTCCTTTGTATGTAATTCCTATTCGACATCATTTTTTGTTTGATCAAGGGCCTCAATTTAATGAAATGGTGGTTAATTATATCCAGCATTTTAAATTTAATCCGGTACTATATGAAAAAAAATAAATCAGCATCACGTCCAGCGCCCAAAAAGAAATCAAAGCAAAAGCTAAAGGCCAAAACCATTATGGTGCAATCCTTAAAAGGGAAATTAGACGTTACCAGATCAGGGATGGGCTATGTAGTTGTAGAAGATCAATCTGGCGATGTATTGGTAAGGCCTAATGATTTCATGACTGCTTTAAATGGAGATACCGTTCGAGTTAAAATAATAAAAGAAAATGCAAGAACGGGTAAAAAAGAAGGCAAAATTGTAGAAGTGGTTTCCCGCAAACAAACAGAATTTATAGGTCATATTCAATTATCTGCTCACCATGCTTTTTTTGTTCCAGACACAGATAAGCCAATGCCTGATTTGTATATTCCTATGGGCGACTTAAATGGAGCAAAACACAAAGAAAGGGTAGTGGTTCAATTGGTGAAATGGGACAAGGAAGATAAGAAGCCTGTTGGTAAAGTAGTTGGTGTTTTATTGGCAGAAAATGAGAATGATGCAGCAATGAAAGAGTTATTGGCTGAAGCAGGTTTTCCGCTTAGTTTTCCAGATTTAGTACTGGAAGAAGCTGCAAGACTGCCTGATGTATTAGACAGCGAAGAAATCAAACGAAGAAAAGATTGCAGGGATATATTGACTTTTACAATTGATCCTGTAGATGCAAAGGATTTTGATGATGCCATTTCTTTTAGAAAATTAGGGGAAGACAAATACGAAATTGGTGTTCATATTGCTGATGTTAGTTATTATGTTCATCCAGATACAGAATTAGATGCTGAAGCCTATAAAAGAGCTACCTCTGTTTATTTACCCGATCGTGTAAATCCAATGTTGCCCGAAAGAATTTCTAATGAGTTGTGTTCTCTTAGGCCTCATGAAGACAAATTTACTTTTGCCGCTATTTTTCAAATGAATGGGAAAGGGGAAGTAAAACAATATTGGTTAGGTAGAACTGTGATACATTCTGATCATCGGTATACTTATGAAGATGTTCAGGAAATTGTTGAAACGAAACATGGCAAGCACAAGGAAGAAATACTGTTGCTTAATGATATTGCTCAAAAATTAAGAAAGAAAAGATTTAATAAAGGTGCTATCAATTTTTCATCTTCCGAAGTGCGATTTAAATTGGATGAAAAAGGTTTCCCAATTGGAATAGTTGTAAAAGAAAGCAAAGAAGCCCACCAATTGATTGAGGAATTCATGTTATTGGCCAACAAGACTGTTGCTGAAAATGTGGCTAAACAAAGCGTAAATAAAAAACCAATACCATTTCCTTATAGAGTGCATGATCAACCAGACGAAGAGAAATTGACTCCCTTTATTCAATATGCAAAAAGATATGGTCATTCATTTGATGTTTCTACTCCTCAAGCAATTGCCAAAAGCTTTAATTCGATGTTATCCGATGCCAAGGGCAAGCCAGAGCAGCATGTACTAGAACAATTGGGTATTAGAACTATGGCCAAAGCTGTTTATACTGCTGAAAATATTGGCCATTACGGATTGGCTTTTGAACATTATTGTCATTTCACTTCACCAATTAGACGATATCCAGATATTTTGGTACACCGTGTATTAGAAACTGTTTTGGATGGCAACCCTATGGTTGATAAGAAAATGGAAGCTAAAAGCAAACATTGCAGTGAAAGAGAAAGGGCAGCTATGGAAACAGAAAGGGCTGGTAATAAATACAAACAAGTAGAATTTTTAAAAGGACATATTGGGGAAGTGTTTGAAGGGGTTGTAAGCGGTGTTGCAAGTTTTGGATTCTTTGTAGAAACGGTAGACCATAAATGCGAGGGAATGGTTAGTATAATAAGTCTAAGTGATTTTGACGATTTTAGATTGGTTGAATCTGAATATAGTTTGGTTGGTAGAAGAAGTGGTAGGACCTTTAAAATGGGTGATAAATTATCTATCAGGGTAGTAGCAGCTAATTTAGAAAAGCGTCAATTGGATTTTGAATGGGTGCTGGGTGAATAATGGCTTACCAGCCACTCGCCAATACATCTGCTAAATGTATTACTTTCAAATGGCTTTGCTGATTTTTAGCACAACCGTCTATATGCATAAGGCAACTCATATCAGTACTGATGATGTACTCAGCCGAAGTTGCTGCGGCATGAGTGATTTTTTGATCAGCCATTGCTACGCTTATTGGTTCAAATTTTACAGCAAAAGTACCGCCAAAGCCGCAGCAGGTTTCAGCATCAGCCATTTCAATTATTTCTAACCCCTGCACTTTGCTCAATAATTGCCGAGGTTCATTTTTTATCTTACATTCTCTCAAAGCAGCACAACTGTCATGGTAAGTAGCTTTGCCATTAAAGCTTGCTCCAAATTCGTCTTTTTGTAAAACGTTGATTAAAAAATCGGAAAATTCATAAATACGATTGGCTGTTTTTTCTGCCATGCTTTTGTAAGAAGAATTTTCGAATAATTTTTTGTAATAATTTTTTACAAATCCAACACAACTAGCACTTGGCGCAACGATGTATTCTGCACCCTCAAAATCGGTTAAAAATTTTGTACACACTTCTTTCGCTTCTCCCCAGAAACCAGCATTGAATGCTGGTTGCCCGCAGCAGGTTTGATTTTTATTATAACGAATGGTACAGCCAGCTTTTTCCAATACTTTAACCATATTAAAAGCAACATCCGGATACAATTGATCTATGAAGCATGGAACAAATAACTGTACTTTCATAAGTATGGAATTATTTAAATGAACGATTGAGCTTGATCATTTTTAGAGCTGTAATGGCGGCTTCTTCTCCTTTATGACCATGAATGCCACCAATTCTTTCTTTTGCTTGTTGCTCGTTTAGTACTGTTAATACGCCAAATACAACTGGTACATCAATAGTTAGGTTTAATTGTAAAACGCCATCCGTAACCGCCTTGCATACATAATCAAAATGTGGTGTATCCCCTTGAATGATTGTACCCAAAGTTATATATGCATCTGGAACAATCGTGCAATATGCATAATGATTCTTTACAGCAAAAGGTATTTCAAAAGCCCCAGGTACCGTAATTACTTTGTAATGAATGCCATTCTCTTTTAAAATACGAATAGCGCCTCTTTCTAACTGATTGATAATTTGTTTATTCCATTCAGTTTTAACAATAACAACAAAGGCATCCTTTAATGCAGGGATGCCTTTGTTTAATGTTGTATTTCCTTTGGTGGCCATTATTGAGCAGTAAGTTCGTTTTTTTCTATGCTTAAGCGATAAATATATTTATCTGCCTGAAAACCTTTGTCGGTTTTAGGAAATTTCATTTTCAATTCTTTGTACATGTCTAATGCTTCTTTTGTTTTTCCTGTTGTTTCAGAAAGCAAAGCGGCTCTGAATAGAAACTCAGAAGAATTATTTTCGTCTTTATCAAATGTATTTGCAGCTTTTTTGTAAGCAGCAATTGCATCTTCTTTTTTATTTAATTCAGCATATGCATCACCTAAACAACCTGTTGCCAATAATTGAACTTGTTTTGCATCTGTTGAGAAGTCTTTTAAATGGGTCACTGCTTTATCAAATTGACCCAATTTTAAATAACTTACTCCAGCATAATAGTGTGCCAAATTAGCGGCTTTGGTACCACTGTAATTGCTAATAATATTCAATACGCCTTTACTTTGGCCATCTCCGTTTAAAACTAAATTAGATGAATCGATGCCAAAATATTGTTCTGCTTTGTACAAAGCTTCAGCAGCTTTTTCTTCTTTCGGTTTCATGATGAATTCTTGGTAGCCTAACCATCCTCCAACAATTACCAAAACAGCAACAACTGTTCCTAAAACTGGTTTCTGTATTTTTTTCCAAGTTGTTTCAGCCTTCAGAAGGGTTTCATTCATGTCAACTGCACTTTCGTGTTTCTCGCTCATAGTATTTGTTTAAACTTTTTTATTAATCTACAATAAAAGGGTATTGCTCGTCTATATAAATATCTTTTAATAATTCATCATCAGCAGGCCATGGGCTTTCTTCTGCAAAACGAACAGACTCGTCTACCAAAGCATTTATTTTTTGGTCGATGAATTGCAAATCTTCTTTTGTTGCAAATCCGTTTTCTAAAATGGTATTGGCTACTTTATCAATAGGATCTTGGTCTTTGTATTCGTCTACTTCCTCTTTGGTTCTGTATTTTTGAGGATCAGACACAGAGTGACCTTTATAACGATAGGTCTTCATTTCCAAAAGGGTAGGGCCATCGCCTTCTTTGGCTCTTTTTACCGCCCTTGCAACGCTTTCATGAACAGCTTCCGGAGACATGCCATCGATTTTATCTGCAGGCATATCATATGCATCTGCTAATTTATAAATATCAATAACATTACTTGTTCTAGAAATAGAAGTTCCCATTGCGTAATTATTATTCTCACAAATAAAAATGACTGGTAATTTCCACAACATGGCAAGATTGAATGTTTCATGTAACATTCCTTGTCTGGCAGCGCCATCTCCAAAGTAACAAAGCACCACATTTTGAGTGCCTTTGTATTTTTCTGCAAAAGCCAAACCAGCTCCTGTACCTATTTGAGCACCTACAATACCATGGCCGCCAAAGAATTTATGTTCTACACTAAAAAAGTGCATACTACCACCTTTGCCTTTTGCACATCCTGTAGCTTTTCCATACAATTCTGCCATACATGCATTGGCGCTAACTCCTTTTGCAAGAGCTAAGCCATGATCTCGATAAGCAGTTATAAATGGATCATCTGCAGATGTAGCTGTCATACATCCTGCAGCAATTGCTTCTTGGCCGATATAAGCATGAAAAAATCCACGGATTTTTCCTGCCATTTTATACATTTCTTCGGCCTTTAATTCGAACTGACGAATGAGCTGCATCAACTCATACCAATAGAGATAAGTTTCTTTAGAAAATTTTGTTGGCACTATTCAAAAATTTGAGTCGCAAATATAGGGTATATAGTCGATAGTCCATATGCCCCAGGGTAGGTAAAAATGTTGGGTTGAATGTAAAATTTATGCTTCTTGCAGCTCCAAAATAGCTTCTGGGGGATAAGGTATCCGAATTTTAGCTAAGAAAGATTCTTCAAGAATCAAAGCAAAAGTTTCAAAATAGGCTATTACATCTTCTCGCTGATTTCGTTTTAGCCATCTGAAACCTCCTGGTAATTGGTTTAAAATAGTTCGGTCATCTAGGTATTCTAAATGGTGAATATCTGTAGGTGTTAGTCCGATTTCTTGTAATTTTTTGAGCAATAAATCAATTGGGGCATTGCTTATAGGGCAAAAATCAACCGCTAATTCAGTCCATTCGCCAATACCAGCATGGGCATAGGTTAAAATTTCTTCTTTGGATAATTTGGCAACGGTTTGTAAAAGGTTTCCACAATTACAAGCTCCATGATTTCCCCAAGCATAGTGGGCGCCATTTTTTAGATTATTGGCTGTTTGCCTTAAAGCTTCTATTAATTCGAGTGTAGGTTTTGCCATAGTAGTTAATATCAACATAAAATAACACCAATATTTTGTAAAATGTTGAGGTTGGCTTCATCATTTTATGTTTTTTTATTTGTTAGATACTTTGTTGATTATTGAGCTTAGAAATGCCCAGAAAATATAAACAGTGCTGTTAATTTTACGATTTTAACAACTATTCAGAACAATTCATTTTGTTTAACTGTAGTTATAAAAAAAATAAACAAAATGAAATTCAAATTCATCGCATCTATTGCAATTGTAATTGCAACTGCCTTCACAAGTGTATCAGCTCAAAAAACTGTAGTTGACATCGCTGTTGGTTCTAAAGACCATTCTACCTTAGTTGCTGCTGTTAAAGCTGCGGGTTTAGTAGAAACTTTACAGTCTGCTGGTCCTTTTACTGTATTTGCACCAGTTAATGCTGCTTTTGCTAAATTACCTGCTGGAACTGTAGAAAACTTATTGAAACCAGAAAGCAAAGCAACTTTAACCAAAATCTTAACTTATCATGTGGTTGCTGGTAATTTAGATGCTGCTGCTGTTGTTGCTGCCATTAAAGCTGGTAAAGGAAAAGCTGCTGTAAAAACAGTTAGTGGTGGTACTTTAACTGCTTCTTTAAAAGACGGAAAGGTTATCCTTACAGATGAGAACGGTGGCGTATCAACTGTTGTTGCTACTGATTTAAAAGCTGGTAACGGAATCGTACATGTTATTGATACTGTTGTATTACCTAAGTAATTAAAGTAATAGATTGGATATAAAATTAGTTGCAAGGATTTTTTTCATAGAAAGGAATTAATAGTTAGGAAATAATAAAATAAAAATCCGGAATTTGATTCATTCATTTTCCGGATTTTTTTTAACGTTATCTCTTATCTCTTATCTTTTTACGCCTCAAGTAAAAATGGGTATCCATATTGCGTAGGAGGATTGTAGGTTTCTTTAATCGTTCTTGCACTCAACCATCTGTATAAATTCAAGGCGCTTCCTGCTTTATCATTGGTGCCCGAAGCCCTTGCTCCTCCAAATGGCTGTTGACCTACAACGGCTCCTGTTGGTTTATCATTGATATAAAAATTGCCAGCTGCATTTCTTAACTTGTTGGTAGCCAATTCAACGGCTGCGCGGTCTTGAGCAATAATTGCACCAGTTAATGCATAGGCAGAAGTACTATCTACCAATGCCAATGTTTTTTCGAATTGTTCTGCTGGATAAACATATATCGTTAATACTGGTCCAAAAATTTCTTCGCACATGGTAACTGATTTTGGATCCTTAGAAACAATTACTGTTGGTTCAATAAAATAGCCTTTTGTTTTACTAAAATTGCCGCCAGCGATAATTTTTACTTTCTTATTCTTCTTGGCATTAACGATGTATTTAGTAATACTTGTGTAAGATTTTTCATCAATTACAGCATTGATGAAATTGGTAAAATCTTCTACAGTTCCCATCTTCATCGATTCAACGGCAGTTACCAATTTGCTTAATACTGCATTGGCAATATTACTCGGAATATAAGCCCTTGATGCAGCCGAACATTTTTGTCCCTGATATTCAAATGCACCTCTTGCTAAAGCAGTTACAAC
Source organism: Sphingobacteriia bacterium (assembly GCA_947456855.1). Classification (GTDB taxonomy): domain Bacteria; phylum Bacteroidota; class Bacteroidia; order Chitinophagales; family Chitinophagaceae; genus Sediminibacterium. The sequence continues at coordinate 10,024 of CANGTR010000014.1, read as the reverse complement.
TGTATCTATATCAGCTGATTTATGGGCAACCACAAAATCCTTTCCACCTGTTTCACCAACAATTCTCGGGTACGATTTATACATGCCCATATTTTCTCCAATCACCTTCCACATATTATTAAAAACCCCAGTTGAACCAGTAAAATGAACACCAGCAAAGTCTCTATGAGAAAAACAAACTTTTCCTATTGTTGGTCCATCAACATAAATCAAATTGATAACACCATCAGGTAATCCAGCTTCTTTTAAAATGCGCATAAACAATTGAGCAGAATAAATTTGTGTATTGGCAGGTTTCCAAACAACCACATTGCCACACATGGCAGCAGATGTAGGCAAGTTGCCGCCGATAGCAGTAAAATTAAAAGGGGTAACGGCTAACACAAATCCTTCTAAAGATCTCCATTCCATTCTATTGTGCATTCCAGGAGCAGAAACTGGTTGCTGCTTATAAATTTCACTTAAGAAATGAACATTGAATCTTAAAAAATCTATCAATTCACAAGTACTATCAATCTCTGCTTGGTACGCATTTTTACTTTGACACAACATGGTTGAAGCAACCATTTGATAGCGATATTTGGTAGCCAATAAATCAGCGGCTTTCAAAAAAATATGTGCACGATTTTCCCAGCTCATATTTTCCCATTTTTCCTTGGCTTGTAATGCAGCAGCAATAGCAGCTTGAACATGCTTTTCTTCACCAACACTAAAATGTCCCAATGTATGGGATAGTTCGTGTGGGGGATGAATCGCCATTTTTTTGTCGGTTCTAACCATTTTCCCGCCTATATACATTGGAATATCTAATTCCTTTTTTTTAAGATCGGCCAGGGCCTTTTTTAAAGCTGCCTTTTCGGGGGTTCCTGGGGCATATGATAATACGGGATCATTTGCTGGAAGTGGATAAGAAAAAGTACCAATTTGCATAATTACTTATTTAAAATTTTGAGGCCACAAGGTAAGGAGAATTCATTATTGTGAATATGCAATACATTTGTACATGGCCATCATTTTATTTGATAATGCAAAACGCAATCTTTTTGCACCACTTTCTTTAACCAAAGCTGTGTCATCTTTCCATTTTGGATTGTTGTCAATAAAAGAAAGGTGGTCGTTATGGTTAAAGCAAGACACATTCGTTCATACCGCATCCTACCTTCAAGCTTTATATGAAACACCCCCTTCTGATACGCATATTTGGATAGATGCAGCAGTTGTTCCAACAGAAATGCTTGTTCAGCAAATTTTGAATTTAGCTACTGGGCAAGCATTGATTGATGATAAAGGGGTAGTTGCAGGAAAATCAGCTCAACATTTTATTGATTTTTCCCCAATATCTTGCGAGTCTTTTTTTGAATCAATGATTTGCATTGAAAATGTTCATCGTATTGAATTTCCATGGGAAATCATGCAACAAAATGATCTGTTTATTCGATCAGACTTTAAATTGGTAACCAAGGGCAGAAAGTCGCAACCAATATCACCTACGGTTCAATTAGTTCAATTAGCAGATATTTTTATTGAGGAAGGAGCTAAGCTTGAATTTTGCACCCTTAATTCTTCCACAGGGCCTATATATATAGGTAAACAAGCTGAGATAATGGAAGGATCCACTATCAGAGGCCCTTTTTCAATAGGATTTAAATCGGTATTGAAAATGAATAGTAGGGTGTACGGAGCAACCAGTTTAGGACCGAATTCTTTGGGAGGTGGTGAAATTAAAAATTCAGTCATGATGGGAAATTCCAATAAGGCACATGATGGATATTTGGGGGATGCTGTAATAGGTGAGTGGTGCAATTTTGGAGCAGGCAGTTCTAATAGTAACTTAAAAAATGCAGCAGGCAACGTTAAAGTTTGGTCCATGGAATTGGATAAAATGATTTCAGTTGGCCAAAAATGTGGGGTAATCATGGGCGATTATTCGCGTTTATCTATTAATTCTTCCGTAAATACTGGTTCTGTAATCGGCGTTTGTTGTACTGTTTTTGGTGCAGGATTATTGCCTAGAAAAATACCCAATTTCAGCTGGGGTGTAGAAGGCAAAAGATATAATTTAGATCTTGCCATTAAGGAGATCAATAATTGGAAAATCATGAAAAATAAAGCCCTTACAAAAGCCGAAATAGATGTACTTCATCATCTTTTTCACTTAAAATAAAATATTCATTCAATCAAATAACCAACACCAAATGCGAAAACAAATTGCGGCAGCTAATTGGAAAATGAATCTTACACTACAGCAAGCCGAACAACTTTTGGATGATATCATTGAACAACCACATTCATTCAAAGAAAACCAAGAAGCTATTTTTGCTATTCCAGCCCCTTATTTATCAATGGCGCAGTCTAAGCTTAGAAATAAAGAGCATGTATTTGTTGCTGCACAAAATTGTTATAGTAAAAAAAGTGGAGCCTATACAGGAGAAATTTCTGTAGACATGTTGAGTTCTTTGGGTATTCAATATGTTGTGCTAGGCCATTCTGAGAGAAGAGAATATTTCAATGAATCCAATTCATTTTTGGCTGAGAAAGTAAATATTTGTTTAGAGAATAATATTCATCCTGTTTTTTGTTGCGGAGAACCATTGGCCATTCGCGAAGCCAATACACAAAATGATTATGTGGGCAAACAATTAAAAGAATCTTTATATCATCTTTCAGAAGATCAAATACGCAAAATAGTAATTGCATACGAGCCAATCTGGGCAATAGGTACAGGTAAAACGGCTAGTAGCGCTCAAGCACAAGAAATGCATGCGTTCATTCGTAAAAATATTGAATCGGTATATGGTGCATCAACAGCAAATGCTATTTCTATTTTATATGGAGGCAGCGTAAAAGCATCCAATGCGGTAGAAATATTTTCTCAGCCCGATGTAGATGGTGGATTGGTGGGAGGGGCTTCTTTAATTGCTGATGAATTTGTTGCCATCATCAACGCTTTACAATAAATTATTTATGTAAAAATTGAGCCCTTTCAATTCGATCATTTATAGCAAGGCCAATTCCAGTTGCTGGAAAATGCGCTGCTAAAATAATATCGTAATTGGCTTGATCAATTTTTCTGAGTGTAGCAAATAATTGATTGGCGGCAAATGCCAAGTCTCCTTCTGGTGATAATGTATAACAATCTATTTTTTCGCCTTCGTATTTTTTATCGAAGCTAATGATGGCTATTTTTTTACCTGAATGTACCTGCATTAATTGTTCAATATCTCCTCTAAATAAGGGCGTTCTGGGAGCATAATGACTTTTCATTTGTCCGGCAGTTGTTGGCATTGATTCATGCAGCACTTCTCTTACTTCTAATCCAGTTAAATCAGTTAATTGGGAAGCACTTATGCCACCTAATCTATGCATTAAAATATGATTGCCTTTTACTTCACAAATAGTTGATTCTAAGCCAATGCTTGTTGGTCCTCCATCTAATATGTATTCAATTTTTCCGTTCAAACCTTCAAAAACATGACTTGCGGTTGTGGGGCTTATATAGCCAGACGGATTAGCGCTTGGGGCAGCTAGTGGAAAATCAATTTGATCTAAGAGCTCTAATGTTAAAGGATGATTGGGAATACGAATGGCCACTTTATTGCTTCCTGCAGTGGTAATGTCTGGAACATTGTTTTTTTTGGGCAATAATAATGTGACGGGACCTGGCATTAAGATTTTAGCGATATTGAGGCTATGCATATCAGCCTCCGCATATCGATGAATTTCATCAATATTTTTTATGTGCAGAATAAGTGGATTAAAATGAGGTCTATTCTTGGCTGCATAAATTGTAGCAACAGCTTTTTCACTTAAAGCATTTCCGGCAAGTCCATAAACAGTTTCAGTAGGAATAGCCACCAATTTATCCCATGATAACAAATCAACTGCTTTATTTAAATCTCTTCCAATTGTAGTGATCATTGCTTAGTTTTTTAATGCCAATGCCCCATTATTGTTAAAAAATCTGCCTCTATCTAATGCCGTATTGGTTCCAAGGCCGGTTTCTTCATTTACCTTGGCTTTTCTGTTTAATTTTCTCATTAACATCTATACTATTCTTGGTTGAAGATAACGCATACAAGCCTATCTTTGACGCCTTATGAAGCAGATTAGGAATTTTTGTATAATAGCCCACATTGATCATGGCAAAAGTACGTTAGCGGATAGATTATTAGAACATACCAAAACCATTGGTGAAAGAGACATGATGAACCAGGTTTTGGATGATATGGATTTGGAGCGAGAAAAGGGAATTACGATCAAGAGTCATGCGATACAAATCAGTTATCCGTACAAAGGGGAAACCTATGTATTGAATTTAATTGATACTCCTGGGCATGTAGATTTTAGTTATGAAGTAAGCCGAGCACTTGCAGCTTGCGAAGGCGCATTGTTATTGGTAGATGCTTCTCAGGGTATTCAAGCACAAACAATCAGCAATTTGTATTTGGCTATTGAGAATGATTTAGAAATTATTCCAGTAATCAATAAAATTGACATGGATGGTGCAAAAATTCCTGAAGTGACCGATCAAATCATTGATTTAATTGGTTGTAAGCAAGAAGATATTTTATTGGCTAGCGGAAAATCTGGTATTGGTATTGAGGAGATTTTACAGGCCATTGTTGAAAGAATTCCAGCACCTGAAGGCAATACCGAAGCGCCATTGCAAGCATTGATTTTTGATAGTGTTTACAATAGCTTTAGAGGAATCATTATTTATTATAGAATTCTTAATGGAGTCTTAAAAAAAGGAGATAAGATTCGTTTTGTAGCATCTGGGCAAGATTATATAGCCGATGAAGTTGGTGTGCTTAAATTAACGATGACGCCAAAAACCGAAGTGAGGGCAGGTGATGTTGGTTATATTATAACGGGCATTAAAAACGCCAAAGAAGTTAAAGTAGGAGATACCATTACACTGGCCAATAATCCTGGAGAAATGATTCATGGATTTGAGGAAGTGAAGCCAATGGTATTTGCAGGTATTTTTCCTGTGGAAACAGATCAATTTGAAGAGTTGAGGGATTGTATGGACAAACTTCAATTGAATGACGCATCACTAACTTTTGAATTAGAAACCTCACAGGCATTGGGCTTTGGATTCCGTTGTGGATTCTTGGGCTTATTGCATATGGAAATCATTCAAGAGCGATTAGAAAGAGAGTTCAATCAAACAGTAATAACAACAGTGCCGAATGTAAGCTTCAATGCATATACCACAAGAGGTGAAAAAATTCAAGTAAACAATCCTGTAGAAATGCCGGATCCTGTTAAAATTGATCGCATTGAAGAACCATTTATCAAAGCACAGATCATTACATTGCCGGATTATATCGGAAATATCATGACACTGTGCTTGGGCAAGAGAGGTATCTTGATAAATCAAAGTTATTTAACTCCAACAAGGGTTGAGTTGATTTTCGAAATGCCACTTACAGAGATCGTATTTGACTTTTATGATAAACTAAAAAGTTCAACAAGGGGTTATGCCTCTTTTGATTATACACCTATCGATAATCGTGATGCCGATATTGTAAAAATGGACATCTTGTTAAATTCCGACAAAGTGGATGCTTTAAGTGCATTGATTCATAGAAGCAGGGCGCAAGATTTTGGAAGAAGATTGTGTGAAAAATTAAAAGAGCTTTTGCCAAAGCAACAGTTTCAAATATCCATTCAAGCAGCCATTGGTGCAAAAGTAATTGCACGTGAAAATATCAGTGCTATGCGCAAAGATGTTACTGCAAAATGTTATGGTGGCGATATTAGCAGAAAGCGTAAATTATTGGAAAAACAAAAAGAAGGAAAGAAAAGAATGCGTCAAATTGGAAATGTAGAAATTCCACAAGAAGCATTTTTAGCAGTATTGAAACTAGATTAGAATTCGATATTTGGGATATAGATCCATTTGCCGAGTTCCCATTTAAAACCTTCTATGGTGCCGTAAGGAACCAATGTGTGTTTCTTGCTAATTTCTCCAGTTTCACTTACCAGCTTTGCAAATACGATACGGTCTATTTCGGCATCATAATTCAGTTTGGCATTGGCTTCTTTCTTAAACTCTAAGCAAAATCGATATGCAGGTTGTGGGGGCTTTATGGCATCATTTGGGTAATTAAAAAATCTCCCACCAAATTGGGGGCGATTGTTGTTGTCGAAAGTTAACACTTCCAACCATTTTTTTGTACTTCTTGCATCGTTCTCATCATATCCTATAAGCGTATAGTAGTTCTTGTTATTGAATTTTTTAAGTACGATATTATAATACAAAGCACCGATCCAGTTTTCATTGGTTCTTACAGAGTCTGTAGGCTTTTCTGTAAAATCTGTACCGTCGTATAATGGAATTAGTTTTAAAGAACCATCATTTGTTTTTAGTTGAATAGCACCTTTATATCGATAGTAAGTAAAATCTTTCATTAACTGCCAAGTAATAATTCTGAAACTACTATCTGGTGCATATAAGCGAGAAATTGTTTTTAAAGAATCAAATGAATAATTAAATGAATAGGGTGTTTTTAGGGCTTGAACCAGGTTTCTGGTAAAAAAACTATCAGCCCTTAATCTGTCAACCATTTCCTCTGCATTTACAATATCAAATGCATATTTACTTAACATCTGTTCTGCTGATTGCAAATATTTTTCATTGATTGATGTTTGTGCATGCGGATACAAAAAGGCAAATAGCAATAAAAAAAGAAAAAATTGTTTTTTGTACATCTGTTCGGGCTAAAATAATACCATAGCAATTTACAAGCTTAATGGTGCATTTGCTGCAATTGGTAAAATTTTATCTTTTTCTTAAACTAAAACAAGCTTCGGCAAAACTGTATAAATCGGTAAATCTACAATCTATCATTGGATCTGGGAATGGTACTTCTGGGTGCGTGGTAGCTAAGAAAACGGTGTGCATGCCGGCGTTTCTTCCAAATTTCATATCGCTCATTCTATTGCCTACCATGATGCTTTTTTTTAGATCGATTTGCGGGAAATCTTTTTTTGCCTGAAAAGCCATACCTGGTTGAGGTTTACGGTTGGGGGAATCATCAGCTAAATCTGAACAAAAATAAATTCGATGAATTTTTCCTCCATCACTTTCAATGGCCGATAGCATATTTTGATGGATTTCATTTAAATGAGACGCTGTCATCAAACCTTTACCAACACCTTTTTGGTTGGTAACAATTACAAGGTGTTCAAAACATTGATTAAGTAGTGGTATTGCAGCAATTACATTTGGATAAAATACAAATTCATTCCAATTGCGAATATAGTCTTCGTTTTTCTCATGATTTAATACTCCATCACGATCCAAAAATAAAGTCCAGCTTGGGTCAATATTATTTAAGTTAAGCATATTAGTTAAAAATATCGGCTTCCACCAATTCGCAAATAATATGACCTAATAGAATATGACTTTCTTGTATTCGTGGTGTGGTATCGGAGGGTACGTTTAACAAAAAGTCGGCTAGAGATTGTAATTTTCCACCAGTACTGCCTGTAAATCCAATAGTGGTAATGCCTTTTGCTCTAGCAGCTTCAAATGCTTTGACTATGTTTGGTGAATTACCGGAAGTAGTTAAGCCAACAAGTATATCTCCCTTTTCCATGGTGCCTTCTACTAACCTGGCATATATTTCATCGTAACTATAGTCATTGGCAACGGCAGTTAAATAAGAACTATTACAATGCAAGGCATCAGAAGGTAAGGCCTTTCTATTCTTATAAAATCTTCCGGAAAATTCAGCAGAAAGATGTTGTGCATCGGCTGCGCTACCACCATTACCACAGAAAAGTACTTTGTTCCCATTTTTAAATGAGTTGCTAACGATGGTTACAATTTGATCTACAGTTTGTAACAGTAGTTGGTTGTTCAATATTGATAGCTTCACATCTATAGATGCTTGTATAATAGCAGGAATTGATGTATTCATGGTTTTATCAATTGTGTTTTGCTAATGCAATGATGGCATTGGTTAATACTTCCCAACTGTATTTTTCTTTGCCTTTGCGAAGATGATCTAAAAAATGATGCTCACCAAGTTCATATAATCGATTAATACCTTGAGCAATACTTGGCGCTGTAGGTTCTGTTACTATACCCGATTTGTCTTCTAATACCATTTCGGGTAATGCGCCTACATTGGTTACTAAAATGGGTTTTTCAAAATGATAGGCCAAAGGGGTAACTCCACTCTGAGTAGCATGTCGATAGGGTTGTATTACAAAGTCACAAGCATTTAGGTAAAATTGTACCTCTTCGTTAGGAATAAATTTTGTAAATGAGTAGATGTTTTTTTTGATTCCCAAAGATTCAATTAAATCGGTATAATAGTTTTCTTCTTCATAATATTCACCTGCAATAATCAGTTTGGGCATTGTTTTTTGTGGGTTATTAGCATGCTCAATCTGAAGGATGGACATGGCTTGTAACAATAAATCCAAACCCTTGTATTTTCTTATAAATCCAAAAAATAAAATTAGCGGTTCATGGCTAGGTAGTCCTAATTTTTGCCTTGCCATTTTTTTGTCCATTTTTTCACCAAAATGATCATACAATGGATGTTGAACTGTAACCACTTTTTTGTTACTAAATGATTTTAAGTCTACTGCAACTTTTTTGCTTAAGGTAATAAATGCGTCTATGGGTTGAATAAAATAGTTGGTTAATACTTCATCCCCAATTCGTTTTTCATGAGGAATAATATTGTCTGCTATGCAAATGATTTTTGATACTTTATTTTTTTTCACAATTCTTAAAATAGTACCCAAGCAGGCTCCCATAAATGGAAGCCAATATCTAACCAATACGATAGGCGCTTTTTTGTTCCTAATTATTCGCCCTATTTTAATCCAATTCAAAGGATTGATGGAATTAATACATACATGTATGGTTAAATCTGAAGGGGCAGGTAATTCGGAGTATTGCGATTTGCCAGGGAATAAGAATGATGGATATTGCAACGAAAAAGTATAGATGGTTACCTGAAATCCCTGGTCTTGAAATGCCCTAGCAATTCTTTCATTAAAAGAAGCAATTCCACCACCTCTAAATGGCCAGGTAGTTCCAATTAAAATCAGTTCTTTTTGCATGGATTCTTTTAAAAAACTAGGAGATACCCAGTTTGTCTTCTATCAGGTAAACATTTCTTTCCGAAGCATTTCTTGCAACCAATTCGGCAATAAAGCCAGTTAAAAACAATTGCATACCAATAATCATGGTTGCCATTGCAATGAAAAAGGATGGTTTATTGGTAAGTGCTACCTCGGGGTCGATTAGTTTTGCGATTATTAAATAAAGGCTACAGCTTAATCCAACAAGGAAAAAGAAAATACCGTAGAGCCCAAAAAATTGCATGGGTTTCTTGCCAAATTTACCCAAAAACATGATGGTTCCTAAATCTAGAAAACCATTTACGAATCTGGACAACCCAAATTTTGTTGATCCATATTTCCTAGGCCTGTGTTCTACTACTTTTTCTCCTATTTTTCTAAACCCACTCCATTTTGCCAATATGGGAACATATCGATGCATTTCGCCAAATACTTCAATGCTTTTCACTACTTTTTTTCGATAGGCTTTTAATCCGCAATTAAAATCGTTTAATTGAATGCCAGAGCTCATTCTTGCAACAGCATTGAATAGTTTTGAAGGAATATTTTTTGTAAGTGTATTGTCAAATCTTTTTTTCTTCCAACCACTCACCATATCATAACCATCGTTAACAATCATATTGTACAATGCAGGAATTTCATCTGGCGAGTCTTGCATATCAGCATCCATGGTAATAATTACATCCCCGTTGGCAGCTCTAAAGCCTTCATTTAATGCGGCTGATTTGCCATAATTGCGTTGGAATTTAATTCCCTTGATAGATGCATTACCAATTGCGATTGATTGAATAACATCCCAACTATTATCTGTACTACCATCATCAATCAAAAGCACTTCATAGGATAGATTGTTGGCATCAACCACTTTTTTAATCCATGCACAAAGTTCAGGCAAAGATTCTTCCTCATT
>CANGTR010000013.1 GCA_947456855.1 Sphingobacteriia bacterium | reverse complement strand
CCTTGATTTTTTCGTTGGTAATTAATTTTGATTTGGGCCATCTAGATGTCATGGTACCATTTACTGCAATGGTTCTTACAACATCCCCAACATCGGCAGTTTCTCCTCCCAAATAATGAATATTTACTCCATATGCTTTTAATGTATTAAAAAAATCTTGTGTGCCATTGATTACGGATTCTAAAATAGCTCCGTTAATCACCGCTTTATTTCTGTCTATGGTAGAAGAAAACAACAAATTATCGGTAATTCCAATGCACAATAAATCATCTAAATTCATGGCAACTGCATCTTGGGCAATTCCCTTCCAAACATCAATATCCCCTGTTTCTTTCCAATATAAATAGGCTAAAATACTTTTGGTTCCGGCACCATCAGCATGCATGATGTTTACATATTGATCATCTCCACATAAAAAATCTGGATAAATTTTACAGAATGCATGTGGGAACAATCCCTGGTCTAGCTTTTGAATGGCTGCATGAACTTCTTCTTTTTGGGCAGATACTCCGCGCTTTGCGTATAATGACATGAATGAAGGATTCTTTTGAATAGCAAATGTACAGAATACTAACAAAGCGAACTACTGATACTTCATGGCTTGGAACAGTTTCCTTAACTTCGCGGCCTACTATGAAGGTACATCGTGAACTAGTTGGCACATTGCCCGAATTTCGCAATGCTGTGGTTACCATTGGCACATTTGATGGCGTGCATAAAGGGCATCAACAAATTCTTACTCAATTAAAAGAAGAAGCCCAAAAAACAGATGGAGAAACAGTAATCATTACATTCAACCCACACCCAAGAAAAATCATCTCTTCTGTTCCTGGAGATGTGAAATTATTAACTACCCTTTCCGAAAAAATTACCTTGTTAGAAAATGCAGGAATAGACCATTTAGTGGTAATACCCTTCGACCACGCATTTGCCAACCAATCAGCTGAATCCTATATCAAGTCTTTTTTATACCATTATTTTAAACCAAAAACGGTTATCATCGGTTACGATCATCGATTTGGAAAAGGAAGAGTGGGGGATTATCATTTATTGGAAAAATATGGCATCGAACTTGGCTTTAAAGTAAAAGAAATTTCAGAAGAATTATTGAATGAAATTACCATCAGCTCTACAAGAATAAGGCAATCTTTATTGAATACTGAAGTATCCATTGCCAATCAATTATTGGGTTATCCCTATTTTTTCAGAGGCGTTGTAATGGAAGGCAATAAACTGGGCAGAACCATTGGGTACCCTACTGCCAACTTACATATAGCAAGTGAAGAAAAATTAATTCCAGGTAATGGTGTTTATGCAGTTGAAATAACCTTTTCTACCGAATTAAGCAAAGCAAATGGTTTTGGCAAAAAGAAAGGAATGATGAATATTGGCATCAGGCCAACCATCGATGGAAAAAAAAGAGTAATTGAAGTACATATTTTTGATTTCGATGAAGATATTTATGGCCAAACGATCAAAATATCGGTGCTTCACCATTTAAGAGGAGAAGTAAAATTTGATGGAATGGATGCTTTAAAAAAACAATTACATCAAGATAAGCTTGATGCTATTAAAATAATGCAATAATTAATTCATTATTTTAACCACCATTTCTTTTAGCAAACCTGCATCATTGCTGCCTCCATTGTGCACACCAACACTTCGTAAATTGTATTGGTGCAATAGTAACAATACTTTTTCAACTCCTACATAATCGTATTTTCTGGCAGCCGACAAATAGTCTTTTACAAAAAATTGATTAACACCCAAAACCGATGCAGCTGATTTTTCATCTACCCCATCGGTACCTTTTAAAACATAGAGCTTACTAAAAAAATTGTACACAGATGGCAAGATCAATTGTATAGGACCAGCCTTGGGATTGGATTCGAAATACTGTATAATTCGAATGCTTTTTGCCAAATCTTTTTGGGCAATTGCAGCCTGTAATTCAAACACATTGAATTCCTTACTTACGCCTATATAATTTTCTACATCATCTTCACTGATCGTTTTTTTCCCAGCCAGATTAAGGGTTAGTTTTTCAACTTCATTTTCAATTCTGTTTAAATCGTTGCCGATATGATCTACTAAAACATGTAACGCTTTCGGGTTTATGGAGAGTCCCTTATTTTTCACCAAATTGTTGGTCCATTCGGGTAATTGATTATCGTATAGCTTTTTAGTGGTAAACACCTCCGTTAATTTAGAGTCCTTTAAACGTTTTCCAAGACCTTTTCTTCCATCTACTTTTTTCTCTTTATGACTTACTACAAAAACAGTTGAACTCAACGGATTTTCAATATAGTTTTCTAACTTCTCTATATCCCTCATTTGCTGGGCTTCTTTTAACAATACCACTTGTCGTTCTGCAAACATGGGGTATCTTCTGCAGGCATTTACTACTGCAGCCCAATCTGCATCTTTGCCATAAAATATACTTAAATTAAAGCCCTGTTCTGCCGCAGAAATAATTTTATGTTCGGCATACTCCATCAAAACATCAATGAAATAAGACTCTTCTCCTTCTAACCAATAAACAGGCTTGAAATTTCCTTTTTTCCAATCTTGTAGTATTTTTTCAGCAGACATGGTACAAAGATGAATGAAAAAATTGTTTTGGCATGGTTTTGGACTATATACATTTTATTAACAAAAGCCTTTAATTAAAAAATTACGAATATGAGCAGCCCTACAAGCAATGCGAGATCAAATCAACCTGTATTTAACCAACAAAAGGATAACAGAAAATTGATCTATGGCATTCTAATTTCCGCCCTCCTTTTAACTTGGGCTTATATCTTTTATGATAAAAGCAAAACCAGCGAAAAAGTTACCCAATTAGAAATCAAGATTTCGAATATAGATAGTGCAAGAAATGCCATTCAACAAGACTTTATGAGTGTTTCTGCTAAAGCAGATTCCTTAACCAATCAAAATTTGCAATTACAAGGCGATTTGGCAGAAAAGAATACTGACATCCAAAAATTAAAGCAGGATATTGGTGGAATTCTTAAAAAGAGGAATGCCACTGCAGCTGAATTAGCTGTTGCGAAACAAAAAATAGGTGAATTGAATGGTAAAATAGACGGATTATTTGCAGAAATCGAAAAATTAAAAGGCGAAAACCTTCAATTAAATAATGCCAATCAGCAATTGAATTCCGAAAAATCTCAATTAACGCAGGAAAAGCAAGGATTGGAAGCCAATTTAAACAGTACAAAACTAGAAAAGAAACAATTGGAAGAAAAAGTGGACGTAGCTTCTACCTTACATGCATCTAATATTGCCATTACAGCCCTTAAGGTGAAAGGACCAGGTAAAGAAAGCGAAACCAATACTGCTAAAAGAGCAGATTTAATAAGAATTTCATTCAATATAGATGAAAATCGGGTTACCCCTTCAGGCACCAAAGACATTTATGTTGTAGTTACTGGATCTGATGGCAAAGTCATAACCGAGGGAGCCAATTTCAATACCAGAGATGAAGGCTCAAAAGCATATACCAGCAAAGTTTCTGTAAACTATGAGCAAAATAAGATTATCCCTGTAAGTTTCGATTGGAAACAAACCGACCGCTATAAAGAAGGCGATTATAAAATAGAAATCTACAACAATGGATTTAAAATTGGCCAAGGTGTAAAAACCCTTAAAAAAGGCGGATTATTTAATTAATCTTTTTTAGAAAATAATTGATACGAACAGCTCCACTTGGAGCTGTTCGTATTTTCACCTACAATGGCCTATTTTAGCTTATGATTCGGCATTTATTCAATTGGAAATTGTTGCTATTTGTTATTGCAATAGTAATTGTTAGTGGCACTATTGTGTACTCACAATATGTTGCTAACAAAATTGCCATTGAGGAAAGAAAGAATGTAGAAGCCTGGGTAGAAGCAGAGCGAACAATTTTAAATGCCGACAACAATACCAATATTAATTTGGCTTCAAAAATTTCTAGCGAGAACAAAGAAATACCCATTATAGAAACAGATGGCAATAATAAACCTACTGGGAATTTTGTGAACATTGATACCATTCAAGTTAAATCAGATAGCAACTATTTAAAAAAACAATTAGCAACATTTATTGCATACAATAAAGAACCCATTGTTTTAGTACTCAATCAAAATCCCTATACGGTTAATAAATATTACTATGGAGAAAGTAAATTATTAAAAGAAGTTAAATGGTATCCTTATGTGCAATTACTAGTAGTTGCATTGTTTGTGTTGGTTGCATTTATTTCTTTACAAACCCAATATAAGAGCAGTCAGAACCAACTCTGGGCTTCTATAGCCAAGGAAACTGCCCATCAATTAGGCACGCCCGTTTCTAGTTTAGAAGGTTGGCTAGAAATAATGAAAGAGAAAAAAGAGAATGCTGCAATAGTTCCAGAAATTGCAAAAGATATCAACCGTCTTCAACTCATCACCGATCGATTTGGAAAAATCGGAAGTACTCCAAGCCTGCATCCTGAGCCTCCAGTTCTGAGAGTACTGCAGGTAGTCAATTACATGAAAAAAAGAAGTTCTGAACAAATTGTATTTTCTGTTGATGCATCTAATTTAGAACAGCTTCAATTAAATATTTCTCCTACTTTATTCGACTGGGTTTTCGAAAATTTAATCAAGAATGCCTTAGATGCAATGGATGGCCGTGGCGCCATACACATCAACTTCAAACAACAAGAAAATGATTTACTGATTTTTGTAACTGATTCTGGAAAAGGCATTCCATCGAATCAATTCAACCATGTTTTTAAAGCTGGCTATACAACTAAGAAAAGAGGATGGGGTATTGGACTCTCTTTGAGTAAAAGAATTATTGAACAATACCACAATGGAAAATTGTTTGTAAAATGGAGCGAACCATCCAAAGGAACTTGTTTTTGTATCAGTCTTCCGATTCCATCAAACCAAGATCAGGCATATTTTTCATCAGACAAATGATCAAACGCATGTTCTTGCATTAATTGCCCGGCTGCATTTACCAATAACTGGTGATTTTTTGTTTTCATGTGTGGGTTTTATTGCATGCAAAGAACAACAGTAGCATGAATGGAATATTACCATTATGTAAACAAATTGTTACGGGAGAAAAAAGTGCATAACCCGAGAGTAAACCCACGGGTTAATGCTTATTAAGACTGCCGCTTAACAGAACCACCACTGCTTATATTGATATCACGGATAGAACCGTTTCCTTTGTATTTAATGTTTCCACCACTACTTGCTTCTGCAGACAACTCTTTTTCTACTGTTATTGTTACTCCTGCCCCACTACTGGCTTCTGCTTTACACTTAGTAACCAAAAAATCATTTCCTCTAAAACTAGACCCACTGCTCACATCTACATCTAAAAATTCTGCCTTGCCAGATAATTGAATTTGTGCACCACTGCTTGCTCTTGCAGTTAAATTAGACAAACTGATATCTTTTCCTTTTATCATAGCTCCACTTGATGCAGTCATTATATCTAAATTGGTATAAGATACATATACTTTTACCGACCAGTTTTTCCAGGTATTCCAAAACTTCCATTCTACATCTCTAGTAATTTTTAAAACACCATTTGAAACGGTTGTTTTAACTTGATCTCGATAACTTAAATCGCCTACAGATACCACCAACTCTTCTTTATCGCCATTAGTAAGAATCACTTCTATTCCAGATGAAACATCAATACTATGAAATCTGCCAATGGAACGTTTTTGTACATTTGCTTCATTGATTTCTTGCTGAGCAAAAGCATGTACAAGGGTAAATACACTTGCAAATAGGAATAAAACAATCTTTTTCATTCGTTTAATTTTATTTGAAACGGATGAATAAAAGAAATGTTACAGCTGTAGAAATTACCTTAAAACCACTGCTCCTAAAGCAGGAAGATGAACTTTGATTTTATAACATTTTGTGGGTTTATCTACTAACTCGCTTTGTATAGAAGGATTAAACACATCTCCAGTGCCCCAAAACTCTTTGGAATTGCTATTGAATATTTCCGTCCATTTTCCCTTGCCATGTAGATGAATTTCCCAATCGTTTCTAACCACTGGAGTTACATTTAAAATAACCAGCACATCGTTTTTTTCTTTTTTCCCCTTGCGTTTATAAACCAAAACCGAATCGCTTCTATGATTAAGATCAACCCATTCAAATCCACCAGGTTCAAATTGATTTTCGTATAAAGCAGGTTCGGAACGGTACAATTCATTCAATTTTTGAACACAATATTTCATTCCTCCATGGCTTGCAAATTCCAATAATTCCCACTGCAATTCCGATTTATAATTCCATTCACTGGTTGCTCCAAACTCATCTCCCATAAATAATAATTTTGCACCAGGATGGGTAAACATATAAGTATATAAAATTCTTAGGTTGGCAAATTTCTGCCATTCATCACCTGGCATTTTATAGAGCATCGGGCTTTTACCATGAACCACTTCATCATGACTCAATGGCAACATAAAATTCTCGTCGTAAAAATACATCATACTAAACGAAAATTTATCTTGATGAAATTGTCTGAAGATTGGCTCTACTTTAAAATAATCCAATGTATCGTGCATCCAACCCATCATCCATTTCATACCAAAACCCAATCCGCCTTCGAAAGTAGGCTTACTTATTTTTGGCCAATCAGTTGCTTCTTCTGCAATGGTTTGTATATCTGGGAAATCTCTGTACAATGTTTCATTTAAATCTTTGATAAAAGCAATTGCTTCTAAGTTGCCATTGCCCCCATATTCATTAGGCTCCCATTGATCTTCGCTTCTACTATAATCTAATCGAAGCATCGAACTTACAGCATCTACCCGAATGCCATCAGTATGAAACTGATCGCACCAAAATCTTGCACTACTAATTAAAAAAGATTTTACTTCTCCCCTTTTGTAATTGAAAATATAAGAGTTCCAATCGGGGTGATAGCCCTTTCGCATATCGGCATATTCGTAAGTATGAGTACCATCAAACATGAACAAACCATGTGCGTCATATGGAAAATGAGAAGGTACCCAATCGAGAATAACCCCAATGCCAGCTTGATGAAACGCATCAACTAATGCCGCATAATCTTGTGGTGAGCCAAAACGAGAGGTTGGTGCAAAATATCCGGTACCCTGATATCCCCAACTACCATCAAATGGATGTTCCATCACTGGCATAAACTCTACATGGGTAAATCCCATTTCTTTAACATAAGGAACCAAACGTTCTGCTATTTGCCCGTATGTGTTGTAGGTTTCCTCGTTATTCTTATCAGGCCTCATCCAACTGGCCAAATGAACTTCATAAACCGAATAAGGCGATTTTAATGAGTTGTGTTTTTTTCTATTTTTCATCCAATCAGCATCATTCCATTCGTAATTGGTTTGCCAGGTAATGGATGCAGTAAAAGGGCGCTTCTCCCAATAATGCGCATATGGATCTCCTTTGTCTAATTTGATTCCATTGAATCCATGAATATGGTATTTATAGGCTTCGCCTTCTCCAATATTTGGAATAAAGCCCTCCCAAATTCCTGAATTGTCATTTCTAACTAAGAGAGGATGCGAAGTTTTATTCCAATCATTAAAGTAACCTGTAACCGATACATAAGTAGCATTGGGTGCCCATACAGCAAAATAAGTTCCAGGAGTTTCTACAACAGTAATTTGTTTGTTTCCAAAAAAGTTATACAAACTATAATGAGTGCCTTTCTGAAAATTATTAATATCAACATCCGAAAACAAAGAATAATTCCAAACAGCCTTAGCGGTTTCTATAAAATGCAAGTCTTCATATTTTTTTTGTGACTCAATGGCAACTTTTTTTAATTTTTTTCCTCTTCCCAATGAACTAGCTGACTTTTCGAAATGAGTCTTATCGGAATTATTCATGTATTTGATTGAGATTTAACGAAATGCTACAACTAATTATTTAGTTAAATTGAATATTTGGTGAAATTTACAACAAAATTCACCATCCTAAGTCAGAAACCAACAGCATAACCAAACTAATGGAACGTTTTTAAAATTATGCTTCTTAAAGCATGCATAAGTGGCTATTTTATCTTGTATCAGCTTATTCCAAATATTTTTCTCCGTGGCAAAACTTCCTGTAAATGCATTCACCAAGTCTTCTTGCTTTTGGGTTTTCCATAAATGACTGGAAATCAAAAGAGCAATTTTTAAAACATAATGATTTATTTTCTCTTCTTTTTTTCTGGTAAGCTGCAGTAAATCAGCCAAATTGGGAAGTGTTAATTGCTCTTTCTTGGCATTAAATACTTTTAGCACCGAAGGAAATACCAACTTCTGCTCATAGGTGATTAAAGAATGAAATTCGTTCTTTAGTTTAATCAATAAATCATTCACCAAATGCTTTTCGGGCACTTTACTATGTGCTAATTTTGAGCATTGAATTGCATTATCAATCTTACAATCCAATACTGGATAAACCTCCGTTAATAAATGATTGATGATTACTTCTGTGTGATCGGCATCCTTGGACATTATGCAGTAATTTACTACACAAAACTGCCTTAAATCACTCTTGTAAAATATGAGCATCACTAAGACAAAAAATGATATTTATCATGTTCAAACTACTAATCTTCTATATTGGCAGTTTGTATAAGTATTGGCAGGTTGATAATACTTATTTTTTTACCCTTTAGCGCAATCATTTTGTCTTGATTAAATTCCGATAATAACCTGATACAACTTTCTGTAGAAGTTCCTACGTAATCGGCAATCTCCTCCCTGGTGAGGCTAACATTGATGGTTTTATTATCTTCTTCATACCCATAAGTAGCTTTTAAAAACAACAATGCTTCTGCCATACGTTCTCTAACATTCTTCTGTGATAAAGAAACTATATGATCTTCTGCTTCTTTTAAATCTCTACTCATTTTTTTAACTACTTCAAATAAAAGCTTTGGATTGGTTTCTAAAGACTTAAAAAAGTAAGCTTTATCGATAATACAGATTGATGCATCTTCTAAAGTAACAGCCGAAGATGCATACCTTTCATTAGCAATTAAAGCACGATATCCCACAATATCACCAGATTTTGCCAACCTGATAATCTGTTCTTTGCCATCAAAACCTGTTTTGCTAATTTTAATTTTACCATTATTTATACAGAACAAACCAGCTGGCAAACCATTCTCTGCAAAAATGTATTGACCTTTTTTATACGTGCTACAAGACTTGTACATGAACATTTCATTCAACTGATCAACTTCTAATACATTAAAAACAGAGTGCATTCTTACCTTACAATGCAGGCATCCAGTTTCAAATTGAGCAGGCTTTTTCATTTAAATGGAATTATGGTCAATGAAACAATAAAATCTATTTTTTAAATGCTTTTATAAAATAATCAGCAACAGCTTGGTATACCAATTCGGCATTGGAATGTTTCATCCAATGATGGGTATCATCTACAATCATTAGTGTTTCATAAGATACCGTTTTTTTCTCAAGTCTTTTAATAAGATCTACACTTTGATTAAAACGCACATTTCGATCGTCATCGGCATGGATAATCAAAACAGGGGATTTCCAAGTAGAAATTGAAGCCACTGGGGAAGATTGCCAAGCTGTTTTGATTGCTTTTTCTAAATCAGGGGCTTTTTCATATTTGTCATTTAAGTTACCTGCCAAAAGATTCACTGTAAAATCATGTACACCATGAATATCTACGCCTGCAACAAACAATTTAGAATCTCTAGCCAAGGCTAAAGCAGTAAGATACCCACCATAAGAACCCCCATAAATACCAATTTTAGAAGGATCTACAAAAGCTTGTTGTTTTAACCATTCTCCAGCTGCTTTAATATCTAAATACTCAGCAGCTCCGGCAGCACCGGCATTTGCTGGTTTATGATAATCGAATCCATACCCAATTCCCAACCGATAATTGACCACCAAAACATTAAACCCTTTACTTACTAAGTATTGATTGGAAGAATAGGCATTGGAATAATAATCGGAATAATGCCAACCCAATAGCATCTGGCGTGGAGGCCCCCCATGAACATAAACAATAGTTGGCTTTCTTCCAGCACCTGGCGCTTCGAATAAATCCGCATGCACTTTAACACCATCCGAAGCGGCAAAAACAACTTGCTTGGGAATTACAAATTGAGATTGAGGCAATTCAGGATGAATCAAGGATTGACCAATTAATTGGGGAGTTCGATCTGTTCTAGTTAAATCGATGATTGCAGGAATGGGTGGTCTTTGTGGAGTTGCAGAAAAAAATGCCAAAGTTTTTCCGTCGCCTGTAAATACTGGTGTCCATTCTAAACCAGTGCCTGGCGTTAGCAATTCTATGCCTGATTTATCCACTGCAACCCTTGCTACATGTCGGCGTTCTATATCTTGATTATCGGAACCTGTATTTGCACTGAATGTTAGCCAATGTTTATCTGCACTTATTTGAACATGTTCCACCATATAATTTCCAGGTGTTAATAAAACTGGTTTGCCGCCTGAAGCTGCAATAGCATACAAATGAGGCCAACCATCTTCATAAGACATGAAAACAATCTGATTATTTGCTGCCCAATACAAATTGGTTCCTCCATGCGTTGTAGGATATGAACCCCTTAAAGTAGTTGGGGCTTTCCATAACTGTAAATTTTTTCCTGTTGTAATTTCAACAGTATGGATAGACCAAGGACTGTGTTTTCTACTTAATATAGAATCTGGTGCTCCGCCAGTTCCAGGAGTTCGTATAAAAACAATTGAATGCCCATCCGGAGACCAATGCGGAGATTGATCTTTATTAAATGAAGGCGCTACCCATTGCAATTTTTGTAGACCACTGGAATAGATACCAATAATTGAATGATCTTGTCTGTTGGCTACAAATAACAATTGTCCACCACTTGGCGACCATTCTAAAGAACCAACATTTCCTCTGGTTGTAAATAAATTTTTTGCCGCTGATTGATTATTAATGGATGCTAACCAGGCCTGACCATTTTTTATAAAAGCTACTTGTTTGCTATCGGGTGAAATAATGGGCATATCGCCTTCTGAAATATGAATCAATTTTCCACCTTCAAAAGGAACAGCAATTATTTGTACTTTATAGGCAGATAACTCAAAAGTTGGATTAACTGGCGAACCGGATTCCCAATTTCCACTGTGCTCTCCTCCCCTAACAAATACAACCCAATTGCCATCTGCAGAGATTGATAAACTGGTAATTTCTTGACCATCATCCTCAATAAAATTGGTTAATTTTCTTGGCAAAAAATTGGGCGCTTCTGCCACATAAACATTTCTTCTCCCAGCCGAATCAATTGCCCATGCGATTTTTCCGCCTGTTGAAGCACTGGTTAATTCTGTTGGAAATAAATATTTTTTATAATTGCTGAACCCTAGATCTTGAGCAAACAATCCAGTTGAAAAAAATAAAGAAAAATACAAAAGCCCATTATTCAAAAGCTGTTTCATAACATTTATTTAGTAATGCATTTACTATCGTGATTAAATCACAAATCCATCTGGCAATATGGCCATCTTCTTTACAACAACTATTCCATCTTTCACAGAATACAATGGATGATCGGTATTAACCAAATGCGCTCCTCCATTAATTCTTACATCATTTCCAATTCTACAGTTCTTATCGATAATTGCATTTTTAATATAGCAACGTTCGCCAATTCCAATTCTTGGCAGGCCTTTTTCTATATTCATGCTCATTTCTTCTATAGTTTCATAGTAATCGTTGCCCATAATATAAGTAGAAACAATTGTTGTTCCATAACCAACTCTCGACCTTATCCCCACCACACTTTGTTCTATTCTACTTGCATTGATGATAGATCCTTCTGCAATAATGGTTCTCTCCAAAGTGGAGCCGCTTATTTTTGCTGGAGGCAACATCCTTGCACGGGTATATACTGTTTTCTCGTTGTCGAATAAATTGAACAAAGGCACTTCTTGTGTAAGGGCTAAATTGGCCTCGTAAAAAGACGATATATTCCCTATATCTGTCCAATATCCATCGTATTGAAAACTTGCCACATTGTAATTTGCTATTGAATTGGGCATTATTTCTTTTCCAAAATCGGTAGCTGCAGGATATGTTTCGTTCAATAACTTATACAATACTTGTTTATTGAATATATAAATACCCATTGATGCCAAATAATTTCTGCCAAGCTTTTTCATTTCAGGTCCGGTGTCACTGGCCCAATCAGCTAAAATATCTTTACTTGGCTTTTCTATAAATGAAGCGATGGTATCGTCTGCATTGGTTTTTAAAATACCAAACTCAGGTGCATCTCTCGAATCTACAGGAATGGTAGCTATAGAAATAGCTGCCTTTTTATGAATGTGGTTTTCTAGCATCATGCTGAAATCCATTTGATACAATTGATCTCCGCTTAAAATTAAGATGTGATCAAATTCCATCCTTGAAATATGCCTTAATGATTGCCGAACTGCATCAGCAGTACCTTGAAACCAACCTGCGTTATCAGGTGTTTGCTCTGCAGCTAAAATATCCACAAATCCAGAACTAAAAGCACTAAAATGATAGGTGTTTTTGATGTGCTTGTTTAATGATGCAGAATTAAACTGGGTTAACACAAACATTCGGTTAATATTACTATTGATACAGTTGCTAATGGGTATATCTACCAATCTGTACTTACCAGCAATAGGAACTGCTGGCTTAGACCTGCTAAGTGTTAAAGGGAATAACCTTGAACCAGCCCCACCGCCTAAAATAACGGCCAATACTGAATTAGAAATAGATTTTCTCATATATACAATTTAGAATAATGCAAATTCATTATTAATCAATTATTATTTAATACTCAAATAAACATCTTTGTATTGATTAACTGTTCCTTCCCAACTATGCTCAATCAACATCATTTTTTTACGCATCCATTCCATGTGCTTTTTATCTTGATAAACTGCTACTCCTCTTTCAATTGAATAATTAATATCATGGATTGTTGCTTGATCAAAACGAATTCCAAAACCGCCAAGATCTCCCATATCCAGTACGGTATCTTTTAAACCACCTGTACTTCTTACAACAGGTACAGTGCCATAGCGCATTGCATACATTTGATTCAGCCCACAGGGCTCAACCCTACTTGGCATCAGCAAAAAATCTGCACCTGCATAGATTTTGTGACTCAATTTTTCATGAAACCCAATCACTGCATTAAAAACCCCTTGATATTCTCCAACCATTTTTTGAAATGTGCTTTCTACCCTTGTGTCTCCACTTCCCAATATAAGAAATGAAGCATTACCCTGTGAAGCATGAATGGCCATTTTAATAGCATCAGGTAAAATATCTGCTGCTTTTTCTCCAACCAACCTACCAATGAACACAAATAAAGGCTTTGTAAGATCTAATCCAAACTGCTCACACAATGCCTGTTTATTTTTTGCTTTTCCCTTGGTAACTGTTTTTACAGTATAATGATGTTCTAGATAAGGATCTTTTGAAGGGTCCCAAACTTCAATGTCAATACCATTTAAAATTCCAACACATTTGCCTTTTTCAAATTCAAATAATTGTTCCAATCCATTGGCACTAACCCTTAACTCTTCCATATAAGAAGAGCTGACAGTTGTTACTCTTGAAGCACATTTTATCCCACATGCTAGAGGATTGATATTCCCAGACCAATCCAACATACCTCTTTTCCATAAATCCCAACTTGGAATATAATTAACCTTATCCCAGCCCATCCAACCCTGGTATTGTGCATTGTGAATAGTAACAACTGTTGGAATGCTTGCTAGCAATTGGTATTCATAACAATACTGCATCATAAAAGGTATGAGTGCGGTATGATGATCATGACAATGAATAATATCTGGACGATGCTCCCAACTACTCATCCACTTCACCACTGCAATTTGAAAAGCGGTAAACCTTTCTGTATCGTCTGCATAACCATAAATTTTTTGACGATCAAGTAAACCGTTGATATCAATCATGTATAAATCAAATCCTAATTGATTGATTCGTTCCTTAATAACTGTAAACTCGAAAAACCAATTTCCTAAATTTGCACTCCCCTTAAAATCTACATCCCATTCATTTTCGTACAAATACTTGGTTCGATACATAGGCATTACCACTTTGGCAATATCCCCAGCTTTACACTGGTATTTTGGCAAAGCACCAACAACATCACCTAGTCCTCCTGCTTTTGCTACAGGGTAACATTCAGCACTAACATGTATGATTTCCATTCATCCAATTTTATTCCTTTTCAAGTTAGTTATTAAAATGATTCTAACTAATATTGAATTAAAATTCTTCCGTCTTAAATTTATTACTATTTTACATTTTACTTACAAAAAAATCAACAATTGATATGAGCCAACCTACAAAATGGTCACAATTTGGTACTTTGATTACCGTATTTTTTTTCTGGGGTTTTGTTGCCGCCAGTAACGACATCTTGATTCCTGTTTTCAAGAAAGCCTTTAATCTATCCCAAGCACAGAGCCAGTTGGTATCAGTAGCTTTCTATGTTGCTTATACAGTAGGTTCCTTGATCTATTTTGGCATCTCTAAATTAATTGGAAACGATGTTTTGAATAAAATTGGTTATAAAAATGGTATTGTTGTAGGATTAATTATTTCTGCAATTGGCACCCTCTTATTTTATCCAGCAGCCAACAATGCATCATTTACTTTAATGATTACTGGCTTATTCATTGTTGGGTTGGGTTTCTCTTTGCAACAAATTGCAGCCAATCCGTTGGCGATTGTAATTGGAGACCCAAAAACAGGGTCTCAACGATTAAATATGGCAGGCGGGGTTAATAATTTTGGAACAACTATTGGTCCATTAATTGTGAGTTTTGCCATTTTTGGAAGTGTAGGATCTGGTTCTACAGAAGCTAGTATAGAAAGTGTAAAAACACCTTATCTCATTTTGGGGATTGCATTTATTTTAGTTGCTTTATTTTTTAAATTTTCGTCTGTACCGAATAAAATTAACTTAGATGAGGTTGCCAACGAAGAAGCTGAAAGCAAAGAAAAAGTATTGCATCGCCAATCTCCTTTTAGCTATCCGCAACTGGTTTTGGGTATGATTGCCATTTTTGTATATGTTGGAGTTGAGGTTTCTACTGCCAGTAATTTACCTGAATACATGAAGCAATATCTAAACATAGACACCGTCAATATCGCACCCTTTATTTCATTGTATTGGGCAAGTTTAATGATGGGAAGATGGACTGGTGCTGTTGGAGCATTTGACGTAAGTGCAGGTGCAAAAAAAATACTTAATTTTTTAATGCCTTACTTGGCATTTTCCGTATTCTTAATTGTAAACGCTATTGCACAACATGATATAACCATGTTTTATGTGTATGGATTGGTCATTATTGTTATGATTGTTGGCGATATCATGAGTAAGGGAAGTCCTGCAAGAATGCTATTGATTTTTTCATTATTAGGAATAACTGCATTGGTTATAGGCATGCTAACATCGGGCATGGTAAGTGTATTTGCATTTACAAGTGTAGGGTTATTTTGCAGCACATTGTGGCCATGTATTTTTACTTTAGGCGTTGCAGGCTTGGGCAAACACACCAATCAGGGAAGTAGCTTATTAATCATGATGATTATGGGTGGTGGATTTATTAGCTATGCACAAGGAGTTGTTGCTTCAGATGATATGCTTGGAATTCAAAATAGTTATATCGTGGGTGTGATTTGTTTTGCATATATGGCTTTTTATGCTATAAAGTCTAAGTCTATCTTAAAAGCGCAAGGTATTGATTATGATGTGAAATCGAATCTAGGGCATTAAGAGAGGAAAGATATGAGAGAAGAGATAAAAGATAAGAGAGAAGAGATAAAAGATAAGAG
This sequence comes from Sphingobacteriia bacterium, assembly GCA_947456855.1. Lineage (GTDB taxonomy): Bacteria > Bacteroidota > Bacteroidia > Chitinophagales > Chitinophagaceae > Sediminibacterium. The sequence goes on along the minus strand of CANGTR010000013.1, from coordinate 23,703 downwards.
AGAAGAGATAAGAGATAAGAGAGAAGAGAGAAGAGATAAGAGAGAAGAGAGAAAAGATAAAAGAATTTATCTCATATCTCTTAATTCATATCTCTTATCTCAAAAAGGTATCTCATATCTCTTAATTCATATCTCTAATCTCAAAAAGGCATCTCATATCTCTTAATTTATATCGCTTAATTCATATCGCTTAATTCATAATTCTCTTAAGGTTCTATTGTAAACTATTATAACGATGAGTGAAAAAAAAGAAAAAGGTACTATTCATAAAGCAATGGAACCATTGGCAATTGGAATAGATATTGGTGGCACAGGAACAAAATTTGGTATTGTAGATAAAGTCGGCAATCTGCTGTTCTCTGGAGAAATGAGTACCAAAAAGCATTTAACAGTGGGGCCTTTTATTGATGAGCTCTATTCGTGTTTAGCGCCATTTATAGAACAAGCTGGCGGTGCAGGCAGAATCAAAGGAATTGGAATAGGCGCACCCAATGGAAATTATTACAAGAACACCATTGAACATGCTGCCAATCTTCCATGGAAGGGAATTATCCCTTTCGGTAAAATGATTGAAGATAAATTTAAATTACCTGTTGTATTAACCAATGATGCAAATGCTGCTGCAATTGGTGAAATGATGTATGGAGCTGCAAAAGACATGCAGCATTTTATTATGATTACATTGGGCACTGGTGTGGGAAGCGGCATTGTTGCCAATGGGAAATTGATTTATGGACACGACGGGTTTGCTGGCGAATTAGGGCATACCATTATTATCCCAGACGGAAGATACCACGAGGGAACAGGAAAACACGGATCATTAGAGAGTTACGCTTCTGCAACCGGTGTTCGTTTGAATGCTTTGGAGTTTTTAGAAAAATCGGATAAACCAAGTATACTTAGAAATATTCCAATTGCTGAAATTGATGCTAAACAAGTGCATCTGGCAGCAATAGAAGGAGATGAATTGGCCAAAGAAATTTTTGACTATACTGGTAAAATACTGGGTATGGCTTTAGCAAATTTTGTAGTATTCTCCAATCCAGAAGCCATTATTTTATTTGGCGGACTTACAAAAGCAGGTGATTATATATTAAAACCCACTCGCGAATATATGGAAGCCAATTTGATTCAAGTATTTCAACATAAAGTTAAAATATTGGTAAGCCATTTGAAAGAATCTGATGCCGCTATATTGGGAGCAAGTGCATTAGTATGGGAGATGAAATAGAGATATGAGTTATGAGTTATGAGATATGAGTTATGAGATATGAGTTATGAGATATGAGTTATGAGATATGAGATATGAGTTATGAGTTATGAGTTATGAGTTATGAGTTATGAGTTATGAGTTATGAGTTATGAGTTATGAGATACAATAAATTGTCTCAAAGAGTATCTTTAATCTTTTATCTCTTATCTTTCATCTCTTATCTTTCATCTCTTATCTTTCATCTCTTATCTTTCATCTCTTATCTTTCATTTGTTTTTTATCAAAAAAACCGCTGGCACAGGTCTCTGTCCTTCTTTATCACTTGGTGTTATGGTTTGCTTTCCATTAACCAATAAACAACTGCTTCCTCCTCCATCCAAATTCAATGCTTCCTCGCATCCAACACCAATTAAAATTTTTGCCAACTGCTCCAAGTTAGCACCCTCTGCTTTACCAGGAAACCTACCTTCAATAGCCATCACAATTAATAGACCATCTTTTGTATAGCCCATGGCCGTTCTAGGATGTTTATCATAGAGTGCCTTTCCCGAAAATTTCAATTCTTCATTGTTGGTGATTTTTATTTTTCCTTCTTGCACTAAAACTGGCCCCCCTCCTATGGCAGTTTCTACTTTCCATTTTTTAAAATCGCCTAATGTACCAATCAATTTGTTGCTCAATATTCTAGAAGAATCTTTAATTGCACTAATGGGTGTTTGATTTGCCAAAGCATATTGATTGGACGAATCAGTAAAAGTCCAGGCAATGTCTGCCCTCCTATTTTTAGATATTCCAATAGCACTTCCAAATGGATGGCGATAAGTTAGCGTGTCTTTTCCTTTTCCTGCAATTGTATGCAAATTATAAGCAAGCATTTTGCCATCTTTCACTACCATATTCAAATTGCTATTACGCACAAATTCAAAAAAAGTAGCATTCACCACCAATAATGGATCGGATTCTTTTACAAAATATTCTGAAGGAGTAAATCTTTTGCCATTTCCCACTTGAGTGGTAAAATTCAATGAATGCGCTTTCAAATGAGCGCTAACATAGAAAGCCCGATTGGGTTTTCCGTCAATTGAATCATTGGAAAAATATACATGAACCCCATTGGGCAATGGCTGATACATGGAATCTACATTAATCCATTTTAATTGTGCCGAACAAAAAATCGGGCATAAAAGAAAAAACTGAATAATTCGCATTAGTGATTGGGAAATATTTTTCGAAGGTTAACAATTACTACAATTTTTCATTCAACCATTTATTTTTTCCGTAACCAGGAATCACATGTTTTTCACTATGGTAAGAAGATCGGACTAAGGGGCCGCTTTCAACATAATCAAATCCAATAGTGTATCCAATCTCTCTGAGTTCTGCAAATTCATCGGGATGTACGAATCTTTGCACTTTCAAATGTTTTTTGGTGGGTTGTAAATATTGCCCAAGCGTTAATACATCAGTACCTACATTCACCAAGTCTTGCATCGTTTGAATTACTTCTTCTTTGGTTTCTCCTAAGCCCAACATAATTCCTGTTTTGGTTCGCATGCCTCCTTGCTTGAGGGTTGCTAATACTTCTAAGCTCCTAAGATATTTTGCTTGAATTCTAACTTGTTTGGTAATTCGCTCAACCGTTTCCATATTATGACTCACCACTTCTGGTGCAGCTTCAATAACTCTTTGAATCTGATCTTTAAAGCCCCTAAAATCCGGTATCAAGGTTTCTAATGTAGTATTTGGATTGAGGTTTTTAATGGCTTTGATGGTATTGTACCAAATGATGGATCCGCCATCTTTGAGTTCGTCTCTATCTACGCTGGTTACCACTGCATGCTTTACTTTCATTAAATGAATGGCTTCTGCAACTCTTTGAGGTTCGTCCCAATCAACAGAACCGGGGCGGCCAGTTGCTACTGCACAAAAGCCGCAACTTCTTGTGCAAACATTTCCCAATATCATAAAGGTGGCAGTCCCTTCACCCCAGCATTCTCCCATATTAGGACAATTACCACTTTCGCAAATAGTATGCAATTTGTGTTTGTCTACTAATCCTCTAACATGTTTGTAACTTTCCCCCAATGGCAATTTTACCCTTAACCAATTGGGCTTTTTAAGCGGTAATTCTTCCTGTAGCGTATTATCTATTGTAGAAATAACTGGTAATTCTTGCATGTACTATTTGTGTAAAATGAATTACAAATTTACATTACTTTCTTTTACCGAATGTTATTGCAGCATAGGCATTGAAAAAGAAATTATTTTCTTTATTTAACAATACAATGGGCATTTTTTGGGAATAAAACTCAGCATTGACCCCAATTTCAATGGCGGAAAGCACTTCATTATACCTGCCATAATCGAATCTTAAAGCTGTTCGAACATGAGCTCCTGGCACAAATTTAATCTCGCCAAACCCTTTTCCTAAGCCGCTTTTTCCCAAAATAATAGTTGGGTCTAAAAATAATTTTTCATTGGCAGGGCTGTATCTGATAGATTCCCTTGCACCATTGGTAGGGTTCTGTATTTCTAAATAATAGGGTTTTAACAAACCAGCACTAATTCCTCCCCCATAAATGGCAGAAACAGCTACCCCATTCTTGTTTCCTTTACCACCAATGAGTTTTTGCTGACCAAAGCCCGCTTTTAGAAAATAAGCATTATTTTGTTTTCCATAAATATAACTGGATACAATGATAAAACCTTGCGATTGAGAAATGGTTGGCACCCGCTCTTCCTTTATACTTTTTCGCTCTCCAAACTCAATCCACCAAAGACTTGTTTTAGTAGTTGTTTTATATTTCCCTTTCTCATAAAAAAATCCCCAACCATCGGTATTTAGCTTAATTGCAAAGGCAGATTGTTTATCAAAAATCAATGCCCCCTCTTCTTCTTGTTTGATGAGTTGATTGATTTTTTCTCTTTTTTCTAATTTCTTTTGGTACTTACTTACAGCTGATGTAGGAGCAGGATTTTGTTGAGCCAACAATCTTGTGCCCGAAAATAAAATAAATACAAAAATTAGTTTCTTCACTTCCATGTGATTTGTTACGTGTAAATTTAGGTCAAAATTGATGCAATGACTTCACAAATTATTTATAATTCCGATTTAAGAACAACGGCAACCCATCTTCAAAGTGGAACAACAATTGAAACAGATGCCCCAACCGACAACCAAGGCAAAGGAGAAAGGTTTTCCCCTACCGATTTGATTGCCACTGCATTGGCCACTTGTATGATCACAACAATGGGCATTAAGGCCAAAACAATGAATATTTTACTCGACGGCACTACTGCCGATGTAACCAAAATCATGGCTTCAGACCCCAGAAGAATCAGTAAAATTGTGGTTCATATTCATTTTCCAAAAACCTTACAAATCGAAGATAAAGAAAAAGTCATTTTGGAAAATACTGCCCGAAACTGCCCTGTTGAAAGAACTTTACATCCTGATTGTGAAAGGGAATTCAGCTTCAATTGGTAATTAGACTCAAATTGGGATTAAATCGTTGCCTAATGTTGAGGATTGAAAAGCGTTAAAGCTTTAACAACAGATGCAACTGGGAGGCCCATCACATTGTAAAAATCGCCATTGATGGCAGCTATCCCAACCACTCCAATCCATTCCTGAATGGCATAGGATCCTGCTTTATCGTAAGGTTTATACCGATCAACATAAAACTCAATTTGCTCTATGGTGAGCGAATGAAATTGTACATGTGTAGTTACAGAAAAAGAATGCTCTTTGATTGCGTTCTTTAATACTACACCGGTAATTACCCGATGTTCTTTCCCCGACAAACTCGTTAACATTGCAATTGCTTCTTTTCTATCAATGGGCTTATTAATAACTTGATTGTCTAATACCACAATGGTATCGGCTGCTAAAACAATTGTTGCTGGTTTTATATTTTGTATCTTTTCTAAATAATCAATTACTGCCTTCGCTTTATTTATTGCAATGTGAATAGGCACTTTTTCAACCTCAAGATCAGCAGGAAAAGATTCATCAGTAGATTTTACAACTATTTTAAAAGGAATTTCGGCCCATTCTAATAGCTGTTTTCTTCTAGGAGATTGAGAAGCTAGGATAATTTCATTCATGTAAATAATATTGAACTGCCTACAGTTATTGATAATATCTAAAAAACAACATCGAAAGAATTCCTGTAAACATGATTAGTTTAATCAAACTGCTGATTAGATGATAGTCTGCAGGTTGTTTAGCATTGTACAACTTCTTTAGCACTATGAATAAAGGAAAAACGATGAGTGCAATACAATACAATGCACTTAACCACCATCCCATTCCCACTACATATAATTGCAAGATGATTAAAGCAGCAATTAAAACAATGGTCCAAACAGCTACAAAAACTTTACTCGCATTAATACCCCACACTATGGGCATAGTTGTGCATCCATATTTTTGATCCCCAGCTATATCTTCCATATCTTTTACTACTTCTCTAATTAATGAAATGATAAAAGCAAATGATGCATATACAATCATCAATCTAAAAAACCTAACTCTTTGATGCAGATTTGCATTGATTAAATCTTCGCTCAATGGATACTTTGAAAAAAACAAAACAATAATTACCCAAGCAGTTAACAAAGAAATAATGACGTTTCCAATAAGCAATTTCTTTTTAAAAGTAGTTGAGTACAACCATAGTGCTACAATTGAAGCCATATTACCCAATACTAAATGCCAGTATTTATTTAAAGGCAATGCATACGCAGTTAAATACAACCCCAATAAGCTTAGAAGCATATGCCAAAAAATAACCCAACGTCTACTAATGATGGTATTTACCACCACTTTGTCTGGCTTATTAATTTGATCAATATTATGATCGAAGTAATCATTGATAATATATCCGGCTGCAGCAATAAAAACGGATGCAATGATCAATGCAATAAAACGCAATTCTTCGGTAATGTCAACCCCAACAATTTCTGGATAAACTCTTTCGTAGATACAATATTCAAATAGCAATTGTGTAATAACAATAAACAGAAGATTCGGCCATCTTATTAATCTAAAAAATGCAGCAACTAATTTCAAGTATTAAGTTATTGGTTGTTGGGTTATTGGTTGTTGGGTTATTGGGTTATCGGGACAAACTCCTAATCGTATCTTTTATCTAGTATCTCTTATCTTTTATCTCTTATCTTTTATCTCTTATCTTTTATCTCTTATCTTTTATCTCTTATCTTTTATCTCTTATCTCTTAATTCTTCTTTTTATTGAGCTCTAATTTGAAAATCGTCATTCCAATCTTCACGCAATTTCAATACTTTTTCAATAACATCTCTAACACATCCTTCCCCACCTTTTAGTGCTGAAATATAGGTAGCGCATTCTTTAATTTCATTCACCGCGTCCGAAGGGCAGGTAGGCAATCCAACAATTTGCATGCATTTTAAATCAGGGATATCATCCCCCATAAACAAAAAGCAGTTGGCATTACTTTGATGCTTGGTCATGAGCGATTGCAATAGTGATAATTTATCTGCAACCTGCATATACACTTCTGTAATGCCCAATTTATTCAATCGATCTTTTACTTCAGGCGAATTTCCACCGGAAATAATCGTAATCCTATACCCCTTTTTTACGGCTAACTGCAGAGCATAACCATCTTTAATATTCATTCTTCTCGCCATCAAACCATCTGGTAAAATCAATAAATTACCATCAGTAAGCACTCCATCAACATCAAAAACAAAATGGGTGATATGCTTGAATTGGTCTAACATAAACTAAAGTTAACTAAACGAAAACTTAAAAAGAAAATAAATACCTAAGACTGATTATCTCTCCATTCGTATACCCAGGCACTTTGAATCATTTCCAAATGACCTTCGGTACTTTGTTCTCTGGTTCCATCAAAATTAGGGATGGCTAAAATCCATTCTAACAAATCGGTAAAACGAACCCTGTATATTTTACCTTCATTGAAATCGGCTCCAAATCTTTCATACAATTTCATAGCAATATCTTCATGATCGGCCCAATGGATAGGTGGTTCAAAATGGCTCATAATAAATTGATTTAATGATTAACTACTCTCCCAAAAATTGGGTTTGATCTGGTAATGTAATATGCACTTCACCACTACCTTTTTGTAAAATACACTGACATCCTAATCTAGAATTGATTCTTGGATTAACAGCTCTATCTATGAAATCCTCTTCTCTATCATTCAGTTCTTCCAAAAAACCTTCACCTTGATTTACATATAGATGACATGTACTACAAGCACATACTGCACCGCAATTATGGTGCAATTCAATATCATTGTCTAAACAAACCTCAAGTAGACTCTGATCGGCCTCAATATTATGAAGGGTTATCGGCTCCAAGCCCTTTTGTTCAAATTGTATATGAATGGAATACATATTGCTGTTTTGGGTTGCAAAAGTATTTCAAAAGAACTACTTACCAATCCATATTCTAAAAAGTTTACCAATACCGAAAGTAATTTTAATATTTTATTTAGATTTGAACGCAAATCATTGAATATCAAGTATTTATATTAATATAACTGGCATCCACTATTTCTACAAATCAACCGACATCCTAGAAAGCAGGCTTTCAAAGCTATCTTTACCATATGAAGATGAAGTTTAGACAGAGGATAGCAATTCAATATTACAGAACAAAAATGAACACAGTAGCATTGGTTTCTCCACACAAAGCTGCGTTATTGGCATTCGATCTTTTTTCAAATCCTTTTAAGTCGAGGGCTAAAAAACTGGAGCCAGCTATCTTTCATAAAGCAATACCCCTTTCCTTGGCGTTGAATCAATTGATAATACGTGGTTACCATTGGAAATCACATCAACCAAAAGCAAAAAAAATACTCATTATCCATGGATTTGGAAGTGATGTTTACAAGTTTGATAAATATGTAGATGCATTGCTCAAAGAAAAATTTGAAGTATTTGCTTTTAATGCCCCTGGGCATGGACATTCTGATGGAAAGAGAATCAATGCCTTATTATATAGAGATATGATTTTAGAAGTGGTTAATCAATTTGGCCCTTTTTATGGCATGATTGCTCATTCTTTAGGGGGCTTAGCTGCTTCTTTGTCCATGGAGAAAATAAAAAATGATCCGCCTTTAAAACTGATTTTAATTGCTCCTGCAACGGAAACAAAAACCGCTGTGGAACATTTTTTTAATTTTTTGAAGGTAGACAAGAAAATTGTTACCGCTTTTTATGAACTTATAGAAGCCCTTGCCAAACAGCCAATCAGCTATTTTTCTGTGGCCAGGGTTGTACAAAAAGCCCATTTTAACACTTTATGGGTACATGATGAAGAAGATAAAATTTGCAGTTTTGATGATGTAAAACCCCTTTTATCTGAACAATTGCCAAAGCTAGAATTCTTTATTACAAAGGGTTTGGGGCATAATAAAATCTATAAAATGGATAGCACAAGGGATAAAATTGTTCATTTTTTGACAACAGAGATTTAGGGAGATTTTTTGAGATTTGATGCTTTACCCTAATATTGCATCACTAGAATTGTTCGGGAACTACTTGAAAAGGTGCTCCCAACATGGGGGAAATAAATTAAAAAAAGTAGAAAAAAACCGTAAATACCGGGAAGGTCCATGGCTAAAAATTTACTGATTGTTGAGTCGCCTGCTAAAGCAAAAACCATTGAAAAAATCCTTGGAAAAGATTTTGAGGTGAAGAGTTGTTACGGTCATATCAGAGACTTAGAAAAGGACGATATGGGTATTGATGTAAACAATCATTACCTGCCTCGTTATAAAGTACCTGAAGACAAGGAGCGTGTAGTAAAAGATTTGCGTCAATTAGCCAAAAAAGCCGATGAAGTTTGGCTTGCATCGGATGAGGACCGTGAAGGTGAAAGCATTAGTTGGCATTTAGCCGAAGTATTAGGCTTAGACCCTGCCATCACAAAAAGGATTGTATTTCACGAAATTACTGCACCTGCCATCAAAAAAGCAGTGGCCAATCCAAGAACCATCAATATGAATCTGGTAAACGCGCAACAAGCCAGAAGAGTATTAGATCGATTAGTAGGTTTTGAATTGAGCCCAGTTCTTTGGAGAAAGATAGGCATGCAAAGAAGTTTGAGTGCAGGAAGGGTTCAAAGTGTGGCCGTAAGATTAATAGTAGAAAGAGAAAGAGAGATCAATCATTTTATTTCAGAAAATTCATTTAAAGTTGAAGCAGTATTCTTAGCGCCAGATATCAATGGAAAAAATGTACATTTTAAAGCTGAAGGGCCTTCAAAAATAACCAACCAAAAAGATACGCAAGCTTTTTTAGAGAGTTGTAAAAATGCTAACTATAAAGTTGTTGACATACAAGTAAAACCCGCCAAACGCTCTCCGGCAGCACCTTTCACTACATCAACATTGCAACAGGAAGCCTCTAGAAAAATGGGATACAGTGTAAGCAAAACCATGTTGATTGCACAAAAATTGTATGAGAGTGGAAAGATTACTTATATGAGAACGGATAGCATTAGTTTGAGTGAAACTGCGCTTGAAGATATCAGTAAAGAAATCAATAATAGTTACGGAGCAAAATACCACCAGCCTCGTAAATTCAAAAATAAAAATGAAAGTGCACAGGAAGCGCATGAAGCTATTCGTCCAACATATATGAGCGATCATACAATTGCAGATGAAGAAACCAGGCGTTTGTATGAATTGATTTGGAAAAGAACCATTGCTTCCCAAATGAGTGAAGCCATCTTCGAAAAAACAAGTGCTAAAATTGCCATTAGCGCTAATAACCAAACGCTTACAGCATCTGGAGAAGTGATGCAATTTGACGGTTTTTTGAAAGTATACAATGAAGGAAAAGATGATGAAGATGAAGAAAACACTGAGGGTATACTTCCTCCTTTAAAAGTAGGAACTGATTTAAATTTTGTTGAAATGTTGGCAACTGAAAAATTTAGTAGACCTGCGCCAAGATATACAGAAGCTTCTTTGGTAAAAAAATTAGAAGAATTGGGAATTGGCCGTCCTTCTACTTATGCACCTACTATTTCTACCATCATGAAAAGAAATTATGTAGAAAAACGAGATAAAGAAGGAAGTAAAAGAGCTGTAACCATTTTCAAACTCACTGCAAAAAATAATATCGAAAAAGAAATCATCCAAGAAAACACAGGCGCAGAAAAGAGTAAATTATTCCCTACCGATTTAGGTATGGTGGTAACAGATTTCTTAAAACAACATTTTAATAAAGTAATGGATTTTGGCTTTACCGCTAAAATTGAGCAAGAATTTGATGAGATAGCTGAAGGCAGAATGAAATGGAGTAATATGATAGATGGTTTTTATAAACCATTTCATGAAACCATTGAACATACTTTAGAAAATGCAGAGCGAGCAAAAGGCGAAAGAGAATTGGGCATAGATGAAGCCACTGGCAAAAGAGTAATTGCCAGAATGGGGCGTTATGGACCAATGGTACAGATTGGAGACACAGCAGACGAAACAGAGAAACCACGTTTTGCCAAACTTAAACAAGACCAAAGCATCGAAACCATTACCATGGAAGAAGCGATGCAGTTATTTAGCTTGCCAAGAACAATTGGCGAATACGAATCGCAAGAACTGTCTGTGAATATTGGTCGTTTTGGGCCATACATAAAATTGGGTGAACAATTCATTTCTATCCCAAGAGGAGAAGACTTGTATGAAATGGATCTTCCCAGAGCCATTGAATTATTGAAGGAAAAACAATTGGCAGATGCTCCTATTGGATTCTATGATGAAAAACCAGTTACAAAGGGCAAAGGAAGATTTGGTCCATTCATTAAATGGAATGATCTCTATATCAATATACCTAGAGCCTATAATTTTGATTCATTGAGTCAACAAGATATCAATGAACTCATCGAAAAGAAAATGGCCAAAGAAGCCAATCGATTTATTGTGCAATGGCCCGAAGAAAAAATTGCAATTGAAAATGGAAGATGGGGGCCGTTCATTCGCTTTCAGAAGAAAATGCTCAAACTGGGCAAACAGGCCGATGGAAATAAGCACACTCCTGAAACTGTTGCTACCATTGAATTAGAAACTGTTAAGCAAATGATTGAAGCACAGGTCCCTGGGGCTTTTACAAAGAAAACAGTTGTAAAAAAAGCAGCTACCAAGGGTGCAAAAAAATCAGCTACCAAAAAAGCCAGTCCGAAGAAAGCGGTTACTAAAAAAGCAAGTGTTGCAAAAAAATAAGTACCGATTGCGATTGTCCTAAAATATGAATCGTACTAAAATAAATTAACAAATTAAAAAAGCCCTGTCGAGTTTAACCAGACAGGGCTTAATTATTTTAGTATTACCACTAATAACTCAATAACTTCCCATCAGGCTTTCCCATTTCTTTTAAAAATCTCACGTGAGCAGCAACTGCTTTTCGCATAGTTGGAAATTCAATGTATTGTAAATTGTATTCTTCACAAATACCCTTCACTATTTTACTGATAGCAGGATAGTGAACATGAGAAATTTTAGGGAACAAATGATGTTCAATTTGAAAATTCAATCCACCCACCAACCAACTTATCAATTTATTTTTTGTTGCAAAATTGGCGGTTGTTTTGATCTGGTGCGCCGCAAATTCGTCTGGCAATTTATTTGTTTCAATATCGGCAATAGGAAAATCAGTATGCTCAACAGTATGTGCTAATTGAAATACGATACTTAGTACAAATCCTGCAAAGAAGGTCATGATCACAAAACCAATGATCCAATTTACCCAACCAACAAAAACAATTGGAATAACTACAAATACAGCTGCATGGTAAACTTTCACGCTCCAAAACTCAATATGATCTGCTATGCTCATTTTCTTCAAAGGAACATTGCCAATTTTTTGAGAAAAGTATTTTTTATAATCAGTAAAGAAGATCCAGAATACATATAAAAGCATATACAATACCCAAAAATAAATGTGTTGAAATTTATGTGCCTTGTACCATTTTTGGGTAGGCGCCATTCTCATGAATACACCAATTTCAATATCATCATCTACTCCATCGATATTGGTAAAACTATGGTGAATCATATTGTGCTTCATATTCCACATAAAATGGTTAGCACCCAATAAACTAATAGAAGAAGCTGCTACTCTATTCATGATTTTATTTCCGCTAAAACTACCATGACTTCCATCATGCATTACATTGAATCCTATTCCTGCAACCAATCCACCTAGAACAATTGATTCTGCAATAGCGATGTACCAAATAGGTGTAAAGAAGACTAAGTGAATATATACTCCAACAAATGCAACAATTAATAGAATTGCTTTTGTAAAAAGTTTTGATGTGCCAGTACCGTCAATTCCATGTTCATCTAAGTAAGCTTGAACTCTTTTTTTAAGTTCGAGATGGAGTGGCTGTTTAACATTGGCAAATTTGGGGGTAATAAAGGTACTCATTGGCAAATTTATATGATAATGCAAGATAACTTAAGTTCACCTCTTGTACTTGTTAAAAGTGATAATTGTTGAAGAATTATAGCTTGAACGCCAATATCCCTTATTTATTTTGCACCTTTTTCTTCATATATCCACAGCCGTAGGATAACTTCTATACAATTCTTAACGAAAAAATATTTTAGTTTGATGTAAGAACAACCAAATCACTATGCAGGAAACCAAAGAATTGAATGCCTTGTTTACCTTAATCGACGACCCAGATGAGGAGGTTTATTCAACAGTTTCTGAAAAAATTGTAGGTTATGGAAAACCGATCATTCCTAATCTGGAGCATCTTTGGGAAACTACCCCAAATGAGGGAATACAGGAAAGAATTGAAATGATTATTCATCGTTTGCATTTTACTGATTTATATTCCGATTTTACGGAATGGAAAGACAGTGCATATCACGATCTATTATTTGGGGCCTTATTGGTTGCCAAATTCCAATACCCAGATTTACAAACCAGCCCTACCCTACAAGAAATTGAAAAAATTAGAAGAAATATTTGGCTAGAACTAAATAGCTTTCTAACCCCTTTAGAACAGGCCAATGTATTATCAAGCATCATTTATAATTTCTACCATTTAAAAGGAGTAGAAGTAAATTATACCAACCCAGACAATTTTTTTATTCATAAAGTACTTGCCAACAAAAAAGGCAACATGATTACCAATGGAATTTTATACCAGGTAATGTGCGACCAGTTAGATATTAATGCCAAAATAATTAATATCCCCAAACAATGCATTATCGCTTTCTTTAATTCAGATTACGATCACACCAATTTTGTAGGCAACCCAATAGATCAAATACATTTCTTTGTGGATGCAACAAACGGGCAAGCATACTCTCACATAGATATTGAAAATTATTTAAAAAAGATATCAGCCCCATCAACCGCCTCCTATTTTAAGCCGCTTTCTCACAAAAGGGTTATTCAAATTTTGTTACAGGAAATTGCCAAATGTTTTGACTCACCAACCAGTGATTATAAAAAACATGAACTATTGGAATTGGTTGAGCTACTTGATTAGTGCCTTGATTAATTTAATTAAAAGTTGTTTTATGATCAACTGGGCAGATTTTGAAAAAATTGATATTCGAATTGGCACTATTTTATCTGCCAATGAATTTCCAAAAGCCAAAAAGCCTGCATATCAATTGAGCATTGATTTTGGTGAATTGGGTATCAAACAATCATCTGCTCAAATTACCCACCATTACCACAGCCATGACTTAATTGGCGTACAAGTAATTGCTGTCGTAAATTTCCCACCTAAACAAATAGCTAATTTTTTCAGTGAATGTCTCGTATTAGGAGTATATGACGAGAATCATCAAGTTGTATTATTAAAGGCCGACAAAAAGATGCAAAACGGCTACAAAATTGGATAAAATAGTACTTTGTTTACTATATTTATATGCCATCTAGGTAGCAACAATTATGGGTGAATTACATTATACTTATTATGAAAGTCCAATAGGTTTATTAAAGATCGGAGGCAATGATCATTTTATTGGCGAATTAAGTTTTGTAGACAATAGAGACCAATTGACCTATGGCGAACCTGGCATCACCGAATTAATGCATCAATGTACTGAGGAGCTGATTGAATATTTTCATGGTAAAAGAAAAACTTTCGATATTCCAGTGCATCAGGATGGTACCGATTTCCAAAAAAGGGTTTGGTCTGAATTATTGGAAATTGACTATGGCAAAACCATTAGTTATATGGACCTAGCCAAAAGATTGGGGGATCCAAAAGTAATTAGAGCTGCCGCCACCACCAATGGAAAAAACAAAATCACCATCATCGTGCCCTGCCATAGAGTTATTGGAAGCGATAAATCACTGGTAGGTTTTTCCGGAGGAATGTGGCGGAAAAAATGGTTGTTACAACATGAGTTTAAAATTGCAAATGGGGTACAAACATTGTTTTGATTCATTTTTTATACTAAACAGGATGCCGAATTTGATAAGAACAATACGATGTTATTTATTGAGTTTATTGATATTTCATCAACCAACTTTAGCACAAACCAAAAATACATACCCCTCCCCTAATAAAGTTATTGTTCTTGGAAGTGTTCACTCTGGTAATAAATCATATACAGTAAGCAAATTGCATAAAACAATAAAAGCAATTAACCCAGACATCATTTTATTGGAATTTGATTCAACAACGGCAACTCAATGTGCCATACCTTATGTATTTGGGCAAAGAACTGCTGAATTTTTAGGGATCTGGAAAAATTATGCACCTTGGTTTCTTTAAATGATTTTATTCGTTAACAGAGGGATATTTGCCATTTACAAAATAGTTGAGTTCTTTTCTAAAATCCAATTCAGGATGCTTTTCCATTAATTGTTTGGTAACTTGCGCATATTTCTGCAGAAATTGTTGATGTAACTGGGTAGCAGGATTGAAAGGTTTGTGTTGATATGCCAAATTGATTTCTTTAATGATAGGCAATAATTCTTTTGTTGCTTCAGACAAACAAGACTCTACTAATTTTTCCCAAACATATTGTGTTGCATAATAATTTGGATGAACCAGGTCTTCTGCATAAAAACGGTAATCCCTTAAATCGTCTATTACTAACTCATAGGCAGGAAAATAATAGTGTTGGGCAGATTGATTCACCAAATCATGTACGGCCTGAATTAACACTGCTTTACTTCGATTATTTTCAATAACTCCCTCCCTTAAATGCCGTACAGGACTGATGGTAAAAATAATGGTCAAATGAGGATTAAACTTTTTCAACTGATCAAGCATAGAAACCAATGCTTCCTTGGTTTCAGTAACAGTTAATAACCTTTTTGAAAACCAATTTGCTGGAGCTTTATGATTATTGGCTGCAACAGTTCCTATACCATTCCCGTCTGCGGCTTCGGTTAAAAAATAAACCCATGCCGAACCCAGTGTAATAATCAAAAAATCTCCATGCAATAAGAATTCATGAGCAGCAATTGTTGATTGATTGATTTTTTGCAAGGATTCTTCTACAGAGATGCCAGAAAATCTGCTATGGTGCTTCCAACTATGCCATGTTTCATTCAAGTAAAACAAATCAGCTTCCGAAAATTGTTTTTTGTGAATATACTGACTGATAGATTCCGCAACACTAATTGGATTAAAAAGAATTCCATTGGGATTATCCATCACTTTGAATTTCGATAACCGCAATAGATCACCAATATTTTCAGTAAAACAGGAACCCATCATCATCATCTTTAGATGATGCGTACTAGGTGTTTGTAATTTTTTGATTGGAAACTCGTAATGAAATTTCATACTATAATTAATGAAAAATAGTTGAAGCTAATTCAGAAGAGGCAATAAGTGCTTCCTGATTCAGCATTTTCAACACGTTTTTTGATTGAAAATAAGGGATCATTAATTCGGTATCCATATTTCCTACCAAATCGTCTTGGGCCATCGGACATCCCCCAATCCCTTTTAATGCCCCATCGAACCTTGTGCACCCTGCATCAAACGCAGCAGTTAACTTGTCTTGCCAATTGGTATATGATGCATGCAAATGCACTCCAATTTCTACATTGGGGTATGCAGGTAATACTTTAGATAAAGCTTGTTGAATTTGAGCTGGGCTTGCTAAGCCCACTGTATCGGCCAATGATATTATTTTGACATCCAATGCTGCCATTTTACTAACCCAATTCAATAAAATATCTTCGGTATAAGCATCTCCATAAGGATTCCCAAAACCCATACTCAAATAAATCACCAATTCTTTTTTATTTTTTATACACAACTCTTGTATGGATTCAACACGCAATAAACTCTCCTCCATGCTACTATTGGTATTGCGCATTTGAAATTGGGGCGATATAGAGAATGGAAAACCCAAAGAATGAATTTGATCATATACAACTGCTTCTTCTGCACCTCTTTCATTAGCTACAATCACTAATAATTTTGTATCACTGAATGAGCAATCGAGCTGCTTGATAACTGATGCTGTATCAGCCATCTGTGGAATCGCTTTTGGCGAAACAAAACTACCGCAGTCGAGCACATCAAAGCCCACTTTTAATAATTGATTGAGGTATTGGATTTTTTGTTCAGTAGGTATAAATGCTTTCCATCCTTGCATTGCATCGCGAGGGCATTCTACTAATTTTATTTTTTGAGCTTGATTGATAACGAGTTTTTTGATTAAAATATGAATTGAAGAAAAGATATAAAATTGAGCATTTATGAATACCGTCCAACAATTTTCGAATGAGGCGTCAACAATGAAAGCTGTTTGAGTTCCGACTTGTCGGAACGAGTTCTTTCATTGTAGCCGAATGAGTAAAAATTGTAGGTATTCATAGTAGCGAAATTTTATGCTTTAATTCAATTCAGATTATTGCATTCTTTGTTTCATGGCTTCGTATAAAATCATTCCTGTAGCCACCGATACATTCAGTGAATCGAATTTAGCAGCCATAGGAATTTTAAAAAATGCATCAGCAGATTTTGCTAAATGTGGTTGAACACCTCTTCCTTCATCGCCCATGATTATACAACAAGGGTCGATCATAGTTAAGTCAAACACATTTTTCTCCGCCCTCATCTCACTGGTAAAAACAGCAATCCCATTTAAATGAAGGGTATCCACAGCTTTTATCAAACTATTGACCCTACAGATATGTATTTTTTCTAAAGCCCCGGCACTGCTCTTCATTGCCTCTTCATTCAAAGCTCCTACCCCTTTATCAGGAATAATAATGGCTTGCGCACCACAGCAAACCGCCGTTCTTGCAATGGCTCCAATATTTCGCACGTCTGTAACTCCATCCAACATCAGAAATAATGGCGTAATACCTTCTGATACTACATGATCAATCACTTGTTGTAAATCCAAATAATTTACCAAGGCAGCAATGGCAATTACCCCTTGATGATTGGCACGAGTAAGCCCATTGAGTTTTTCAATGGGCACTAATTGCATGGGAATATTGTGCTCTCGCGCCAAAGCACGAATAGCATGCATTACTTCACCAGCTGCATTTTTTTGAAGCAAGATCTTATCGATTGCTTTCCCGGATTGGAGCGCTTCTATTAAGGGCTGCCTTCCAATAATCATCGAACTTTGTTTTAAAGCCATTTGCAAATGTATTACTTCAATTTTCCCTGAACCAATAAGAGTTGAACTTTATAAATTGCCGCTACACTCATTGAATCGGTTATCAACCCGTTTTCAACCATTGTAGCAGCTTCTTCTAATGAAACTTTCTTGACTATTAATTGCTCAGTTTCCTCTGGTTCCGCTATTCCTTGCTTCAAATCTCTGGCTAAATATACTATTCCCAATTCATCACTAACAGAATTAGACAAGTGCATGGTAAATAATGCTTGCCATTTATTGGCCATTAATCCGGTTTCTTCTAAGAGTTCTCTTTTAGCACTCTCCAAAGGATCAGTTCCCAATGGACCACCTCCTTCTGGAATTTCCCAACTATATGCATTCAATGTAAATCGATATTGTCCAACTAAATATGTGTTGAACGCATCATCTAAAACCATAACCCCAACCGCAATATTTTTAAAATGTACTTTCCCATAAATACCATTTCCGCCACCTGGATTGATTACATCATATTCTGTTAAACTGATCCATGGATTATCGTATACTGTTTTCTCTCTAATTATTTTCCAAGGATTTTGCTCCATTACACATTATTTTTTAAGTAGAACAGGTATAGAAATGATTATGCAAAACATAGCGATCAATACTTTGCAGCAGCTTTAAAATACATTACCAAAAAACGAACAATAATAAACCATTGCAACAAACTACTTCTTTTTCATACCCTAAAATAAAAAAACCTCTGCACAAAAGTACAGAGGTGGATGATATGTTTATTTGAATTATTTTATTCCGAAAGCTTTCTTCACTTTTGAAACATAGTCCAATTTCTCCCAGGTAAACAATTCTACTTTCACTTTCTTCTCCTTTCCGTCTGGAGTTTTGAAAGTTTTGGTAACTATTTCGCTCTTACGACCCATATGTCCGTATGCTGCTGTTTCGCTGTAAATAGGGTTACGCAATTTCAAACGCTGCTCAATAAAATAAGGGCGCATATCAAAAATGCCTTCTACCATTTTAGCGATCTGACCATCGGTCATATCTACTTTAGCGGTTCCGTATGTATTTACATTGATAGATGTAGGCTGTGCAACACCAATCGCGTAAGACACCTGAACCAGGATCTCATCAGCAACACCAGCAGCTACCAAGTTCTTAGCGATATGACGCGTAGCATAAGCTGCAGAACGGTCTACCTTGCTTGGATCTTTACCACTGAATGCACCACCGCCATGAGCACCTTTACCACCATAAGTATCAACGATGATCTTACGGCCAGTTAAACCTGTATCTCCGTGTGGTCCACCGATTACAAACTTTCCAGTTGGGTTGATATGGTATTTGATATTGTTGTTAAACAACTTAGCGTATTTCTTATACTTCGCTTTTACTCTTGGGATCAAGATATTGATGATATCCGCTTTGATCTTGGCCAACATCTTGGCTTCAGAATCAAAATCATCGTGTTGAGTAGATACCACAATCGCATCGATTCTTACCGGTTGATTGTTATCATCATACTCCAAAGTAACCTGGCTCTTTGCATCTGGGCGTAGATACTTGATGGCTTTGTTCTCTCTTCTGAGCGCGGCTAATTCAATCAAGATCTTATGCGCCAAATCCAATGCCAATGGCATATAATCGTCGGTTTCGTTGCTGGCATAACCAAACATCATTCCCTGGTCGCCTGCACCTTGTTCTTCTTTCTTCTTGCGATCAACACCTTGGTTGATATCTGCACTCTGCTCATGAATAGCCGATAAAATTCCACAGCTATTGGCTTCGAACATGTATTCACTTTTGGTATATCCAATCTTACGAATTACTCCGCGTGCAATTTCTTGTACATCTAAATATGCTTTAGACTTTACTTCCCCTGCCAATACTACCTGACCAGTGGTAACCAAAGTTTCGCAAGCTACTTTCGACTGTGGGTCGAAGGCTAAAAAGTTATCGATCAATGCATCGGATATCTGATCGGCTACCTTGTCTGGATGCCCTTCTGATACGCTCTCGGAAGTAAATAAATAAGCCATTTTTTATGATTTAAATTTATAAGTGTGCAAATATATTATAATAAGTATTATTTCTATATTCTTGAATAAACAATTCTTAATCTCATCCTAAACCGAGAATGGGTACCACCGCCCAATCTAACCCTTCCATTACCTACAACATTTCCAATTGAAGGGTTAAGATAATATACTTGAGAAAAGCCAACTATGGGATAACCTGGAGAATAACGAAGCGAATCGTTTGATGGCGCTGATAATCTTAAAACGAATGAAGTATCTTTTCTAGTAACTATTCCTTGAACATACCTAGAAAGATTAAAGGAATAAGTAGCTAATCGGTCATAGCCAGGCACCGTTTTGTAAGTTAGATAACCCCCAAAAGTGAGTGTATTAGGACCAGATACGCCAATATTGTAATCGTTGGGGATATTTCTTTTAATCTTATTGACAGAATCATAATAGCTTAATAAGAGCATATTAGGTGGAGTCATAAATCTGTCTGTGGTTAATAGATTGGCATTGTCTGGCACTTGTTCCGTAATCAATTCGGCCCGATGAATAATTCGATTATTTAATCTGTTTAGATTAGGAATCCTAATTCTAACATAAGTTCCTGGATTGGTTTGAACATAAACCAATGAATCTGGTCTTGAAGTAGTAGTTAATCGGTTGGCTACTTCACTGCCTGCACGATTTCTTGTAATCTGGTTATAATCTCCGCAAGTAAAATTATTGAATCTGAAATAGACTACGTTTGTATCTCTTGTTGTGGCACCAGTTGTGCTGGAATTATAGTACAAAGCCAATTTGGTATTGGTATCCAACTTATTAATGAAAAGCAAAGCATTTGCTGGGCTAGTAGCTGCAACTTTTACTGAAAACCCTGCAAAAAAAGTTCTAAATGCAGTATCTGATCGATAGGCATTACTTGAATCAAAAGTGTTTAAAAATCTTCTGGCAACATCATCTCTCAACTTGATTCTAATTTGATTTTTAGCTCCTTCGTATCTATTGATTACGGAATCACCTAATCTTCTAATATCAATTGTGGCAGTATTAGCTAAACTACCAGCAAACTGTAAAGGATAAACCCCTGGAAAATTGGAAGCATATACTTTAAAAGGATCTAAAGGAGTGTTTCTACTAATTTCTTCTACAGAAATGCGTAATGGTTGTGTTGAATCACCATGAAAACCAGTATAACTTAAAATCAACACTGCCGAATCTGCCCTAACACTGTCTTTGGTTCCAGGAACGCCAAATGGAAAAAAAAGTGGAAACAATTCAAAATTCAAAGCTGCAGTAGTTCTACCAAATAATGGATCATTGGTAATAGCACCTAAAACATGTAAATCTTGTTTGTAAATTCTAGTTGAATCAGTTTCATCAAAACTATCAGTGATTACTTCCATTGTTGTATCAAAAGTATTCACTCCATCTACAGATGGAATTAAACCAGCGCCTAGTTCAGTAGAAGTGATACGGGTACAGGAAATAGCTGTAACAAAAAAAACCAAGATCAATATGGAGATACTGCGCAATGAAGAAGATGAATGCATGTGCTGAATATTACTTACCCGCAAGGTCGTTGTACAATTCTAAATACTCTGTTAAATCAGAATCCCATCCTTTAAAAGGAACTACTTTTTTCCCTTTAACTTTTGAAAATTCAGTTACCAGTTTCGCTTCTACTAAGTCAGAACCAAAACTAATGGCATCTGCATAATGGGCGCCCCCTCTGAACATAGCAGTATTATCGCCATCCTTAAAAGGCGCTAAATCTTTGTCTTTAATGTTTACATTAACTATTGCTTGTTTTAAAAAATTAGGACCCAACTTTTCGGTAAATGTGTTTTGACCTATAGTAAAAACAACTTTACTATTTCCAAATACTGGTTCTTTTTTATAAGCTGTTTTAATCAAAGCAGGTATTAATCCTGTCATCCACCCCGAACAATGAATCAAATCAGGAGGCCATCCAAATTTCTTCACTGTTTCTAAAGCACCTTTACAAAAAAACACGGTTCTTAAATCATTGTCTGAAAACCATTTTTCGGATTCGTCGTGAAATATTTGTTTGCGTTTAAAGAAATCTTCATTTTCTAAAAAATATACTTGCAAACGAGCATTCGGCAATGAAGCCACTTTTATTTGCAAAGGATAATCATCATTGTCTACAGAAACATTGATGCCCGACAATCTAACCACTTCGTGTAAGCGATGTCTGCGCTCATTAATTACCCCAAATCGCGGCATTATACATCTTACCTCCAATCCAGAATCATTGCTTTTGATAGCCAATTTATTGATAATCTCCGCAAATTCTGTTAGCTCCAAATAGGGAGACATTTCTGTGGCAATGAATAAAATCCTTTTCTTTGTTGACATTAACACACTGTTTTGAACAACCATTTTGAAAATAAGTCTGCGAAGTTACTAAAAAATGGCCAAAATCCAAGAATTAGCTTTTTATTAACTGATTATCAAATAGTTACAAAAACATATATACAACTTCCCACCCAAGCATTGATTATTATTACCTAAATTCGTTCAATGATTTAAGGAGATCTAAACGGAAAAACTAGGAAAGCAGTATGAAAATTAAATGGATTTCGATACTTCAGTATATGCTCTTTTTGAGTATTGGTATTTTCTTGGTTTGGTGGAGTTTGCAACAAATTCCTGCAGATAAATGGGAGGATTTTAAGGGCTCGCTTAAAAAAGCCAATTATTGGCTAATGATTCCAGTATTTTTTGTTCTTTCAGGCAGTCATGTACTAAGATCGATGAGGTGGAAAATTTTAATGAAGCCTTTGGGGTTCTCACCAAAATTACCCAATGTATTTTTTGCTGTAATGGTAGGTTATTTAGCCAATTTAGCAATTCCAAGATTAGGAGAAGTATTAAAATGCACCATACTGGCACGCTACGAAAAGGTTCCTGCAGAAAAATTAATCGGAACAATTGTTGTAGAAAGGGCTTTTGACGTTATTTCATTAGCAATTGTTTTTCTAACAGCATTCATTTTACAGTATGATATTATTGGTGAATATGGAGTTGAGTTATCAAAAAAACTATTTGAAGGAAAATCTGGTAATATTTCTTTTATTAAGTTGGGAATTGTTCTTACAGCATTAATCATAATTGTATTGTTGATTAAAAAATTATTTCAGTTTTTTAATCATTTAAGCATTGTTGTTGCTATCAAAAAAATTATCATAGGCATTGGTGAAGGTTTAACCAGTATACAACACTTACAACAAAAAGGAAGGTTTATTGCTTACAGCGTATTCATTTGGATACTGTATATAATAGGCACATGGGTTGGTTTAATGGCAACAGAAGGTTCTGCTCACTTGGGCTTACCCGCAGCTATTTCCGCATTGGCATTTGCTAGTATTGGCATGATCATAACGCCTGGCGGAATTGGAGCATACGCTTTTTTCTTAGCAAAAGTTTTAGAAAAAAATGGTGTTTCATTTGAAATTGGATTTGCCAATGGAACATTACAATGGTTTGCACAATTTTTAATTGTAATGATTGTAGGTTTTTGCTGTCTTATTTTACTTCCTTGGTATAATAAAAAAAGAATACAATGAAATCAATAGAAGCCATTACCAAAAAAATTTATACCCTTTCCGACATGCAAAAACAAGTTGCAAGTTGGCGTGTAAGCAATAAAACAATTGCATTCAGCAATGGCTGTTTTGATATTCTGCACGAAGGACATATTTTTTCTTTATCAGCCGCTGCAAAAGAAGCAGATTATTTGATAATCGGGGTAAACAGTGATGAAAGCGTAAAAAAATTAAAAGGACCAGAACGCCCTATCAATAACGAAAAAAGCAGGTCATTGCTTTTAAGTAATTTATCT
>CANGTR010000012.1 GCA_947456855.1 Sphingobacteriia bacterium | reverse complement strand
TTAAACTAGAACCAGTAACAGTTGCATTTAAAGTTGTTCCTGAGAGTGTAGCTGCGTCAGCTACTGCGGTAATAGTGATATCCGAGCTACCGTCAAAAGCTACGCCATTGATATTTTTAGTAGCAGCAAGTTTAGTTGCTGTGGCTGCATTACCAGTAGTGGCTTGGTTCCAAGTAGGTATGGTACCAGAGAGTAATGTGTAAGGGATAGCACCAGCGGTTAAAGTTCCTACTGTTGTAATTAGTGATGAACCAGCCAATGGGGATGCACCAATACTATTATATGAAATAGTTTTTGTAACGGATCCATCAAATGTGCCACCCGACGCATCGCCAGTTCCAATATTATTAAATGACAAAGATTTGATAATGGTTGCAGGTATTATAATATCTGCAGATCCGTCAAAGCTTACTCCATTTATATTTCTTGCATTTTCAAATTTTGTAGCAGTACTTGCATTTCCAGTTAGTGTGCTAATAATTCTTGGTGCTATGAAAGCTTCATCAGTCCCCACTAATTTCAAACCACCTGCCGAAATTTCCAAGTTCCCTCTTACATTACTTAAGATGGCAGCTGGTACATTTTGCCCTAATGTATCAGATGCAATTGATAATGATCCTGATGACAAAAATAATCCTTTGAATGGTTTATCAATTGTACCTAACGTGGAAGTAGAGCCTAATGCTTCTATATTACCTGCAACGGTAACATTTCCAGAAGAACCTAGATTTCCTTTTATATTGATATTAAAGGGATCAGTTCCATTTAGTTGAGAAATTTTTATATACTTATCGTCATGATCTAAGTCAGGCAAAACAATATTGGTCGATCCGTCAAATAAAATACCATTGATAGTTCTTGGTGTTTCAAATTTAGTAGCAGTACTTGCATTGCCTATTAGTTTGCCTTCAAATCTAGGTGCAATAAATGCTGCATTAGTTCCCATTAATTTAAATCCCCCCGACGATATTTGCAAATTGCCATTTACATTACTTAAAACGGTAGGAGGCGTATTTTGTCCGGCCACATCACTAGCTATAGACAAGGAATGTGAGGAAATGTATAAATCTTTAAAAGGCTTGTCCAAGCTTCCTATGGAAGACGTTGACCCTAAAGATTCGATATTGCCTGTCAAACTAATATTTTTAGAAGATTGTAAATTACCATTAGATTTTACATCAACGCTGTCTTTCCCTTCAACTGTTATTGCGTTTATGATTTTCCCAATTTTTTGATAACCAGCTAAAATGGCAATTAAATCCAAGGTATCAATCTTTGTATTGATACTATCAATATTGTTGTTAATTTTAACGGTATTGACTTTAATACTATCTAGATTAATTTTAATATCCTTTGCATTTTCTTTGATACTATCTAGATTAATATCAACATTTTTTTTATTTGCAATCGCTTGGGCTTGCAAATTAACGATCCTATTGTGCAAACTAGTTGTGTCAAAATTTGCATTAAGTGCATATAATGCATATGGAACACTTAATAATTCACTAGTACCTGTAATCCTAAAATTAAACCCTCCATCAGAATCTGTTTCAGTTTTCACAAAATAAGGCCCTTTGCTCCAGTCGATTTCAGCGAATTTGCCAAATAAATTAGATCCGGTGCCAATTTGTAAATTTATCAAACCATTGATATTGGATACAGTGTAATGCATTTCGGAATAAACCAATTTTCCATTGGAGTTGTTTTGTAAAATACTCAACCTAAGGTTCACGTTTGTTAGAGAAATTAATTTGTTATTTGCATCTCTTATAACTGCCTGATAAGTCATTTTTTGTGGAGCTTGACCAATAGAACTTAATGATATGAACATGCTAAAAAATGTAAAAATAAAAGCGTCTTTCATATTAATTTAATTTTAAAACTCTATGAGTAATTTCCTCGGTTGTTCCTCTTATAATCTTAAGTATATACACCCCATTTTTTAAATCACTTAATTGCACAAATGATTTTTGGTTAGTAATTTTCCCAAATCGTATTAACTTTCCTGAAATAGATGTTAATTGAAAATTAAGGTTATTAAAATTCAAATCTTCTACCAAAAAATAGATAAAATCTTTACTTGGATTAGGATATACAGATACATGTAAATTTGATCTGTTTTCTATTGGATTGATTTTATGTGGTTGTTGATTTCCTTCTGATAAAGTATATGTCACTCCTTTTTGAGTATAAAGTGCTTGGCCTATAGTAAAGCTTATGCTCCCGTAAATACTTGTTTCGGTTTTTCCAGATACAACAACTGAATTTTGTGATTTTGCAATTAAGGCACATGTCAAAAAAGTGATTATAAAAATCGAATTCTTAGTTTTCATATATCCTTTTTGTATTTTTTAGTATCAATTCTTCATATTAAACAAATATCGATTTTGAATTCGATTATTTTTTTATAAAATCAATAGATTATCTTACATAATTCTTTGTTTCTATATAAAATTTGTCTAATAATTTTTTTTTACTTACATTAAATAGTATTATTAATTCACTACCTTCAAGTTATTAGTATTAAAATTATAGTTTATGAACAACGGAAAAGAAGGATTAGAATTAGAAAAGTTGCAGAAACATATTATTGTGCAAGTCATTCAGTATGTGCCTAATTCTGTAGTAAGCAAGACTATTATGAAGAGAATAACTGGTAATGTGACGCTATCATCTTTTGATGCTGGTGAAGAATTGCCGGAAAAATTATCTCCTTATGATACATTTGTGCAAATTATAGATGGTTCTGCAGAATTGACAGTGAATGATAAGCAATACACATTAGATTTAGGCGAAGGAATGATTATCCCTTCACATGCCTTACATCATTTCCATGCCAATAAGCAATTTAAAATGATTGCAACGGTTATAAAAAGTGGATATGAAGAATAAATAAAACTAATATTTTGAGATTATTTATAAAATACATGGTAAGCCTGCGGTGTAAGATAATGGTAAAATCTATCGCAGATATACATCACATAAATTTCTCAGGTATTGATTTGGGATATATTGATATAGATGGCGAATTAGATGAAACAAAAATGAAGCTGTTCAATGATGACCTTAAAGTAATTGGCTTGGAGATATTAGATGAGCATGAGGCTATTTTAATTGAAAAAATAAAGCATATTATTATCGAAATGGTTCACTATACCGATGAATTGCCTATTTTAACATTCTCTGATTATTTATCAGATAAATTACAATATGATTATAACTACTTATCCAATTTATTCTCAAAGACAAAAGGCATTACTATTCAAGCATTTATTATAAATCAAAAAATTGAGAGAGCAAAAGAACTGATACTATATAATCAATTAAATTTCACTAAAATTGCTTTTTTGCTAAATTATTCTAGCGCTGGGCATTTGTCTTACCAGTTCAAAAAGATAACTGGATTAACTTGTTCCGAGTTTAAAAAAATTGCTAATGAGAAGAATAGAAAAGCGCTAAACGATTTATAATTTTCTTACATTACTATTATTCTGTCTTTTAAATAAAACTTTTACAAATTATTATTTGATTCAAACAGTTGATGGGTGTTTTGGCAGGCCATTTGCATAGATAATCTACTGATATTGTTAATGGGAAATTTCCAACTTTTGACGAATTAAATGTCAAATGCGACTTTTTATAAGTCGAGTTTAGCCAACTTTTTTAATAACCTAAACCCTGCATAAGCCCGATTAGTTCAACTTATACTTTATAGTATTTATCTATGGTCGTTTTTACAGAGCTGGTTCTGTTGCATTACACTTAATTTAAACGTTAAGTAAGCAGGGTGTAATTCTAAGATCTGTGCCTCAGGATATTCACAGATCTGCTGCTATTGTTAGATTAAGAGAAAGCTTTTTCATCTCCTATATAATTTTGATAGTCGGTTAGAAATTGACAAGACTATAATCAATACATAGTTGGCTATGTTATACGGATATTTACATTAACAAAGGCCGAATTTCGTTGTATTTTTTAATGCTGGTATGCTTATTCAAGCAAGCTTGATTTGCAACTTGCATTACAAGCCCCGTTATTTTTGTGACAGGGTTTGTACCCAGAACAGGATTGTCGGCCCACTTCGTTGCGCCGACTTCCAAAAGGGGGCGTACCCAAAAGCCTCGCGTCGCCGAAGGCGCCGCTGCTTTCTTATTTCCTCAACCTTACGCGAATTTATTTGCGACGGTCTCGAAAATAAGAAAGCCCCGAGTATTACTCGGGGCTTTTGTGCCCAGAACAGGAATCGAACCTGCACTACCTTGCGATAACCAGATTTTGAGTCTAGCGCGTCTACCAATTCCGCCATCTGGGCTTGTTGGGTTGCAATATTAGTTCAACATTCCAAAATAGCCAAATAATTATAAGCCTGATTCAATTCAACCAATAACCTAATAACTTAATAGCTGATTCCCAATCCTGTCGAGGTATTTCTTTTTAAAGTAATAATCTTTTACTTGCAACAGTTCTTTTTCGGAACCAGTACTTTCTTGATAATTTGTAATAATTGACTCCACAGGCTCATAAATGTTATGTTGAAATTGATTTAATGCTGTTTCTACTAGTTTTTTAGCTGTTTCATCTGAATGATCAAGTTCCATTACATGTTCATTCAGTTCCATCACTTCCATTAAAAAATGAGCGGGAAGGTTGTATTTTTCCTCTTCTTCTAGCAATCCCTTTAATTGCAGTATGTACTTCATTGTTGCATCTTTGTCTTGGAAAATTTTAAAAGCGCTGTTTATTTGTGCTGAAATAGCCAATGCTTCCTCTTTTTCAAATGCTGATGCACCTCCAAAAAAGTCTGGATGATATGCTCGGCTTAATGCATAGAATTGTTTTTTTACTGAGGTTAAATCTGGTAAAAAACTTATTGGAATTTTATATAGCTCAAAATGATTCATGATTGTAAAAATAATCATTCATTAATCAAATTTAAATTTTAAAATCAAATTCATTGTTTTTTGCTGATGCAATCTCAGAAATTATCAAGTATTGATTATTTTGCGTCAAATTATTAAGATGCTTGTAATAGGATTGATTAAAGAGGGTAAAGTTCCTGCAGATAACCGGGTTGCATTAACACCTGCCCAATGCAAATGGCTGATTAAAAACTTTAAAGATATATCCATCATTGTTCAACCATCAATAAATAGATCTTATACTGATGCAGAATATCTTCAAGCTGGATTGAAAGTTTCAGATGATTTAAGCCAATGCAATCTATTGCTTGGGATAAAAGAAGTGCCCATTAATCAACTGATTGCCGATAAAAAATATTTATTTTTTTCTCATACTAAGAAAATGCAAGCAATTAACCAGCCATTGATGCATGCTATGGTCAAGAAAAATATCACGTTAATTGATTATGAATGTCTTGAACATAATGATGGGCAAAGAATCATCGGGTTTGGTTTTTTTGCAGGTATTGTTGGAGCCCATAACGGTATCATGGCTTACGGCAACAGAACTGGTGCATTTAATTTAGAAAGGGTGCATAAGATCAGAGATTATAGAGAGCTGATACATACTTATTTTGGTCTGAAATTGCCCCCAATTAAAATTGCTGTTACAGGCAGTGGGAGGGTGGCTCATGGCATTGTTGAAATCATGAATTTGATGGATGCGCAGGAAGTAGAGCCAGAAGATTTTATCAACCGAGCATATGAATACCCTGTATATGTTCAACTCAAAGGAGCTGATTTATACAAACACAAGTTAACCGGTAAATATTCCAGAGATCATTTTCATTTGCATCCGGAGGAATATGAATGTTTATTCAATCAATACATTGCACATACAGATATTTTAATGAATGGTATTTATTGGGCAAATGAAATGCCTCGTTTATTTACAATGCAAGAATTTTTAAGTGATGACTTCAAGATTACTACAATTGCCGATATCACAGATGATAAAAATGGAAGCGTGCCTTGTAATTTGGGAGATAGTACAATTGAAAATCCAATTTATGGCATCGATAAAGCTACTGGTGAAAAGATTGCGCCATATAGTAAAAATGGAGTTGATATAATGGCTGTTGGTAATTTGCCCAATGAATTGCCTAGGGATGCTAGCAGGTATTTCGGTGAACAGCTTATTAAATATATTTTAAACGATATCAGACAAGGTGGGTCTAGTTTAATCGATAACGCAACTATTTTAGAAAACGGAAAGCTTACTCCAAATTTCCAATACTTGAGTGAATATGCAAAATGCTAAAAGAGAATTGAAAATAAAATTACTTTAATAAACTTTTTACTTCATTCAATTTCATCAAAGCTTCAACAGGTGTTAATTGATTGATGTCAATGGATATAAGCATTGTTCTAATATCATTAAATGTTGCTGAATGGGCGTCGAATATTGATAATTGAACTTGTGGTGTATTTGATTGTTTAACTACATCCGTTATTGAATCTTTTCCTTCTTCTTTTACATGCTGTTTTTCTAGTTGTTTTAAAATAGAATTAGCTCTATCAATCAAACTATTTGGCATACCTGCCATTTTTGCAACTTGTATACCAAAGCTATGAGTGCTTCCGCCAGATGCCATTTTGCGTAAAAAGATAATTTTGTTGCCTACTTCTTTGTGTGTGATGTGAAAATTTTTGACTCTTGGTAATCTATCTTCTAATTCATTGAGTTCATGATAATGGGTTGCAAAAAGTGTTTTTGGTGCATAAGGGCTATTATGAATAAATTCAATCATACTCCATGCAATGGAGATTCCATCATAAGTAGCTGTACCTCTACCAATTTCGTCTAATAGAATTAAACTTCTAGCAGACATATTGTTGATAATACTTGCTGTTTCATTCATTTCAACCATGAATGTTGATTCGCCACCACTTAAATTATCTGAAGCGCCAACTCGTGTAAAAATTTTATCTGTTAGCGGAATATTAGCGGAACTAGCCGGAACAAAACTTCCCATATGGGCCATTAAAGTAATCAGTGCTGTTTGTCGGAGCACTGCGCTTTTTCCGCTCATATTGGGGCCTGTGAGAATTATTAATTGTTGGCTTTCGGGATCTAGTTCTATATCGTTGGCTACATATAATTCATCAGCCTGTAAATTTTGTTCAATTACTGGATGACGTCCATCTTGAATAGATAACTTCAAGCCATCATGTAATAAAGGTTTTCTATAGTTGAATTTCTTGGCATTGCTTGCATAGCATATTAAGCAGTCTATGGTTGCTAATAAATTGCCGTTTGTTTGTATAGGCGCAATATAATCTTGTAACTGCAATAACAATTGATTGTACAATGCTAGTTCTATGCCTAATATTTTATCTTCGGCACCAATTATTTTTTCTTCATATTCTTTTAATTCAGGAGTAATATATCTTTCTGCATTGGAAAGTGTTTGCTTTCTTATCCAGTCTGATGGTACTTTATTTTTATGCGAATTGGTTACTTCTAAATAATATCCAAAAACGTTGTTGAAACTTATTTTGAGCGAACTGATTCCGGTTCTTTCTGCTTCTCTTTGTTGAATTTCAATCAAGTATTCTTTTCCGCCCGATGCAATTTTTCTTAATTGATCCAACTCATCATTAACGCCTTGTTGAATAATTCCTCCTTTATTGGTCATTACAGGAGGTGTTTCGATAATGGTAGCTTTAATATTTTCTACAATCTCCTTGCATTCATTCAATAAATTAGCCAAATGCAACAAATAGGGGTTGTTACAATGGGATAAGGCTTTTTTAATTTGGCTACTTTGTTCTAAACCCTTTGCCAAATGCATTACTTCTCTAGGGTTTATTTTTTTTAAAGGAATCTTACTAACCAATCTTTCTACATCGCCACAAATTTTTATTGATTGAGATAATTCGGCTTGAAGCGCTAATTGCAACAATAAATATTCAACAGCATCTAATCGTTCATTTATTTTTCCAATATCGTTTAAAGGAAATATCATCCACCTTTTAAACAATCTTGCACCCATTGGGCTAATTGTTTGATCTAAAACTTGCAATAAACTAGTATGTTGTTCTAGCCCATTTGGTAAAAGTTCTAGATTGCGAATTGTAAAACGATCCATCCATAAAAAATCATTTCTTATGATCCGTTGAATGCCTGTTATATGTTGAAGGTTGGGGTGTTCCGTTTCTTTTAAATAGTATAAAATAGCACCAGCAGCAATAATGGATGCGGAAAGACCTTCTATGCCAAAACCTTTTAACGAATGCGTTTGGAAATGTTTTAATAAGCTTTCAGTGGCAAAAGCTTCATCAAAAATCCAAGATTCCATGGTATACGTGTAAAACTTAGTACCATAGGTTTCTTTGAATTGTTTTTGAAAGCTTTTTTGAAAAATAATCTCTGCAGGTTGCAAGCTCTGTAGTAGCTTGTCGATGTATTCTTGATTTCCTTGGGCTACAAAAAATTCACCTGTAGAAATATCCAATAAAGCTATGCCCGTTTCTGTTTCGCCATAATGAATGGCTGCTAAAAAATTATTGGTTTTGTATTCTAGCAATTTATCGTTGGTGGCAACTCCTGGTGTAACCATTTCGGTAACACCTCTTTTTACAATTCCTTTTACTGTTTTGGGGTCTTCTAATTGGTCGCATATGGCTACTCTGTAACCTGCTTTTACCAATTTGTGTAAATAAGTGTCAACCGAATGATGCGGAAAGCCAGCTAATTCACTGGAAGCGGCAGCTCCATTGTTTCTTTTTGTTAATGTAATGCCTAATACCCTTGAGGCAATAATGGCATCTT
Source organism: Sphingobacteriia bacterium (assembly GCA_947456855.1). Classification (GTDB taxonomy): domain Bacteria; phylum Bacteroidota; class Bacteroidia; order Chitinophagales; family Chitinophagaceae; genus Sediminibacterium. The sequence continues at coordinate 32,044 of CANGTR010000012.1, read as the reverse complement.
CTCCAAAGGTTTCATAAAAATCACCTACCCTAAATAAAAGAACAGCATCGGGATATTTTTGTTTAATTGCCCGATGCTGTTGCATCAATGGTGTATCGTTGCCTGTTTTAGCCATGGGCAACAAATATAAGGATGCCTATGAACCGTAGCTTTACCCCTTGCTTATTGTGGAAAAGTATCTCCTTTTTATCGGTCTATCTAGGTGTAACAACTCTTGGTTTGGGCATTTCTTTTCTTGGTAGCTTTGCGTCCCTTTGAGCAGCATTGTATACAAAAGAGGCTACAATGGTAGCCATTTGTTTTAAGTCTGCTTCAATCAAGTGGTCGTATACATCCATATTGCTATGGTGAGTTCTTGTATCATATTCAATTGGATCTTGAATAAATTGAAAGCCCGGTAATCCAACCCCATCAAAAGATTGATGATCTGTACCGCCTGTATTGCTTATGGTTACTGTTGTAGCACCAAGATCTTTAAACGGAGCTAGCCATTGGCTAAAGATATTCCTACAAGCTTCATTTCCTTGTAAATAAATACCCCTTATTTTGCCAGTACCATTATCAATATTAAAGTAACCAGAAAACTTTTCATGTGCAGCTGTAGTTTGCATGGTTGCAGGGTCTGCAAAAGTATTTTTCACATAACCTCTAGAACCTAGTAAACCTTGTTCCTCGCCACTCCATAAGCCAATCCGAATGGTTCTTTTGGTTTCTACCCCTAAAGTTTTCAAAATGCGCATTACTTCCATCATTACCGAAGATCCAGAAGCATTGTCTGTAGCACCTGTTCCGGTTTGCCAAGAATCCAAGTGTGCTCCAATCATTACTACTTCATCTTTTAAAAGTGGATCTGTACCAGGGATTTCTGCGATTACATTATATCCTTGTAAATCCTTCGAATAAAATTTTGTTTTTACTTCAGTATCTAATTTTACTGTTGTTCCTGATTTTGCTAAACGTAAAAGGGTATTAAAATCTTCTATGCCTAGCACCATATCCAATATGTTTTCTGGGTCAGTGCCTTTATATGCCCCGCCTCCTTGAGCAAAAATGGTTCCATCATGGCTTCTTATTCCACCTGAACTAATCATTCCTACTGCACCTTCTGCTTTGGCCATTTCTTTCAGCAATACACCAATCCTTTGTGCTCCACCGCCTCTTTGTTGCGCAAACTGTTGCATTTGTCTTCTTTGTTGAGCAGTATCAACAGGTCTTGCTGGTGCCATTTGAGCCGATGCCATTTTTGCGAGCTCTTCCTCTGTATACCTAAATGCATCTGGTTTGAATGTATGATTATAAACAACCGATTGGTCCATCATAATTAATTTCCCTTTTAGTTGCCCTCTATATTTTTCTAGGTCAGTTGTGTCTTTTGCAGATATAACAATAATTTCTGCCGATTTCAATCCCTTGGTTCCGCTTGTCCATGTTTTTGGATAAGCCAATAGGGGTTTATAATAGGGGGCAGTAATGGCTAAATAGCATTTTTCTAAATCCCAACCTTTTCCAAATTCTCCCCAAGGTTCAATGGCTGCCTTTTGTAAGCCCCATCCCAACATGGTTTCCTTGGCGTAATTTGCTGCCCTAAAATAACCAGGTGAATTGGTGAGTCGATGGCCAGCTTTGTCGGTTAAATTGAAGGCAATTTCCATCACTTTGGAATTTTCTAAACCCTCTTTTCTAATTTTTTGAATCATATTAAGGTCTATTTTTTCTTCCTGAGAGAGGGAAAAAAATGGACTCGCAATGGCCATTGCAATTAAATAACGGGAAATTTTTAGCATGGTATTTTGTTTAAATGATAGGGCATAAATTAGTTCATTTGTGCAATAAATTGAAAAAGATTATTTAATCGGATGGATTTACCTTTGTATCATGCGAAAGTGGAACATGGATGAATTGGGTAGAAAATCGGTAGACGACTTTAAGCAAGCAGGAAAAACCCCGCTTATTGTAGTTTTAGACAATATCAGAAGTATGCACAATGTTGGGAGTATTTTTAGAACAGCAGATGCTTTTTTGATTGAATCGATCTATTTATGTGGATTTACTCCCCAGCCACCACATAGAGATATCAATAAAACTGCCCTTGGTGCAACCGAAACTGTGGAGTGGAAATATTTCAACAATACCATTGAAGCAATTCAACAATTAAAACAGGCAGGTTATTGTATTTATGCAGTTGAACAAGCCGAAGGGAGTATTTCTTTAGAAAACGGTGATTTTAAGAACAATAAATCTGCATTTGTACTTGGTAATGAAGTGGAGGGGGTTTCAAATGATGTTTTAGCCCTTTGTGATGCATGTATCGAAATTCCTCAATTAGGTGCTAAGCATTCTTTAAATGTTTCTGTTGCTGCTGGCATAGTTATGTGGAAATTTATAGAAAACAATATTCATCAATAATTCATTTCTTTTTTCATAGTTAAAATTTTTTCTTTGCCTAATATTAGAAACTACTTAAGCCTCATTAAATTTTCGCATACCATTTTTGCTTTGCCATTTGCTTTGATTGGATTTTTCATTGCAGTTCCAATGGAGAATGGTTCAATGGATGCATTGTGGAGTTCAATACTTGGGAAGAAATTTTTATTGGTAATTATTTGTATGGTAACTGCAAGAAGCGCTGCCATGGCATTCAATCGATACCTCGATCGTCATTTTGATGCCAAGAATCCTAGAACAGCAATAAGAGAAATACCGGCAGGGATTTTATCGGCGGAGAATGCTTTGCTTTTTGTGATTGTTAATTGTTTGATGTTTATTACTGCAACTTATTTTATCAATTCAATTTGCTTTTATCTTTCTCCAGTGGCATTATTTGTTATTCTATTTTATAGTTTTACAAAAAGGTTCACAGCCTTATGTCATATAGTCTTAGGGGTTGGCTTATCATTAGCGCCAATTGGAGCTTTTTTAGCAGTAACTGGCTATTTTAATTGGTTGCCTATATTGTTTTCTTTAACAGTTATTTTTTGGGTAAGCGGATTTGATATTATTTATGCGATGCAAGATGTAGACTTTGATCAATCCGAAAATTTGTACTCCATTCCAAGTACATTTGGAAAAGCAACTGGGTTAAGAATTTCGGAGCTTTTGCATTTGCTTAGTAGTATTTGTATTATTATAGCAGGATTAATTGGAGGCTTTCATTGGATTTATTGGATTGGCGTTTTGATTTTTATAGGCATGTTGATTTACCAACATCAATTGGTTAAGCCCAATGATTTGAGTAAAGTAAATATCGCTTTTATGACGGCCAATGGAATTGCAAGTGTAGTATTTGGTATTATTGTAATCATCGCTGTATTCTTACAATACGGTTGGTAAACTAATTAATGTGGCAAGAATTATTTGTATTGATTATGGTGGAAAAAGAACTGGGTTGGCAGTTACAGACCCTTTTAAAATAATTGCAACAGCATTAACAACCATTGCTTCTAAAGAATTAATTCCATTTCTGGAGAATTATCTTAAAACCGAAGAAGTAGAATTAATATTGATCGGGGAGCCTCTTAGTTTAGACGATTCTGCCACTCATGCAACACCCCTGGTAGCCGCAGCGATCAAAAATTTAACCAAAGCTTTTCCAAATATTCCCATTCAAAAGGTAGATGAAAGATATACTTCTAAAATGGCGGTGCGGGCAATGATTGATATGGGTATGAAAAAGAAGGATCGTAGGGTTAAAGGCAATATCGATCAAATAGCTGCTACTATTATGCTTCAGGAGTACCTTCAGCAGCTCGGATAGCCTCATTTTGTTTTTGCCATGCTTTGGTTTACTTTTGTTGCTTAACCAATTACAGTATAATGATTCTTCCCATTGTAGCATATGGAGCGCCTGTTCTAAGAAAAGTAAGTAAGCCAATAGATGCTTCTTATCCTAATTTGACTGCATTTTTAGCTGATATGTGGGAAACCATGTATTCAAGCAATGGGGTTGGCCTTGCAGCCCCTCAAGTAAATAGAGATATTCGATTATTCGTTGTAGACAGCGTTCAGATCTTCGAAAATTTGGAAGCAGAAGAGAAAGGGGTATACAATGATGGACCTGGTATAAAAAAGGTTTTTGTTAATGCCGAAATAATCGAAACCCATGGAGACGATTGGGCATACAACGAAGGTTGCTTGAGTATTCCTAAAATTAGAGAAGATATCATGCGCGCCGAAAGGGTAACGCTACATTATATGGATGAACATTTTAATGAATTTACAGAAACATTTTCTGGCATTACTGCTAGGGTTATATTACATGAGTATGATCATATTGAAGGCAAACTTTTTATTGATTATTTAAAGCCATTAAGAAAAAAAATGCTTCAAGGCAAATTAAATGATATTAGCAAAGGGAAAATTAAAGTTGATTATAAAATGAGCTTTGCTAAATGATCAAGTACTTACTTGCAGCCTTCTTGTTATTGGCTGATGCAAAACTATTGGCTCAAGACACCACTGTTGTAATTGATGAAAAACGATTTACGTTAGCAGAAGTTGTTGTTAGGAACAATATCGATTACAAGTATTTGCTAGAACAAATAAAAGAAGATACTACATTCTATAAAGCTTTCAGAAACTTACGTGTATTGGGTTATAGCTCTTACAATGATATCCAAATGAAAGATAAAAAAGGAGCTGTTGTAGCTTCTTTGTACAGTAAAACAAGACAGAATAGAATTGGGGCTTGTAGAACCATGGATGTGCTCGAAGAAAAAATAACTGGAGACTTTTATGATGCTCAGCGCAATTACAATTATACTACACCTGAGTTGTATGCTTCTTTGTTTTTTACAAAAGGAACCATCTGTGGTGAAAATAATATTGTTAAAGGAAAGAATGCTACTACTACCAATAAGAAAGGTATAGAAAAGCACAAAGAGCAATTAAAAATGTTGTTCTTTAATCCTGGGAAGAAAATTAAGGGTATTCCTTTTATTGGAGATAAGTTGGATTTATACGATGAAAATGCACATAAATTCTATGCTTATAAATTGGATATACAAGAATTTAAAGGGGCGCTCTGTTATGTTTTTAGTATTAAGCCAAAAGAAGAGCTGGGATTTTTAAAGAACGATCAAATTGTGGTTGATCAAATGGAGACATGGTTTGATATGAAAACCATGGAGGTATTGGCCAGAAATTATTCGCTTAGTTACAAAGCAGGGGTTTATGATTTTGACGTAAGTATGAATGTTGAAATGACAAGGGTGGGTGACCTGGTAGTACCTAAAATTCTTAGATACAGAGGCAATTGGGATGTGATTTTTAAAAAACGGGAAAGGGCTATTTTCACAGCAACACTATTTGACTTTAAACGATAGTTTGGTAATACTTTGGTGCCCCTGATTAAACTTTTGGTGAATTAGTGGTGTACTCATTTTTCTGCAATTTTATGTCTTGTTTATTTGTTTTCTAACTCCGTTAAATAAAAATAAATTCAGGTATTTGCCGTATTGTAAAAAGCCTATTGCATGCTTTACTTCGCAAAATCGGAGAACAATTTCATACAAACTATTGAACCAATAATGCATTCATCTGCTTTTTTTTAACGTATTTATACCCAATGAGATTAATGGATCGACTATATCGTTATTTGGAATATAAATCATTTAGTGCCTATGCATTTGAACATAGATGCGGTTTGTCTAATGGTTATTTAGGAAAACAATTTAGGGGGAAAGGCAATATTGGATCTGGCGTATTAGAAAAGATTAAATCGCATTTTCCCGATTTAAATATACATTGGTTGGTTACAGGGCAAGGTACTATGACAACAAATTTGTATGCTACTGAAGATTTGAAAACCTCGCATCATTTGAGTGAAAATGGCAACAATTATTTGCCAATTCAAGTTGCACTCATCCATTCTTTACAACAGCAAATTCAACAATTAGAACAAAATATAGCAGATAAAGACGCCATTATTTACTTGTTAAACAAAACCCAGCCACATGAGTAGCTGGGTGAATTAATTGCCAACAGTATATTTTAGCCATTTGTGTAATGGTTTAAAACTTATTCTGCATAAGAAGAAACTGGCTCACAAGTGCAAATGAGGTTTCTGTCTCCATGGGTATTGTTTACCCTTCCAACACTTGGCCAGAATTTATTCTGGGTAACATAATACAAAGGGAAAGCAGCTTCCTGTCTGGTATAAGCATGATTCCATTCATCTGCACAAATAACTGCTTGTGTATGCGGTGCATTTTTTAAAGCATTATCTAATTTATCCGATATGCCATTTTCTATTGATTTGATTTCTTCGTAAATGGCAATCATGGCATCACAAAAACGATCTAGTTCTCCTTTGTCTTCGCTTTCTGTAGGCTCGATCATGATGGTTCCTGGAACAGGGAAACTCATAGTAGGGGCGTGAAACCCATAATCGATTAATCGCTTAGCAACATCCTCTACTTCAACTCCTGCGCTCTGTTTAAAGGGTCTTAAATCAATAATAAACTCATGCGCACAAGTGCCATTTTTAGCGGTGTACAATATTGGGTAATATTTTTCCAAACGTGCTTTCATGTAATTGGCATTCAAAATAGCATATTCAGTTGCCATACGAATACCATCATAGCCCAACATTTTGATATATGCGTAACTAATTAATAAAATACTTGCAGACCCAAATGGGGCAGCACTTACCGCTAATTCATCATTTGTATAACCCATTAAATGTCCTGGTAAAAAAGGAGCTAGTTTATCATTCACACAGATTGGTCCCATTCCTGGTCCACCACCTCCATGAGGAATGGCAAATGTTTTGTGTAAATTAAGATGACAAACATCAGCGCCAATCATTCCTGGGCTTGTTAGGCCAACTTGTGCATTCATATTGGCTCCATCCATATAAACCAATCCGCCATTTTCGTGTATGATGTTACAAATATCTTTTATTGTTTCTTCGAAAACACCATGGGTAGATGGGTATGTAACCATCAATCCCCCTAATGAATCTTTGTATTGAATGGCTTTATTTTGTAAGTCGGTCATATCAATATTTCCAGCCTCATCACATTTTACCACTACTACTTTGAATCCTGCCATAACAGCACTTGCTGGGTTGGTTCCATGAGCGCTAATAGGAATAAGTACAATATTTCTATGTTCTTCTTTTCTGTGTAGATGATAGGCTCTTATGGTTAATAATCCTGCATATTCACCCTGTGCACCGCTGTTGGGTTGTAAACTGCATGCCGTAAATCCTGTAACAGCACATAAAAATTGATTTAGTTCAGCTAGAATTTGTTGGTAGCCTTCTGTTTGATTCATTGGTACAAAGGGGTGCAAGCCTCCAAATTCTGGCCAACTCACAGGAATCATTTCCGTAGCTGCATTCAACTTCATGGTGCAACTACCTAAACTGATCATACTGGTATTTAACGATAGATCTTTATTTTCTAATTGCTTGATATATCGCATCATCTGGCTCTCACTATGATGTGTATTAAACACAGGATGAGTTAAGTAGCTGCTTGTTCTATTTAGATTTTTATCAATCGCAGTTGGAGTTGCTAATATCGATTCAGCAGATATTTTCTTGCCAGTATTTTTTCCTAAAACCGTTTCAAATATTTTTATAATGTTATTTGCATCTTCAATTGAAGTAGTTTCATCGATACTTATTCCAATGCTGCCGTCTTCGAAATAACGGAAATTGGTATGGTGTTGTTCTGCAACTGTTTTTATTTTAGCTGCATCAACTCCCGCAATATGAATGGTGTCGAAGAAATGATTATTAGATTGACGCAAGCCTAATTGTACAAGCGAGGCCGCTACTGAACTGGCCATTAAATGGATTCTTTGGGCAATATTTTTTAATCCATTTGCACCATGATATACTGCATACATTGCAGCCATGTTGGCCAATAAAGCTTGTGCAGTACAAATATTTGAAGTGGCTTTTTCGCGTTTAATATGTTGTTCCCTTGTTTGTAAAGCCATTCTTAAAGCACGATTGCCCTGGGCATCGATACTTACACCAATTAATCTACCCGGCATGCCTCTTTTAAAATCATCATTGGTTGCAAAAAAAGCTGCATGAGGGCCGCCATATCCCATTGGAACCCCAAATCTTTGAGCAGAACCAATTGCTACATCAGCGCCTAATTCGCCAGGAGGCGTTAGTAGTGTTAATGCCAATAAATCGGTAGCCATGATTACATAAGCACCTGCTTCGTGAACACCTTTGATGAAATTGCGGTAATCATCAACAGAACCATTGTTGGCTGGGTATTGCAGTATTGCGCCAAAATAAGTTGTATCGATATTGGCGGATTGGTAATTGCCCGTTACAATTTCAATTCCGATAGGAGCAGCTCTTGTTATCAACACCAATTTTGTTTGAGGGAATATCTGCTCATCAACAAATAATTTTGGCTTGGTAATATTGTCTGTTTTGTTGGCTTGATGAAACAACATTGCCATGGCTTCCGCTGCAGCAGTTGCTTCATCTAATAAGGAAGCATTGGCCATTGGTAAGCCTGTTAAATCAGTTACCATTGTTTGAAAATTCAACAAGCTTTCTAACCTGCCTTGAGAAATTTCTGCTTGATAAGGAGTGTATTGGGTATACCATCCTGGATTCTCAAAAATGTTTCTTAAAATAACACTTGGAGTGATAGTGCCATAATAACCTTGTCCAATAAAATTCTTGTATACTTTATTTTTTGAAGCTACAATCTTTAACTGTTGTAAGTATTCAAATTCACTGATTGATGCAGGTACATCAAGATCAGTTTTTATGCGAATACTATCAGGTACAGTTTTGTTAATGAGAGCGCCTATATTTTTTTCATTGATGGTGGCTAACATGCTATTTAAGGCATTCTCGTTAGGGCCAATATGCCTCCGTTGAAACTGGGTAGATTGTTGCTCAAATAAGTTCATATACTAATTCATATTTTAAGTGCCGCAAAGTTAAGATGATGTAACAGAATTTGATTGATTTTGTTTAATAGGGGGATAGGTTGTTAACTTCTTAGCTGCTACATTTGCCCCAATTCCCTTAGTTCATTGTTGCTAATGCTCCTGCCATCATCTCTCCAGCCCGGAGGCCCAAATAAGTATTTCAAGTTAGATTGCAATGGAATGTCTTTTTGGGTAATGTCTTTCCATATAAATGAACAATATTTCAATTGCCTTAAATCCCAGCAATGCCAGTGGGGTGAAATAGATAAAACGGTAATAAAAACATAAATTGAACTTGCAATTAAAATTAGCCACAGTTCTCTCATTGAATTCCTAATTTAGCAGTTGAACAAGGAATTAACTTTGTAGCTAGCAATTGCTAAATTAACTTAAACGAGATTGTTTTAGTTGAAATACGATAAAATGGATTATATGGAAGAAGATTTGTTGAATAATTGGGAGAAAAAAAGCAAGGAGCACGAGAAATTGTATAAAAACTGGCTGAGTAGGGCCGATAAAAATAAAGTTTTAAAACTGCTACCCGATTTGCATGAAGCAGCATTTGAAAAAATTGATTGTTTAACTTGTGCCAATTGTTGTAAAAATTACTCCCCCCGATTTAAAACGCCTGATATTAAAAGAATCAGCAAACATTTAAATATGAAGGAGAGTAACTTTATAGAAACATATCTTTCTCTTGATTCTGAAGGAGATTATGTAGTAAAGTCTACTCCCTGCCCTTTTTTAGGAGAAGATAATTTCTGTAGTATTTATGATAAAAGACCATCCGATTGTCAAAGGTTCCCCTATACCGATGAAGATGTTTTACTAAAACGTCCGGCTATTACTTTAAAGAATGCTAGTTTTTGCCCAGCAGTATACTTTGTATTGGAAAAACTCATTAAACTTTAATAGAGGGATTGTTGTTCTTTGCTGTTGAATATTATTTTCGAAGATTTTTAATATTCCATTTTTCTTAATGCTGGGGCTTTGAACCAAGTTGCCGCTACAACAAAAATGGTCATGCAACCTCCAAAAACAACAGAAGGGATAACGCCTAATAATTTTGCTGCCATACCACTTTCGAACTGCCCCAATTCATTGCTGCTATTGATAAACATAGAGTTTACACTCATTACCCTGCCCCGCATATGATCTGGAGTTCTCATTTGTACAATGGTTCCTCTCACAATCATACTAATTCCATCAAGTATGCCACTAATTACCAGTACTGCAAATGAAAGCCAAAACAATTTCGATAATGCAAAAATGATGATGCAAATACCAAAACCACCAACTGCCAATAGTAATTTTTTACCCTGACCTCTATGGATTGGGAAAAAAGTAAGTAAAACAATGATTAAGATAGATCCAATATCTGCAGCAGCATTTAACCATCCAAATCCGATTGGTCCTACATTTAAAATATCTTTTGCAAATACAGGAATCATTGCAACTGCCCCGCCAAAAAATACGGCAAATAAATCGAGTGATAAAGCGCCTAATAATTCTTTGGTTTGATATACATATACCAAGCCTTCTTTTACACTTGCTAGCCCGGTTTTTTCTCCCTTAACATTTAGTGCAGGTTTGGGCTTTATTCGGTACATGTAAAAAATGCCAAGAACAATCATGCAACAGATAATCAATAGCGAATTGGTATTGCCTATTAAAGCAATCAGAAATCCAACGGTTGCATGGCCTGTAACCGATGCAGATAGCCAAATTCCTTGATTCCATGTTGTAGCATTTTGCAGCATATCTTTAGGTACAATTGCAGCTACCATTGTTCCAAAGCAGGGGCCTGTAAAAGCCCTAATAATACCTGTGAAAAAGATAATAATGTAAATGCTAAAAGCAATCCAATGATTGCTGATTTGCGAGGCTGTATAACTGCTAGATAGCAGTAATAATAAAATGGCGCATGTTAAATAGCAAATAACTCCCTTCAACAACAATTTTCTTTTTTCGCTTATATCAATTACATAACCAGCATAAAGGGATAGGGATACTGCTGGAATAACTTCAGCTAATCCAATAAGGCCAATGGCAAAGGGTTCGTTGGTTAATTCATAAATCCACCAGCCAACCAAAGTGCCCAGCATTCTTAGTCCCATGATAAATGAAAATCGCCCAAACATTAAATGCCTGAACTCAGCTATCTTCATAGCAGCAAATGGAGCTGATTTTTGCTGAACTATTTTCATGGTAAAGTAAAATAATGTTGACCATCTTCATAGTCGTTATTCAATGCGTCTATGATCACTTTTAAATGAGCTTCGTTGTTTATAAAATCAGCATTGCTGGCATCAATAAAAAGGGTTTTGATTTTATGTTGCTTGATATAATTGGTATAAGTTTCTTGAATATTAAATAAATATTCATCTGGTATTGATTGCTCGAAAGTTCTATTTCTTTTTTTAATATTCTGTTGTAATTTATTAACTGGGGCGTGTAAGTAAATTAGAATATCAGGAAATACCAATTGTTGGTGTATGATATCAAATAGTTTTTGGTAAAGCCTGAATTCTTCTTCAGGAAGATTCACTTTTGCAAAAAGCAAACATTTTGTAAATAAATAATCAGACACTGTAACCGTTTGAAATAATTCTTTGGTATGAACCATGTCTTTTAACTGCTTGTACCTTTCTGCCATAAAAAACAGTTCCAACGGAAAAGCAAATTGTTGGGGGTTTTCATAAAATTTGGGGAGAAAAGGGTTTTCTGCAAATTCTTCTAATATTAATCGGGCATTCAGTTTTTCGGCCAAAATATTGGCCAACGTTGTTTTTCCTGCCCCTATATTCCCTTCAATAGTTATAAAATGATGCTTCATGTAATATAGAATTGGCAAAAATAGCCGTAGCTAAACAGGTAAATCGATTTTTTTTTGCACATCGCTATCATCTGTGCATTCCATTAAGAGGTTAGCAATGGTTTTATTTAAAACTGGATGTAGCAGATTTGGAGCAATTTCAAATAAAGGGGTCAATGCAAATCTTCTCAAATGGAGTGCTGGATGGGGTAATTGCAAGTTGGGACTATCTATAACAAGTTGATCAAACATCAAAATATCCAAATCTATGATACGAGGGCCTAGTTTGATGGTTCTTATTCTTCCTATTGATTCCTCTATTTTCAATAAATGGAACATCAACATTTCGGCTGTTAATGGGGTATTTATGGCAATTACTTGATTTAGAAAGGCTGGCTGATCAAGAAACCCCCAAGGAGCAGTTTCATAAATGGCCGAAGATTGAACGATCTTCCCACATGTTTGTTCTATTAAACGGTTGCCTTTAAGGAGGTATTCCAACCGTTCACCCATATTGCTGCCCGTAAGTAAATAAGCCGTATACATAATTGGTGGTATAATGATGTTCAAATATCTTTATTAATTAATTGATTAATACATATTTATGAGAGGTTTTTTTAAAATAGTCTTTGCTACATTATTGGCATTGATTCTATTCACCGTTATAGGTGTTTTTATATTGATTGGGATTGCAACAAGCGCTGCATCTTCAGAAAAGCCTGCAATAGGCAATAAAGCAGTATTGGTATTGAACTTTGATGTTCCATTTAAGGAGCAATACGAAGAGGATCCATTCAAAAGTATATTTAGAAATACAGCAGAAGATGTACCTTCTTTGTTTGAAGTTATCCAATTACTAGATCATGCTAAATCAGATTCTTCTATAAAAGGAGTATACCTGCAATGTGCTGATAATGCCAATGGATTTGCGGCTAGTGAAGAAATAAGAAAGGCCATCATCAATTTTAAGCAAAGCGGAAAATACGTGCTAGCCCATGGAGAAGTTATTTCTCAGAAAGGGTATTATATTGGCAGCGCTGCAGATGCTATTTATTGTAATCCACAAGGAGGGTTGGATTGGGTAGGATTTTCTTCTAACTTGTTTTTTCTGAAAGGAATGCTTGATCGTTTAGAAATTCAACCGCAAATTTTTTATGCAGGGAAATTTAAAAGTGCAACCGAACCGCTAAGAGAAACAAAAATGACGGATGCCAATAAAGTTCAAACCGGTGTTTGGTTGGGTGAATTGTATACGCATTTTATTGAAGCAACAGCTAGTTCAAGAAAAAAAGATACGGCAACATTTCGGAAACTTGCATTAACTGGAGCCATACAAACAGCTTATGATGCTCAAAAAAATGGGTTGGTAGATGGCCTTAAATATGATGATGAAATAAAATCGATATGGCTCAAAAAGCTATCCATGGGCGAAAAGGAGAAAATTAATTTTGTTACAATCGGAGATTATAGAGCTTCGGCTGATTATAAAAAAAATGGCAACAATAAAGTTGCACTTGTATTTGCTAGTGGAGATATTGTTTCTGGTTATGGCGACAATGAGCAAGTAGGCAGCGATAATTTTAAAAATGTTTTGCGAAAGATACGTTTAGACAAAGACATAAAAGCTGTTGTATTCAGGGTAAATTCTCCAGGAGGATCGGCGCTTGCAAGCGAAGTAATTTGGAGAGAAATCAGCTTGATTAGAAAAGAAAAACCGGTTGTTGTTAGCATGGGTGATGTGGCAGCTTCTGGAGGTTATTATATTGCTTGTAATGCGGATTCAATTTTTGCCAATGCCAATACAATTACTGGATCTATTGGTGTTTTTAGCATTGTTCCAAATTTGCAATCATTTTTTAAGAATAAAATTGGGGTCACTTTTGATGGTGTTAAAACAGCTCCATATGCCGATATGGGCGGAATAGATAAGCCCTTAACAGATCCAGAAAAAAGATTTTTTCAAGCATCGGTGGATTCCATTTATTATACGTTTAAAACCAGGGTTGCGAACGGTAGAAAAATGGGTATTGCAAACGTTGATAGTGTAGCTCAAGGAAGGGTTTGGACAGGTGCTCATGCAACTTCAATTGGTTTAGTGGATCGTGTTGGTACCATTCAGGATGCAATCAATTGCGCGTTAAGAATGGCAAAATTGGATAAGGCTGATTATAAATTAAGGGAATACCCAGAAAAAAGATCTTTGCTTGATCAATTGATGAATGATTATCAAAAAACAATTAGTAACAATTTGATGAGTACACAATTGGATGCTGATGAATTAAAGTTAATTAAATCAGTAAAAGAACTCAAGCAAATGAAAGGGGTGCCACAAACTAAAATTCCATTCCTATTTACAATCAATTAATTTATTTATAGGTAATTATTATGCAAAAAAAATACAGCCAAATTAGGGCAATGTTGGCTATTACAAGGGGTAGTCTTAAAAGTATTTTCCGAAGCCCTTCTGCAGTCGTATTTAGTATTGCCTTCCCACTTATTTTTATTTTGGTATTTGGTTTTATTGGGAGTGGGGGAAGGGTTTCATTGAGTGTTGCTTTTACTAAAAATACTGACACGTTAAATCCAATTTATAATGTATTGAAATCTGTGGCAGGTTTTAAAATTGTCAATAAGTCAGACGATCAATTAAAAGAGGATTTAGAAAAAGGGAGATTGACTGCATTAATTGATATTCAACCATCAGCAGTTAACAATGCACCCTATACAATTACATTAACAAGTTCGGAGGCGGTTAATCCGCAGAATTTGCAAGTATTGCAATCTATTTTAAATGCAGTAATTGCAGGAATTAATCAACAGCGGTTTGCGGCTACCCCCACCATTGCGGTTATTAATAAAGATGTTAAACAAGTTCCAGGAAGGGTATATAGAACAATCGATTTTATTTTGCCCGGCCAATTGGGATTTTCATTGCTTAGTGCTGGCGTATTTGGAGTTGCTTTTTTGTTTTTTAATCTGAGGCAACAATTGGTGTTAAAGCGATTTTATGCAACGCCCATAAAACGATCCTATATTGTTTTAGGTGAAGCCGTTAGTAGGGTGATATTTCAAATGCTTACTGCAATCGTTATTATTGGTGTAGGGCATTTTGCTTTTCATTTCACCTTAGTGAATGGATTGATTACCTTCTTAGATATTATGGTGTTGAGTTTTATTGCATTGATCTTATTTATGGGTTTTGGATTTATTGTTAGTAGTGTAGCTAAAACCGAAAGTGTTATACCCCCATTTGCCAATATCATAACATTGCCCCAATTTTTATTGGCTGGCACTTTTTTTCCTATAGAGTCTTTCCCATCTTGGTTGCAACCTATTTGTAAAATATTGCCATTAACGCACTTTAATAATGCCATGCGCAATATTGCATTTGAAGGCGCAGGCTTATTGGATTGTACAAAAGAATTGGGAATAATGGGAGCCTGGATTGTTTTGGTTTATGCCCTTGCTTTCAAAACTTTTAAATGGGAATAATATGCGATTAATTAAATTGGGCTTAATCAGCTTTGTTGTATTGTTTTTGTTGGCTACCGCAATAGGATTGTTGTTCCCTTCTACAGTACTGGTGTCTAGAGCCATTGACATCAAGTCTTCTAAAGCAACAGTCTTTGAACATGTAAAAGATTTGCGCAAATGGAATAATTGGGTCGATGGCATGAATAATCCAATTGTAAAACTGCTAGATTCTTCTGAAGCTAAGCTTGGAAATACAACTGTGAAAATAGTTGCGATTACAGATACAACTGTTGTGTCGGAGTGGATCAGTGAAAATGCAGCCAAACAAATAAGTACCATTCGTTTAATAGGGGATAGTGCCCAAAAAATGACGGTTGTGCAATGGCAATTTGTGCAAGAAGTTAATTGGTATCCATGGGAAAGATTTAGTTCGATGATGAATGATCGAATTATTGGAACATTGCTCGAAAAGAATTTGAACCAATTAAAAAAAACGGTTGAAGAACAATAATATATTTTGAGTTGATTGTAATGATATGTTTACACCATGTAAAAAGCCCTATTCTTTTGAATAGGGCTTTTTCTTTGTTTTCAATTCTTGATCAATCTTATTGATGATTAACCTGCTGGATCTGCAGGAGTATTAGGATTGTTGTCTTTTTCTCTTGTAGGATAAGGGAAGAAGTTTCTTTTTCTTTCAGAAGCTGGTCTACCCAATCTTCTGCTGTCTTCTAAACGCATCCCGCTCATGCATAGTTCAATACAACGTTGACGATAGATTTCACTGGTTAATGAAGCTGCATCAACAGTACCTGTATATGCTGTTGTGCTAGCCCCAATTCCAAAAGGATCTGCTGCTGCTGTTTTTTGACGAATGGTATTGATTTCAGTTACAGCCGATGCTAAATTGGGAGTTGCTTGTCTAACATAACATTCTGCCCTGATCAAGTTCATTTCTCCAGGAACATAAATAGGAATGGCTTGAGTTGCAACGGTGAAAAACCCCCTGATACGGTATCTTGGTGCAACAGTTGCATTGATACTTGTATAAAAAGAAATTCTTTGATCATTTAAAGCTGGTGCTAATGTTGCAGGTAAGCCTAAAGTAGAATCCAATATTTGGTAAACATTATTGGTTGCAGTTACAGTAGTAAAAATTGGATTGGTAGTAACTGCATCATATGCCATTACAGATCCGCCATAACTTGAAGGTACCAATAAAGAAGCTGAGAGGGCAGTTGCAAAATCGCCAGCAAATAAACTATAACGTGCAATTAATGCATTCAATGTATTGGTAAAAAATACGGCATTAACTGTTGTAGGTACATTGGCATAAAAATCAGCTCCAGGTATATTGGCGGCCAATGCAGTTTGTGCTGCACGTAAAGTACTTACTGCTCTTCTATATCCCTCAATTCTGGTTTGGAAAGTTGCAGGTGCAGAGCTAGTTCCTGGGGCAGCAGGTATTTGTTCAAAAAACATGCATAGGTTTCCAATGGCCAATGCTTTATAGATACTTGCATAAGCAATTAATCCTGCTGCATAATTCTTGTCGCCTAATTTATTAGCACCTGCTAGTACATTATCGGCATCAAAAATTACTTTATTGTTCCATGTCCACATATTGCCTACAATACCATTTAAATTATCTACTGCATTGCCTCCAATGAATAGATTGGCCTCATCTGTATTACCAGCATTCATTAAACGAAATTCATTGGTAAGTGCACCTGCAGCGGTGATGCCATTGTAAACAGCGCTAAGTCTTCCGATAGAGTATGCATTTTGTAATCCAACTGCAACACCTGCTAAAGTTCTTGGTGTGGTAAATGCATCATTGCTATTGATAGCCCCAGGGTTGGTGAAATCTTGTTTACAAGCAACTAAACTTGCACTTGTAAGTAGTATTAAAAATATTTTTTTCATATAATTTATTTATCAATTTTAGAAATTAGCAACAACACCTAATTGGAAAGTTCTTGGAATTGGAACGTTTCCAAAATCAACACCTCTTATTAAACTGTTTTGACCGGTTGCATTGGTTTCTGGATCGTATCCTCTGTAAGTATCCCAAGAAATCAAGTTTCTTCCAGCAAAACTCACTGTTAGGTTATTGAAAGTTTTATTAATTTTTCCAAAATTATAGGTGATGGCTAATTCGCGCAATTTGGTAAATGTGCCACTTTCTACCCTCCATTCTTCAATTGCATAAGTTTGTTGAATATAACCTCTTGGCAATTGACCATTGTGTTCTAATTGAGCCAATTCACTTCCATTTCCAACTCCTTGACGAGTTCTAAAATCAGCATTAAATACTGAATTTCCGGCAACTCTGTCTAATTGAAAACCCAATGTCCATTTCTTATACCTAAAGCTATTGATCAATGTTGTAGTATAAGTAGGATTAGGGCTGCCTAAGTTTCCTCTTAAAACAGTAGAGTTAGGGCCTGTTGTAAATGGTAATCCAGTAGTCGGGTCAACTGTTGGATTTCCAAAAGGTTGGCCATTGCCAATAGGGCCTCTTGCTGTTACTGGTATACCTGCAGGGTTCTTTATTTCTGCACCACTTGCGTCTCTTGCAAAAAAAGTAGAGTAAAATACTGGTGCATCATATCCAGGGATCAATGCAAATACTGCACCATTGCCTTGAGCAAATGAAATAAATGGCACACCTAAATTCTCAACCCTGTTTTGATTTCTGTTGTAGTTGGCGGTGATTTCCCAACTGAAGTCTTTTGTTTTTACAGGTACTGCAGTTACTAAAATTTCAAAACCTTTGTTGCTAAGGGTTCCAACATTTTTACTCGCTGTTGGAAAACCAGAACTTGGAGCATTGGTAATATTGGGTACCAATAAATCGGTAACTTGTTTGTTGTAATAGTTCAGCGTAAATGTTAATCTATTATCAAGCATTACGATATCTGTACCAATTTCCAATTCTTTTTGGCGCTCTGGTTTTAAATCGCTGCTAACTGTTGTAGAAGGAGATGTTAAACTAGTTCTGCCTAAGAAAGGAGATACATTGTAAATATTGAATCGATCATAAGCACCAATTCCAGTTAGGTTTCCACTTTCACCGTATGCGGCCCTTAGTTTCCAAGAGTTCACATATTTAGCCATTGAAGACTTTTGAAAATAATCGGATTCTGAAATGATATAGTTACCGCTCACTTTAGGGTAGAAGAAGTTTCTATTGTTCTTATCAAATACACTTGATCCGTCAATTCGACCAGCAACAGTTACAAAAAACTGGTTATTGAATTTAAAGTTTTGTTGCAAGAAAAATCCTCTAATAGAACGTTCACTTCTTCCATCAGAATTTGGTAATAAAGTACTACCGCCAGTTGCAGTAGAAATACCTGGCAATAAACCCCTGCTTTGGGCCAAGATAAACTGCGATCTTTCGTATTGCTCAGAATATCCAAACTGAGTAACAGATGAAAGTTTGCTGGTAATTTGAGTTGAATAAGTGA
Organism: Sphingobacteriia bacterium; assembly: GCA_947456855.1. Classification (GTDB taxonomy): domain Bacteria; phylum Bacteroidota; class Bacteroidia; order Chitinophagales; family Chitinophagaceae; genus Sediminibacterium. The sequence continues at coordinate 13,369 of CANGTR010000012.1, read as the reverse complement.
AATTCAAATCGTGGTTAAAGAAAGTAGAGTTAAAGCTCGCAGCACTTGCATAGCCATTTTGTGATGGGTCCAATGTTGCTCCGCCACCGTAAAACCCTGGACTAGCATTGTAAGTAAATGGAGGAATATAGGTTGTTCCGTTTTGAGCAATATTGTCTAGACCGGCAGTATAGTCAATTACTAAACCTTTAATAGGGAACAATTTAAATCCAACATTGGAGATGGTTCTATTGGTTACGTTTCTTTGTTTAATATCATTGATAACAGTAAGCGGATTTACTCTGCCTCTTTCTCCTACACCTAGCAAGTTTCCGTTTGCATCTCTAGCATTGATATTGTGAAAATTGCCAATAATGGTCATCGAATTGATAGGAGAGAAAAATGAATTGCCATCTGGTTTTTCATTGGTAGCATTGTTGGTATAATTAATACCAGCAGTCCATGATAACCATTTGTTTACTTGATTGTCTAAGTTTAGTCTAAATCCAAATCGACTATTATCGGTACCCTTTATAATACCTTCGTTTAGATTGTAATTTAAAGAAGCAAAATACTTTAATTTATCTTGTCCTCCAGTAATCGATACATTGTTGTCTGTACCATATCCTGTTCTGAAAATATCATCCTGATAATCATATCTCTGAACTGCTGTAGTATTGGTTAATAAAGGAATGTTGATAATATCTTGTGTTAATGCACCAGGTCCATCAGTTGGACCGCCAAATTTGGTTGCAGCAGTGCTAAAATCCAAACGTTTTCTTAAAGAGTTAGAATTAACCCTAGTGCTAAATGTTACTTTAGGGGCACCAGTACTTCCTCTTTTAGTAAAAATTTGAACAACACCAGCATTTGCACGGCTACCGTAAATGGCAGCTGCAGCAGCACCATTCAACACTTCTATTCTATCGATATCGTTAGGATTGATATCAACCATTCTGTTCTGACCAATACTTCCACTTCCATCATAATCCGACATTGCATTGGTAACTCTAGCATTGGCATTGCTGATGATTACACCATCTATAATGTATAAAGGGTCAGAAGAACCAGAGATAGAACTTACACCTCTTAGTTTAACTGTCATACCACCTGCAGGATCACCAGAGTTTTGGGTGATTTGAGCACCTGCCACTTTTCCTTGTAAAGAAGCAATGGCATTGGGGCTAGCCGAATTGGCGATTTGACTTGATTTAACTGTTCCTACAAAGTTTCCTAATTGTTTTTTAGTTGTTCCTTGTGAGGTACCAGTTACAACCACTTCATCTAAGCCAGTAGCATCTTCTTTCAAAGAAGCATCAAAAGAAAAATTACCAGTTGCATTGCTAACGGTAATTGTTTTTTCTGAAGACTTAAAACCAACAGAAGAAATGACAACATCATATTTGCCATTTTTTAAATTGACTGTTAATTGATAAAGGCCATCCGTGTTAGAGGATGTTCCTGCTCCAGTATTTTTAATTTGAACAGAAGCTCCAGGCACTGATTGTCCTTTGCTATCTGTTACTTTACCTTTTATGACCGTTTGGGCATTAAGGCTAAATGTTAAAACCAAACCTGCCAATAACAATATTGGTTTAGGAATTGATCTTAAACGAAGAATCTTGAAATTCATAAGCAATCGTTTTTTATGGTGAATTAAATCGGCAACAAGATAGGAAGACTGCGGTTATTCTAAATAAGCTGCATATTAATTGCTAAATTTCGTCAATATCTTGTGAATAACCTCAAAAATACTGCACAATTCCGCATTATTTATGCAATATGGCGGCATGATATAGATAGAATTGCCCAATGGGCGGAGATAAATACCATTTTCTAAACAAAACTGCGTGATCTCTTTAGAAATAGTATTCAAATATTCATCCTTTCCTTGATTTAATTCGAAAGCCAGAATAGTTCCTAGGCAACGTACATTTTTAATTCCAGGGTGATTGTTGAGTGAATGGGCAAATTCATTGATAGACTTGCTCAACCAATCAATTTGGCTGATGCATGCAGGATCTTCCAATAAATCTAAACTTGCCATTGCAGCTGTGCATGCGATTGGATTGGCTGTAAAAGAATGCCCATGAAAAAAAGTTTTCATTGCATCGTCTTCCACATAAGCCATGTATATATCATTGGTACATGCAGTTGCACCCAACGCCATGGTTCCTCCAGTTAACCCTTTGCTCATGCAAATAATATCTGGTTTTTTGTTAAGGTATGCTGATGCAAAAAATTTACCTGTTCTACCAAATCCTGTCATTACTTCATCGGCAATACAAATAATAGAGGCTTCTTTAACGGTATTTAATAATTCATTCATTAAGTATGGGTTGTACATTTTCATGCCTCCTGCACCTTGTACCAATGGTTCATAAATAAAAGCCGCAATATTATTGCCTTCTTTGTGTATGATTGATTTAAGTTCACTGATATTTTCTTGGGTAGGAGTGTCTATGAAAATTACTTCAAATAGCAAATCTTGAAATGCCAATGTAAAAACACTTCTATCGCTCACGCTCATTGCGCCAAAAGTATCTCCATGATAGCTATTATTAAATGCCAGTATTTTTTTTCGCTGCCTATTGCCTTTATTCCACCAGTATTGAATAGCCATTTTTATAGCAACTTCCGTAGAGGTAGAACCATTGTCACTGTAAAATATTTTTGAATAATCAGCTGGTAAGATAGTCAATAATCTTTCTGCTAAAGCAATAGCAGGTTCGTGGGTGAAGCCTGCAAATATTACTTGCTCTAATGTTAGCGCCTGTTGATAAATTTTCTCAGCTATATAAGGATGTGCGTGGCCATGTAGTGTTACCCACCAACTACTAATGGCATCAATGTATTGATTTCCCTTATTGTCGAACAATAAACTTCCTTTTCCGCTAACAATTGGAATAATAGGCGCCCTGTTTTTTTGTTGAGTAAAAGGATGCCAAATTACTTTTTCGTCTCTTTGCAATAAATCCATCAAGCAAATGTAATCGACAGTTTGCAAATTATTATTGATCTTTTATGAATTTCAAATTTCTGGAAATGCCTGAAAATTTTGATCTTTTTAATGGGCTCTTCTTAAATAGTATATTGAATTTTTCGTTACTCAATTCTATCCACTCGTCTTCAGACATGTTAAGTATTGCTGCCACTGGTTCAAACTGAGGCTCCTGGTGAGGTTGGCTAAAACGGTTCCAGGGGCAAACATCCTGACAGATATCACAACCAAACATCCAGTTATTAAATTGGCCCTTCATACTTTCTGGAATCAGCGCATCTTTTAATTCGATGGTAAAATAGCTAATGCACTTACTACCATCAATTACTTTGTTCTCCTGAATGGCATCGGTTGGGCAATGATCGATGCATTTTGTGCAAGTTCCACAATAATCTTTGGCAATGGGGTCGTCGTATTGTAATTCGATATCTACTACTAAAGTGGCAATAAAAAAGAAGGAGCCACTTTGCTTGTTTATCAAGTTGCCATTTTTGCCAATCCATCCTAATCCACTTTTCAACGCCCAGCTTCTTTCTAATACTGGTGCAGAATCTACAAAACCTCTTCCGTTAATATGGCCAATCTGTTTACTTACTTCAAATAATAGTTGGTGTAACTGTTGTCTAATTACTTCATGGTAATCTTCGCCCCATGCGTATTTGGCTATTTTAGGTGTATTGGGTTGTTGTTTTTCGGATGGGTAGTAATTTTTTAGAACAGTTATTACTGATTTTGCTCCAGGGAATAATTTTCTTGGATCAACCCTTAAATCGAAATGATTTTCCATATACTGCATTTTTCCATGCATGTTTTTAGAAAGCCATTGCTCTAGTCTTTTTGCATCTTCTGATAATTCTTCTGCTTTGGCTATGCCGCAATAGTCAAAGCCCAGTTGCAGAGCAGCTTGTTTAATGATTTGAGCATTTTTTTCGTTCCTAAGCATCAATATAAAGCTAACATAAAAAAATTATTCGGCTTGTAGAATGTGAAAAAATCGATCTGCTAAAGGAGCAATCAATAATCCAATATTAATAATAAATGCAACTCCGCTTAATAAAGTATAAAAGTAGAGCATCATTTGCCGCTTTAAGAAAACCTTTTACTTGCAATTAGCAATGATTTGTTGATCAATCAAATTTTTTACCAACATGAAGGCTTCTCTTTTTTCTTCATTTAGCAATTCTTTGGTTACAATAATCGAGGCATAGTTTCTGCATTTATCTATTAACGGCCATGTGCCAAATAATCCAGGGCTTGATACGATTGTTGATTGTCCATTTTCATCGGTTTCTTGTATCCATTCTCCGAAACCATAATTGTATCCAAGAGCAACATTTGGAGTATACTTAATCATAGGCGAAGTAGTTTGTGCTGTTTGCATCAATTCAATCGAAGCTTCGCTCAGAATTCTTTTTCCATTATACATTCCTTTATTTAAAATCATCACTAAGAAATTCATATAATCATTGGCTGTTGAAACAGCTCCGCCAGAAGGATTTACTGCATTAAAACTAGAAAAGCTGGTGTTTCTCATTTGTAATGGGCGTAAAATTTTTTCTTGCATTACTTGTTCAAAACCGCGTCTAGAAACGATTTCTATAATTCTACCAGCAATATTTAATCCTATATTACTATACCTAAATTCTAAACCTGGGTTAGCCATAATTTCTTTCTTAGTAGCAAATTCCTCAACTTCTTCTTCTAAACTGTTGTATTTATTTCTTTTGATTAGGTTGCTTAATTTGATCGGTTCAGATTCAATTCCAGTTAAATGAGATAAGCATTGTCTTATTGTAATATATCCTTTGCTGTACTTGTTGAAAATGGGTAAAAATTTACTCACTTTGTCATCCAAACTCAATTTGCCTTCATCAACCAATACCATCACCAAAGCTGCGGTTAACCATTTGCTAGAACTTGCAATAGGAACTTGTGTTTTTGGAGTAAACTCTCCTATAGATTTATCATAAATAATCTTACCATCTCTATATACCAGTAAAGAAAAGTTTGAGCCCAATTCTTTTTTTAGGGTAACTAGTTTTTGATCCAGTTCTGTAAAATTGTATTGAGCTTGAATGGTCTGTAATAATAGCAGAAAAACAGCTATCAGACTGACTTTTACGCAGTTTCGCTTGGTATTGTGCGACATAATTTCCGAATATTTAGAATGGATATAAATTTGTTTGAGTATTTAAAGTTAAGTCAATTTCAGCCTTATTAAAAGTTAAAAATCATTACCATGAATTTAAATAATTATACAATCAAAGCACAAGAACTAATTCAGTCTGCACAACAAATAGCATTTAGTAAAAATAATCCATCTATTGAAACAGAACATTTGTTGAAAGGATTATTGGCAGATAAAGATTCTGCCATTTCTTTCTTATTAAAAAAGAACAATGTTAATCCTGTTTTTTTAGAAAATAAATTAGATGACTTAATTACTAAATTACCTAAAATTCAAACAGGCGAACCTGCTCAGTCTGCTGGAAGAGATTTTAGCAATGCTTTATTAAAAGCAAATGCTGCATTGAATACTTTTAAAGATGAGTTTATAACATCAGAACATTTATTAATTGGTTTAATTCAATTGAATGATGATACTGCTAAATTGCTGAAATCGGCTGGGTTAACCGAAAAGGGTTTGATAGAGGCAATCAAAGAATTAAGAAAGGGAGACTCTATTAAATCTGCCACTCAAGAAACCCAATTAAATGTGTTGAATAAGTATGCCAAGAACCTTAATCAAATGGCAAGAGATGGCAAATTGGATCCAGTAATTGGTAGAGATGAAGAAATCAGAAGAACCCTCCATATCTTAACAAGAAGATCTAAGAATAATCCCATTTTAGTAGGAGAGCCGGGTGTTGGTAAAACAGCCATTGTAGAAGGATTGGCTATGAGAATTGTAAATGGAGATGTACCTGAAAATCTACAATCTAAAATCATATTTGGATTAGACATGGGACAATTAATTGCAGGTGCTAAGTATAAAGGAGAGTTTGAGGAAAGATTAAAAGGTGTAGTGAAAGAAGTTGCTGAAAGTGATGGTGAAATTATTTTGTTCATAGATGAAATTCATACATTGATTGGTGCCGGAGGTGGAGAAGGTGCAATGGATGCAGCCAATATTTTAAAGCCTGCATTGGCAAGAGGTGAATTAAGAGCCATTGGAGCAACAACATTAAATGAATACCAAAAGTATTTTGAAAAGGACAAAGCATTAGAAAGAAGGTTTCAAAAAGTAATGATTGATGAACCAACTGTTGAAGATGCTATTTCTATATTGCGTGGGCTTAAAGATCGTTACGAAACGCATCATCATGTAAGAATTAAAGACGAAGCCATTATAGCTGCTGTTGAATTATCCAATAGATATATAACTGATCGTTTTTTGCCAGACAAAGCAATAGACCTTATTGATGAGAGTGCTGCAAAATTGCGCCTTGAAATGAATTCAATGCCAGAAGAATTGGATCGTTTAGAAAGACAAATTCGTCAATTGGAAATTGAACGAGAAGCCATTAAAAGAGAAAACGACGAAGAAAAGTTAAAAGAGCTTAATATAGAAATCAGTAATCTGGCTGTGGAGAGAGATACCTTGAAAGCTAAATGGCAAGAAGAAAAAGAATTGGTAGAGAAAGTTCAAAATGCAAAAGCTCAAATTGAACAATTGAAACAACAAGCTGAGCAAGCCGAAAGAAATGGTGAATATGGTAAGGTTGCAGAAATAAGGTATGGTAAAATCAAAGACCAAGAAACCTTGATATCAACCCTTTCAGAACAATTGATGAATAGTGGCAACAAGCGATTATTGAAAGAAGAAGTAGACGCTGAAGATATTGCAGCAAATGTGGCCAAAGCAACAGGTATACCTCTGGCTAAAATGATACAAAGTGAAAGAGAAAAATTGCTTCACCTAGAAGATGAATTGCATGAAAGAGTTATCGGTCAAGAAGAAGCAATTACAGCAGTATCTGATGCAATTAGAAGAAGTAGAGCCGGTTTGCAAGATCCTAAAAAACCCATTGGCTCATTTATTTTTCTGGGAACAACCGGAGTTGGTAAAACAGAATTGGCAAAAGCCTTGGCAGATTATTTATTTGATGACGAATCGATGATGACTCGAATCGACATGAGTGAATACCAAGAAAAACATACAGTTTCTCGACTAGTGGGCGCCCCTCCAGGATATGTGGGTTATGATGAGGGTGGACAGTTAACAGAAGCAGTTAGAAGAAAACCCTATAGTGTAGTTTTATTAGATGAGATAGAAAAAGCGCATCCAGATGTTTGGAATATTTTGTTACAAGTATTGGATGATGGAAGGCTTACTGATAATAAAGGTAGAACCGTGAATTTTAAGAATACCATTATTATTATGACAAGTAATTTGGGTAGCCATTTAATTCAAGAGGCTTATGAAGGAGTTACAGAAAAGGGCATCGAAGCTGCTGGAGAAAAAGCAAAGGTGGAAGTAATGAATTTGTTAAGGCAAACCATTCGACCAGAATTTTTAAATAGGGTGGATGAAATTATTATGTTCAGCCCATTGGCAAAATCTCAATTAAAAGGAATTGTACAGATTCAATTAAATGACTTAAAAAAATTGGTTGCAGAAAATGGAATCGTGTTGAATTTTAGCGAGTATTTAATTGATTTTTTAATTGAGCAGGGATATGATCCGCAATTTGGAGCCAGACCTCTCAAGAGATTAATTCAAAAGCAATTGGTTAATGGTTTAAGTAAAAAAATATTGGCTGGGGATATAGATAAAACCAAGTCGGTATTGGTAGATGTTTTTGATGGGGTAGTGGTTTTTCGAAATGAGGATATTTAATCAATATTATAGCATTGATCAGCTCAAAAGAAGTTTCATTGGGATTGAGTGAGTTGAAAAACTAAGATTGTGTACAGTTGTTTTTGAAGAGGTGGTTTTTACCGCCTCTTTTTTTGTACTTTTCCGTATGGAAACGAATCAATTTTTACTTTATGGTGCCAATGGGTATACAGGAAAGCTCATTGCGCAAATGGCATCAGAATATGGTTTAATGCCTGTTTTAGCTGGTCGAAATGAAAAAGCCATTAGTGAGCTAGCAAAAACATTAAACCTGCCCTATCAAATTATTGATTTAAACAATCATGCAGCATTGGTAGAATGCCTAAGAAATTTCAAAGTGGTGGTACATGCTGCAGGGCCATTTCAATTTACTTCCAAAAAAATGATTGAAGCTTGTTTGGCAGCAAAAACCCATTATTTGGATATCACTGGAGAAATTGCGGTATTTGAACAAGCAAAAAGAATGAATGACAAAGCAATCACCCATGAAATAATGATAATGCCAGGGGTTGGCTTTGATGTTGTTCCAACAGATTGTATCGCGAAGTATTTAAAGGAACAATTACCAACCGCCACTCACCTTTCATTAGCCTTTGCCATGCTAGGTGGTGCTGTATCTCATGGAACAGCTACTACAATGGCTGAAGGAATGGGCCAAGGCGGTGCTGTAAGAGAAAATGGCAAAATTGTTAAAAAGCCATTAGGGCATAAGGGAAGGTGGATAGATTTTGGGTTGAAAAAAATATTTGTAATGTGTATTCCTTGGGGGGATGTGTCTACTGCTTTCTCTACAACTGGAATTCCAAATATTGAAACATTTACAATGGCTTCTCCAAAAACATTCAAAGCATTAAAATGGCAATGGCTGTATAATTGGATACTAAGAATGACTTTTATAAAGAATATGGCTAAGAAAAAAATAAAAGCAAAGCCAGCTGGACCAACTGATGAAGCTCGCTTGAAAGCCAAAAGCCTTGTTTGGGGAGAAGTTACCAATGAAGCGGGGCAAACAAAATCGGCAAGATTAATTGGCCCTGAAGGATATACGCTTACTGCAATTAGTAGTTTGATTATTACCAAAAAAGTATTGTCTGGCAATTATAAAATTGGATATCAAACGCCAGCGGGTTGTTACGGTGCAGATCTGGTGTTGGAAATTCCTGGAGTAGCTAGAGAATTGTTATAGTAAGTTTATTTAATAATCATATTTGCTATTCAAATTAGTTTCAATGGCCACAAATAAAAAAGCAGCAATCGGATTTATTTTTGTAACCTTATTGATTGATGTTATTGGTTTTGGATTAATTATTCCTGTAATTCCCAAATTGATTGAAGATTTATTAGGAAGTACAAGTATAAGTAAAGCAGCAACATATGGTGGGTTCTTAACTTTTGCATATGCTATAATGCAGTTTTTATTTGCTCCTGTATTGGGAAACTTGAGCGATCAATATGGTAGAAGACCTGTATTGCTTTTTTCATTATTCGGATTTGGTATAGATTATTTATTGCTATCATTTGCTCCATCAATTGGGTGGTTATTTGTTGGAAGAATGATAGCAGGAATTACAGGCGCTAGCTTTACAACAGCTTCGGCTTATATAGCCGATATCAGTACTCCAGAAAATCGTGCACAAAATTTTGGAATGATTGGAGCTGCATTTGGCTTAGGCTTTGTAATTGGTCCGATGCTTGGAGGATTGTTAGGAGAGATAGGTGCTAAATTGCCCTTTTTTGTTGCAGCAGGATTGGCTTTAACCAATTGGTTGTATGGATATTTTATTTTACCCGAATCATTGGATAAAAGTTTGAGAAGGCCTTTCGAATGGAGAAGAGCCAACCCTATCGGGTCTCTGTTGCGATTAAAGAAGTATCCCGCTGTTTCTGGCTTAGTGGTTTCTTTTGTATTAATTTATTTAGCTGCGCATGCTGTTCAAAGTAATTGGAGTTTTTTTACTATCGAAAAATTTAAATGGACACCTAAGATAATTGGTATCTCTTTGGGGTTAGTTGGATTACTGGTAGGGGCTGTGCAAGGTGGTTTGGTTAGAATTGTAAATCCAAAATTAGGTAATGAAAAAAGTGTTTACTTAGGATTGGCATTGTATGCTTTAGGATTGCTTTTATTTGCATTGGCTTCTGAATCGTGGATGATGTTTGTGTTTTTAGTTCCTTATTGTTTGGGTGGAATTGCCGGTCCGGCATTACAATCAATTATATCAGGCAATGTGCCTAAGAATGAACAAGGTGAATTACAAGGTGCTTTAACTAGTTTAATTAGTTTAACTTCAATTGTAGGTCCATTAATGATGACCAATTTATTCTCCTATTTCACAAAATCTTCAGCGCCATTTTATTTTCCGGGAGCGCCATTTTTACTAGGCGCAATATTCATGGTATTGGCCAGTATTTGGTCTTATAGAGCCCTTCATGTAAAAAAGAACCAAATATAATTTATCTAGTGCTGATAAAATTAGCTAAACCGATAAAAACTGTTCATGTATGTAATCTACAACGCTAATCAGGCTACCAGTTTCTTTAAATACCTTCAATTGTCTATCAGCTCCTGTTCCTCTCTCAAAGATATTTGTAATATGATTAATAACATGTCTGCTTCCTAAATCATCTACCACATCATCTACAAAGTCTAATAATTCATAAATAAGGGCCTTTGTATCTACTTCTGTTTCTTTACCAAAATCGATTAATTTCCCATCAATTCCATACCTACTGGCTCTCCATTTATTTTCGTTAATCAATTGCCTTGAATAAATCATGAAATTTAAATTTTGACTACGTAGTTTATAAAGCTTTGCACATATTGCTTGAAACAAAGCTGTAATAGTCATGGTTTCCATGATGGTCATAGGCACATCGCAAATTCTAAATTCTATGGTATTGAAAAAAGGATGAACCCTTAAATCCCACCAAATTTTCTTTGCATTGTCTATACAATTGGTTTTAATCAATAAGTTTACATAATTCTCATATGCTTCATAACTTTCAAAAAAATCAGGAATTCCGGTTCTGGGAAATTTATCAAACACTTTTGTTCTAAAAGATTTATAACCTGTATCACGTGATTCCCAGAAAGGTGAATTGGTGCTCAATGCATAAACATGCGGTAGAAAATAGCGGGCAGTATTGGCTATATGAACTGCCATTTTACGATCTTCCATACCTACATGTACATGCAAGCCAAAAATTAAATTACTCCTTGCTGCTTCTTGTAATTCATTTACAATTTGGTTGTATCGTACATGATCGGTGATAAGTTGGGTTTCCCAATGACTAAATGGATGAGTGCCAGAAGCGCCTACCCATAATCCAAGATCATTGGCTATAGCGGAAATATTTCCTCTGAGTGAAGCAACATCTTCATAAGCTTCATCAATGTCTTTGCAAATAGCCGTGCCAACTTCTACTACTGCTTGGTGCATTTCTGCCTTTACTTTGTCTTTTAATATTTCTTGTCCAAGTAATACTATTTTTTGTTCATGGCTTCTTAATTCCCTTGTTATTGGATCGATTACCATGTACTCTTCTTCAACACCAAGTGTAAAATGTTTGTAGTTGTTTCCCATAAGATTATTTGCAAAAGCAATTATGGTTAGTATAATTTTTTTCCTGCAGTACTGCGTTTGATGTATTCACCCCAAGTTAAATTATCAGTTCCTTCAACTTGATTTTTTGCTTTTTCAATGGCAAAATTGGCGGCTGTTTCTACTACCCAATCAAAATTTTCTTGGCCAACACTTTTGATATCTGCATCTGGAGCTGGGTTGCAAAAATCAATCGCATAAGCAACTCCATCCCTTAAAGCAAGTTCAACTGTATTAAAGTCATAGCCTAAATAGTTATTGATTTTTAAAACAATATCTGTCATCATTTTAAGCTTCTCTTTAGAAGGTTTGAAGTCGGCTACATATCTTAAATGGTGTGGATTACGTGGCTCATAAGACATGATACGAACGTGTTTTCCGCCTATACAATAGCAGCGATAATATTCTTCGAAAATAATTTCTTCTTGCAACATCATTACCAACTCACCAGTTTCTGCATGCTTCTCAAAAAAGTCGTTCATGTCGGTCAGTTTGTAAACGTTTTTCCATCCGCCACCTGCAAAAGGTTTCATATAAGCTGGGAATCCAACATACTTGAAGATGCCTTCCCAATCAAGTGGGTAGGTTAAGTTACTAAAAGACAATTCAACTGTATCAGCAGGTAAATCCTTTGAAGGAAGAATAACTGTTTTAGGAACTGGTACATCTATTTTGGTTGATAAGCAATTGTTGAAAAATTTTTCATCAGCACTCCACCAAAATGGATTGTTTATTACGGCAGTTCCACAAAGTGCTGCATTTTTTAAGAACGCTCTATAGAAAGGTACATCCTGACTAATACGATCAAGTATAACAGAATAGCCGCTACTCTCTCCTTGAATTACTTTATCAATTTTAACCGGTTCGGCTATTATGCCGGGTATGTTTTTACTATTGATTCTTTCAACAAACGCCAATGGGAAACTTCTTTCCTGTCCGAATAATATTCCAATTTTTTTCATACGGCATTTTTAGGTTACTCCTAAATTAAGGTTTTATATGTTTAATGTCTAAAAATTGGGATAAATAATTATTTTTAACAGATGCATCATACAAAATCTGTAGATCATAAATTAGTTAGCAAAGAACAATTCATTTTGGTGTCGGAATACCTTGAAAGAGAAGTACTCTTTGATGTATACATTCCAGATGGAACATTAGATCTGGATCAATTAAGTCTTTTATTGATTAATGATGGTCAAGATTTATTGAAAATGCCTTTTGATGAAATATTAGGAAAGCTAGTACATAGCAAATTGATTGAACCTTTGGTATGTGTAGGTATTCATTGTGGGCCAGAACGAAAAATGGAATATGGCACTGCTTTTTCATCGGATTATTTAGGAAGAGGTGCTAAGGCTGGCTTATACACTAAATTTATTTTTGATGAAATGCTCCCTTTTATCAGAAAGAAACTTCATGCGCCCTCTTTTAAAGATAAATCCTTTGCTGGTTTTTCATTAGGTGGGTTAAGTGCTTTAGATATTATTTGGAATCATGCCAGTGAATTTAGAAAAGTGGGTGTTTTTAGTGGATCACTATGGTGGAGAAGAAAAGGATATGACGAAGGATATAACGAGGAGACAGATCGTTTGATGCATTTGCAAATTAGGAAGGGAACATTTCATCCTTGGTTGCAGTTTTTTATCGAATGCGGAACCCAAGATGAAACAGCAGATAGAAATAACAACGGCATTATTGATACAATAGATGATGCATTGGATATGATTGTAGCACTAAAAGCAAAAGGGTATACTGATCAACATATTGAATACCTTGAATTGGCTGATGGAAAACATGATGTAGACACTTGGGCAAGAGCATTGCCAGCATTTTTACAATGGGGATGGGGGATAAGAGATAAAAGATAAGAGATAAAAGAGAAGAGATAAGAGATAAAAGAGAAGAGATAAAAGAGAAGAGATAAAAGAGAAGAGATAAAAGAGA
>CANGTR010000011.1 GCA_947456855.1 Sphingobacteriia bacterium | reverse complement strand
CAGTTACAATTTTCTTCACCATATTTACTGGAATCGCATAAGAATAACCAGCATAAGATCCTGTGGGAGATGCTATCGCAGAATTAATGCCTACTAATTCTCCAGCAGTATTAATCAATGCTCCACCGCTATTGCCAGGGTTCACTGCAGCATCTGTTTGTATAAATGATTCCACTGGAGCCGATCCTTGTCTGTCATTGATTCCAATGGATCTGGATTTAGCACTAATAATGCCTGCAGTAACAGTAACATCTAAATTAAATGGATAACCAATTGCCATCACCCATTGGCCCAATTTAGCATCATCACTGTTTCCGTATATCATGTATGGAAAGGTTTTCCCTTCAATTTTAATCACCGCCAAATCGCTATTGGGATCCTGACCAATTAAAGTTGCTTTATAAGATTTTTTATTGGCCAGTGTTACATTGATTTCATCCGATCCATCAATAACATGGTTATTGGTTACAATATATCCATCTTCGGTAATTAATACACCACTACCGCTTGCTCTTTGTTCGGGCTGCACCCTAGGCCCGCCGCCAAAGAAATCGCCAAAATCATCGCCAAACATATCGGCAAAAGGGTTTCTTTGCCGCTGCTGATTACTGCTAATTTGTTTTGCTTTTGTTCTGGTTTTAATATGAACAACTGCTGGTGTTGCACTGGAGGCAGCTGCAGTAAAATCAACAGGACCCTGACCGGCATTATTCCCTAAAAAACCTGCATAGTTTACAGGTAGCTTACCTGGCTCTTGGATTCCTATGCGTTGGTACTCTGTATATTTTCCAAAGCCCCAAACACTTGCTAATGCAGTTGTTGCGCTAATCGCAATGATGGCTATCCCATTTTTCCAATTCATAGTTCTTGTTTATTTAAAAGTAATATTAAACAATTTTTATGCCTTTCTGACAACAAATAAACCAAGCTGTTTAAAATGACCTATTCTGATGATGCCATTTAACAAATGTTTTTAAAATCCCGTCATTTATTCACCTCGATTATGAAAAAATGTCAATTTTAAATAGCCGATAAGAAGGCCATCGTATCGATACCATCTGCATAGTTTGTAAGGGAAGGTTGTTGTGCCTTGCCAAATGGGGTATAACCATTTCCAACTATGCATTGTATCGATTCGTTGTTGAGTAGTTCTTTTAAGTGCGCTTCATTTTCATAGCTAAAATAATTGATCTGACTCACCGGTGAAAACGGTGAAATATTTGGAGTAAGAATAACGCTGTCGTTGTTCATATAATATTTACCTCCCATGATTAATAGGGCTAAATGGTAATCAAAATTGTGTTTGTATTTGTGAAATTCCATTAAGCCTTCATGTTTTTTTAACGCATCTAATAAAGGGATAAAATCATAATTGGTTGGAACCAATAGTTGAGTCACATTTCTACATCCCAATCCAAAAAACAGCATTGCGTCATCTGCTAAATGCGCCAATTGTTCTTTGGTTTCCATGCCATCAAGCACTGCAATGGAGGTTCTGTTTTTCCTGATGATATTGGGGTATTTTCCAAAATAGGCTTCGAAGTACCTGCTAGCATTATTGCTTCCAGTTGCTATATATCCATCACAGTTATTCAGCCTTTCCGAAAATGAAATATGATTTTGTATAGATACATCCCATTCGTAGAGTTTTGATACAATGTGCTTAATCAATACCTCATCTTTTGAAGATGGCTTGATTACTGCTATATGGCCACTCATGAATACCGAAAGCAAGTCGTGAAACCCTACCAAAGGAATATTTCCAGCCATTACAATTCCAATACTTTTCGGGTTGGCTAGTTGGCTAGTAATTTGGTATTGTTGGGCCCAGCTTACCAGCAAGTCTTTATTTAAAAATTGGGTGGCTATATTATTGATAGCAGCATCGATAAAGGCTGGAATAAACCATTGGTTTTCACGAAAAGCCTTTTCTTTTACTTCAGCCCATTCGGAATCCTTGCCAGATAAATATGCGCCTAATTTTGATAAAATTTCAATTCGTTCTTGTAAAATCATTTGTCATTCGTATTTTTGAGAATACAAATGTAAATTCACTCAACCAACAAACCCATTTTATATGGCAATCAAAATTACCGACGAATGTATCAACTGTGGAGCTTGCGAGCCAGAATGTCCTAATAACGCTATTTACGAAGGTGGCGTAGAATGGGCAATTGCTGATGGAACTACTGTTAAAGGTAGTTTTCAGCTGATTGATGGCAGTTTAGTAGATTCCAATGATCGTTTTGCTCCGATTAGCTCAGATACTTATTACATCACTCCAAATAAGTGTACAGAGTGTCAAGGATTTCATGAAGAACCTCAGTGCGCAGCAGTTTGTCCTGTAGATTGTTGTGTTCCTGACGATATGTATAAGGAAACTGTTGATGAACTTATGGCTAAAAAGGCCAAAATGCATATATAAATACAGAGCGGTCCTTTTATTTGTTTTTTAAGTATCAATATGAAGAAAAAACTTGCGTTGGTTACAGGAGGTTTAAGTGGGGAGGCCCAAATCAGCTACAAGAGTGCAGTTACAGTAGGCAACAATCTCAATAGAGACAAATACGATGTCTATAAAATAGATATTAATCCAACAGGTTGGTGGTATGAAAACGAAAATGGCGAAAAGTCTCCTGTAAATAGAGACTGCTTTACAATCATAAATAATGGGGAGGTAATTTCTTTTGATGTGGTGCTTTTATGTATACATGGCACTCCGGGAGAAGATGGAAAATTACAAGGCTATTTTGATATGATTGGTCTGCCTTATACAAGTTGCGACGCTGCCACTTCGGCTTTAACAATGAACAAACGCTTTACTGTTGCTGTTGCGGCTTTTGGAGGAATTAATGTTGCCAAATCGATGCACTTGTTTAGGCATACACCCATTGAGACAGCTGTTATACTGGCCCAATTAAAGTTGCCATTGTTTGTAAAACCCAATAGCGGGGGTAGTAGTATTGGAATGAGTAAAGTAACAGAAGCCAATCAATTAGAGAATGCCTTAACCAAAGCATTTAAAGAAGACAGTCAAATTTTGGTGGAAGAGTTTATCAAAGGAAGAGAATTTACGATTGGCGTTTTCAAGCAAGGAAAAACAATTACGGTATTGCCAATCACAGAAATCACTACCCACAATGATTTTTTTGATTTCGAAGCAAAATACCAAGGCAAAAGTAAAGAAGTTACACCTGCTGTTATTAGCTCATTAATGGAAGAACAATTGAGCTCAGCAGCCAAACATGTTTATGAAGTGTTGAATTGCCGAGGGGTTGTTAGGATTGATTTTATTTATGATGAGCAAGCACAAAAACCATTTATGTTGGAGGTGAACACAGTTCCAGGTCAGAGCGAAGCCTCGGTTATTCCTCAGCAAGTAAAGGCCATGGGAATGTCTTTATCTGATTTTTATTCAGCCATCATAGATCAAGCATTTAATTATTAAATTCATTGTATAATTTTTCTCTTTGTTTAAATTTATAACAGACAAGCCCCTTTGGGTAAATGTATTAGCAGGAGTAGGTATTGTATTCTTGATGATATTGCTGTTTTTTGGAAGCCTTGAATGGATAACAGGGTACGGTCAATACGAGAAAGTGCCATCTATCACTGGCCAACATATTGTGGCTGCTCAAAAAATATTAGAGGACAAAGGTTTTGAAGTGCAAATTCAAGATTCTGTTTATATCGATACCATCGCTAAGCAAGCAGTGATTCGTCAAATTCCTGAAGCTGATGCAATGGTAAAGGCCGGACGCACCATTTATTTAACGGTAAATAGAGTTATCCCTCCACTGGTTGAAATGCCTAATCTAGCTGGTTTTTCTATTAGAAGTGCAGAAATGTATTTACAAAGCATTGGATTGAAATTGGGTTATACAACCTATCAGCCAGATATTGCTCGCAACGCTGTTTTGCAACAGTTGTACAATGATGCACCTATAAAGCCCGGCACTAAAATTCCTATTGGCGCTGTGATAAGTTTTGTTTTAGGCAGCGGAATTGGAACTGGTGAAACCGATGTGCCAGATTTAATTGGAAAAACATTGAATGATGTAAGAAGTTTATTGTCGTCTATTAGTGTAAATATTGGTTCTATTATTGCAGTTGGCAATATCAAAGATTCGGGCGCTGCTTTTATTGTTAAACAAAACCCAGATTTATTTTCTGGAGCCATTGGCCCTAATGGAGAGAAATTGCCCAATAAAATCAGGCAGGGGCAAATGATGGATTTATACATTAGTGATGAAGCTCCTATAAGGGATACAACAAAATCAATTACACAACAATAGTACTTATATGCAAACAATTACAGTAGAAGAACTGAATGCAAAAATTCAATCTGGTGAAAAAATTAATTTATTGGATGTAAGAGAGCCACATGAGAATGCCGAATTTAATATTGGGGGTGTATTGCATCCATTAGGAAAAATTCAGACAATGCAATTAGATGAAATTGAAGATATGAAGGATCAACCCATTTATGTGTATTGTAGGAGTGGCAATAGGAGTGGACAAGCTTGTTTGATTTTAGAAACTGCTGGATTTACCAACACCATTAATGTTGCAGGTGGTATGTTGGCATGGCAAGAGAGAATCACTAAATAGTTTATCATAAGCTTAACAGAATTTGAATAGCTGGAATTATTTCCGGCTATTTTTGGTAATATATTCGTGTGTTTCTATACCAATTAAAACAAATGCTTTTTTATGCGTAAAAGCTTACTTACTGCTTGGTTATTGTTTTTTTCTTTTTTATTAAATGCTGCAACCATTAGCGGTACGATTCGTTCGGCAAATGAAAACAAGCCACTTTCTTTTTCCTCTATTTTAATTAAAGGAACTACCAAAGGGGTTTCCGCTAATAAAAATGGATTTTATACAATTAATGTAGAGCCAGGTACATATACTTTGGTATGCCAATTTGTAGGGTATACTACATTAGAGAAAAAAGTTAAAGTTGAAGGCGAATCCATTCTTGTTGATTTTGATTTAACGCCAAGACAATACGATTTAAAAGACGTTACCGTAAAATCTGGCGGAGAGGATCCGGCTTATGCAATAATTAGAAAAGCAATTGCCAGTAGGGAAGAACACTTGCGTGAAATAAAACAATTTAGTTGCGAAGTATATATTAAAGGCCAACTACAGTTACGCAATTATCCAACATCATTTTTTGGGCAGAAAGTAGATTTTGAAGATGGGGATACCAGTAAACGTAAAATGTTGTTTCTTTCTGAAACCATAGCCAAGTATTCCGTAGAAGAACCCAACAAAAGAAAAATTGAAGTAATCTCAACTAAAGTGAGTGGTAGAAGTGATGGCTTTGGATTCAGTAGCCCTCAAATTATTTCTTTTTATGAAAACACCATTTCTGTAGGAAGGAGTTTGAATCCGCGTGGATTTATTTCGCCCATTGCCAACAATGCTTTGAACTATTATAAATACAAATTTGAAGGAACTTTCTTTGAGTTTGGTAAAGAGGTTAGCAGAATTAAGGTAATTCCTAAGAGGCCCTACGAGCCTTTGTTTTCGGGGTACATCAATATCAGTGAAAATGATTGGCGCATTCAAAGTGTAGATTTAAAATTATTAAAAGCACAACAAATGCAACTCTTGGATACCTTGGTGATTCAACAGAACTATATTCCTGCAGGAAAATATTGGGTCATAAAAAATCAAGTAATTTATCCTTCAGGTAAGTTTTTTGGGTTCGATTTTTTTGGCAATTTCTTGCAAGTGTATGACCAGTTTAACTTAGAACCAGCATTTAAATCTAAATATTTTGATAATACCATCTTAAAGTTTTATGATAGTTCCAATAAAAAATCTGCAGCCTATTGGGACAGTATCAGGCCCCTGCCTTTATTGGTAGAAGAAGCCAGAGACTATCAAAAAAAGGATAGTTTAGAACAAGTAAGAAAAGATCCTAAATATTTGGATTCTCTAGATAAGAAGAACAATAAGATAACATTGGTTGGCTTGCTGCTAACGGGTCAGTCATTTGGTAAACAAAAAAACAAAACCAATATCAGTTTCGATCCACTTATTCAATCACTCAATTACAATACTGTAGAAGGTGGTGTAATTCAATTTAGTCCATCATTCTCTAAAAGTTATGAGGGCAGAAAATCTATTTCAATAACGCCAACTATTCGATATGGTTTTGCCAATGGACATTTTAATCCAAGCCTTGCATTCAATTATAATTTTGGAAAAAAATACATTCAATCATTGTCTGTTGCTGGGGGAAGAAAAGTACTTCAGTATAACAATGCCGAACCCATAGGTGAACGGATTAATTCTTTGTATACATTAACTCAAGAATACAATTATTTTAAAATCTATCAAGCCGATTTTTTTAGAATCGGTTATTCTCAAGGGGTTGGGAGTGGGCTTAATCTAAGCGCTAATTTTCAATTTCAAAACAGGTATGCATTGGACAATTTAGCAGATATGACTACTTGGTCTGATAAGCCCGACAGACAATTCACTCCCAATTATCCAACTGAGCTTACCAATACTAAAATGATCAATCACCAGGCGGCTATATTAACTGTTGGAATGAGTTGGAGGCCTGGATCTAAGTATGTGGAATTTCCTGATCGTAAAGTAAGTGTAGGTTCCAGGTATCCAACGATCAATGCAAGTATTACTCAGGGTATAAACGGTTTATTTGGAAGCGATGTAGATTACACGCGTTGGCGTGTGAGCGTAAATGATCAGTTGAATCTTAAGCTTTATGGCAGATTCAGTTATAACCTTGTTGTGGGTGGTTTTTTGCAAGCAAATAAAACTTTTATTCCAGATTATCATCATTTCTTAGGCAATCAAACTGCTTTTTCTTCCAATTTTTTAAATAGCTTTCAATTGGCAGCATATTATCGATACAGCAATACTGCTTCATTCAATGCGGCTGTACATATCGAACATCACTTAAATGGTTTCATTAGTAATAAGATTCCTGGGTTTAAAAAACTCAATTGGTTTTTTGTTACAGGTGCCAATGGACTTTATCTGAATAATGGAACCAATTATATAGAATACTTTATTGGGTTAGAGAATATTTTTAAAATCATGAGAATAGATTTTGTGCAAGGATTTGAGCAAAATGGGTTTAAGCCAAGCGGTTTTAGATTTTCGGTACCATTGTCTCGATAAATGTTAACTTTATGATTGATTTTGGCTGCCCTGCAAGCGGCTCCTATTTAAAAATTGGAACATAGCGCATGCTATGTCTAAAATTAAATTCAATGGCTGTATTACACAATCGTATCTCCAATAAGGAGTTGAAGGCGCTTTTGATGAAAGAAACTTTCAAAAGAACCACAATTAGTTTTTATCGTTACCTCGCCATTCAAAATCCTCAACAGTTTAGAGATGATTTGTATAAACAATTGACATCTATTTCTGTTTTTGGCAGAATATATATTGCAAAAGAAGGCATCAATGCACAAGTGAGTGTTCCTGATCATTTCTTGGCCGATTTCAAAAATATTTTGCAAAATCACAAAGGCTTAGAAGATCTCCGACTGAATGTTGCAGTGGAAGATGCAAATGGTTTAAATGATGAATTGAAACAAGGGAAAAGCTTTTGGGTATTGAAAATAAAAGTGCGTGATAAAATTGTAGCTGATGGAATTGAAGACCCTCATTTTTCTATGGAAAAAAAAGGCAAGTATGTAAATGCAGTTCAAATGAATGAGCTACTGAATAACGCCGATACAGTTGTGGTAGATATGCGCAATCATTATGAATTTGAAGTAGGTCATTTCGAAAATGCTGTTCAAATTCCATCTGATACTTTTCGAGATCAACTTCCTATGGCAGTTGATATGCTTAAAGGGAAAGAGCAAAAAAATATCATCATGTATTGCACCGGAGGAATCCGTTGCGAGAAAGCAAGTGCCTATATGTTGCATCAAGGATTTGAAAATGTGTATCATTTAGAAGGAGGCATCATTCATTATTCAAAAGAAATCAAAGAGCAAAATTTACCCGCAAAATTCATTGGAAAGAATTTTGTTTTTGATGATCGTTTAGGAGAGCGAGTTACCGAAGACATTATTGCCAATTGTCATCAATGTGGTAAGCCTTGTGATACGCATACCAATTGTAAAAACGATGGTTGCCATTTATTGTTTATTCAATGTGCATCATGTGCAGATCAGTTCAATGGTTGTTGCAGTAATGAATGTGTAGCAACCATTCATTTGCCTAAAGAACGCCAAGAAGCCATTAGAAAAGGGATTGATAAAGGTCAAAACATTTTTAATAAAAGCAGTGCTCGACTCAGACCAAAACTGTCGGATCTATTAAACGCAGGAGATCGATCAACTTAAGGGTGCTTATAGCAAAGGATACAAGGCTTCTTTTATTTTTTGCTGAGTTGCTTCCTCGGTAAGTGGCTCTGGTACAAATTTTTCGCCAATCACTTTTTCATACAATTCAATATAGCGAAGGCTTATGGTATTAACCCATTCATCCGACATGGCAGGAACGGTTTGATTTTCCTTTCCCATGAAATTGTTTTCGATCAACCACTCTCTTACAAATTCTTTGCTTAGTTGTTTTTGACGTTCTCCTTTTTGCTGCCTTTCTTCAAATCCATCTGCATAAAAATACCTAGAAGAATCTGGTGTATGAATTTCATCCATTAAGTAAATGGTATTTCCAATTTTTCCAAATTCATATTTGGTATCAGCTAAAATCAAACCCTGCTTAGCTGCAATGGCTTTTCCTCTTTCAAACAATTGCAAAGCATAATTTTCCAATTGATTCCATTCTGCTAAGGAGGCTAATCCTTGTTTGATAATTTCATCTTTTGAAATATCCTCGTCATGGCCTTCGGCTGCTTTTGTTGATGGAGTAACGATGGGTGTTGGGAAGAAGTCATTTTCTTTCAATCCATCAATCATTTTTGCTCCACATATCATTCTATTTCCTGATTGATAGGTTCTCCAGGCATGCCCAACTAAATTGCCACGAACCACCATCTCTATCTTAAATGGGTTGCATTTTTTGCCAATGGAAACATTGGGGGCTGGGTTACTAATTAGCCAATTTGGACAGATATCGGCTGTTTTGTGCAACATATATGCAGCAATCTGGTTCAACACTTGCCCTTTAAAAGGTATGGTTCTTGGCAGTATCACATCAAAAGCTGAAATACGGTCACTGGCTATCATTACCAGCCAGTTTTCTTGGATATAGTACACATCACGAACTTTTCCTTTGTAAAAACCGGTTTGCTGAGGGAATATTTGGGTCGACATGCTTCAAAAATAAACCTAGAAACCAGTATTAAGGGCTGCATTTGGGTATTTTTCTCCACAATAAAAAATGGAAATATTGAAAATTAAATTTTTACAAGTACTTAACATATACTAATTTGCTTGTTATTATAAACAAAAATTGCCAATATGAGAAGATTATTAGCCCATTTAGGTATGGTGTTGTTTGCAACGGCGCTGAGTTTTACTGCTTTTGCACAACAGTCTACAACAGTTTCAGGTACTATTAAAAACGGTAAATCTAAAGAATTACTATCTGCGGTATCCGTTTCTGTAAAAGGAGGAGCTGCTGGAACTTACACCGACGACAAGGGTAATTTTAAGTTTTCTACAGTTCAAAAACTACCTTTTACTTTAGTTATATCTTCTGTTGGATATGCAGCTAAAGAAGTTGTAGTTAAAAGCAACAATGAAAATATTGCTGTTGATTTAGAAACCGCTTTCACTTTGGGTGATGAGATTGTAGTTTCTGCTTCAAGAGTTCCTGAGAGAATTTTAGAGTCTCCTGTTTCAATAGAAAGATTAAGCGCATCAGCTATTCGCAATGCACCATCAGCAAACTATTATGATTTAATAGCTAGTTTGAAGGGTGTAGACGTAGTTTCTGCGAGTTTAACTTTTACGAGTGTTGGTACGCGTGGTTTTAACAGCTCTGGTAATACACGTTTAAACCAGATTGTGGATGGAATGGATAACCAAGCGCCAGGTCTTAACTTCTCTGTAGGTAATATTACTGGTGTTACTGAGTTAGATGTAGACAATATTGAATTATTGCAAGGTGCTTCTTCTGCATTATATGGCCCTGGTGGTACAAATGGTACTTTACTTATTAATAGTAAAAACCCATTCAAATACCAAGGCATGAGTTTTCAAATTAAACAAGGAGTAAACCATGTTGATAGTTATCAACGTCCTCGTGCGGCTTATTATGATTGGAGTGTTCGTTGGGCCAAGAAAATCAACGAAAAATTTGCATATAAAATCAATGCACAATTTGTACAAGCACAAGACTGGACTGCTAATAATAACAGCAACTATTTAAGATCTCCACTCTCAGCCAATCCAAACGGAGAAGTAAGAGGTGGAAATAGGGTTTCTGATCCAAATTTCGATGGGGTAAATATTTATGGTGATGAAACCACTAGTGATTTAAGCCCTGCATTTAGAGGAGTTATTGCATCTACTCCAGTTTTAGGAGTTATTAATTTGCCTGGTTTTGGAAATTTTCAAATTCCTGCTTCAGGAGTTTTAGGATATTATGCTAATCAACCTACTCCTGTTTCTAGAACTGGTTATAATGAGAATCAAGTGGTGGATCCAACTACTTTAAATTTCAAGTTCAATGCTGCATTACACTACAAAATCAATGATAAAGTAGAAGCTATTTTGGCGGGTAACTGGGGTACTGGAACAACAGTATACACTGGTGTAGATCGTTACTCTATCAAAGATTTCACATTGGGTCAATACAAAGCCGAGTTAAAATCAAAAAACTGGTATGTAAGAGCGTATACAACTCGTGAAAACTCTGGTAGTTCTTATGCTACTGTAACAACAACAAGATTGTTTAACGAGGCTTGGAAACCAAGTGCTACTCAATGGTATCCTCAATACATTGGAAGCATGGTGAGTACTGCTGCAGGTATTTATGGCCAAGCTTTGGGTGCTGCATATGGGGCTGGCTTAGCCTCAGGTTTAACGCCAGCACAGGCTGTTGCTGCAGCACAAAATGCTGCATCTGGCGCTGTTGCCCAAAATAGTTTAATTCCTCATACTACTGCTCGTGGTGTTGCTGATCAAGGCAGACCTACTAGCAATATCATGAATAACCCATTGTTCCAAGGTGTGGCAGGATTGCCTATCTCTGCGGGTGGTGGTTTGTTTGTTGATAGAACAAAATTATTAGCACTAGATGGCCAATACAATTTAACTGAAGCTTTGGGATTGGCTAAGAACGGTACCGATGTATTGGTTGGTGGTAACTGGCGTCAATTCCAATTAAATTCTAATGGAACCATTTTTGCCGATACAGCTGGTCCTATTAAAATCAATGAAACAGGCGCTTACTTACAAATCTCTCAGAAATTTTTTGGAGATCGATTGAAAGTTACCGGTTCTGGCCGTTACGATAAAAACACCAATTTCAAAGGTCGCTTTACCCCAAGAGTTTCTGCGGTAGTTAAATTGGCTCAAGACCATAATCTTCGTTTTTCTTATCAAACAGCTTACCGTTTCCCAACCACACAGAATCAGTGGATTAATTTGAATACCAGCAATGGTAGATTAATGGGCGGATTACCCGCTTTGAGAGATTTTTATAATTTCCAAGGAAATCCTGCTTATACCGTTCCTAGTGTACAAGCATTTGGTGCAAGCGCATTGGCTGGTGCTCCAAACCCTGCTTTGCTACGAGTACAACAGTTTGGTGAATTAAAGCCTGAATCTACTACTTCATTTGAAGTTGGTTACAAGGGTTTAATTGCTAAAAAATTATTGATTGATGTTTATGCATACCAAGCTAAATACAGGGATTTTTTAAGTGGAGTAAATGTGCTTCAACAAAGAGCAGGACTACCTAGCAATCCTGCTAACTTATTAAATGCGGCTACAAGAAATGCATACAGTATTACTGTAAATGCACCAGGTTCTGTTGATGTAACAGGTTGGGGTGCTTCTGCAGAGTATTTATTACCTAAGAACTTCTCTGTTAACGCCAATGTATATTCTGATGTTATTGGAGATTTACCTCCAGGATTTGTGTCTTTTTTCAACACACCTAAAATGCGTTTCAATGGCGGTATAGCTAATAGCGGTTTTGGTAAAGACAATCGTTTCGGATTTAATGTGTTGTACAGATGGGTAGATTCATTCTTGTATGAAGGAACATTTGCTAGTGGTCAAGTGCCTTCTTATTCTACTGTAGATGCTCAATTAAACTATAAATTCCCTAAGTCTAAATCTATTTTGAAATTTGGTGGTACCAATATTTTCAATAAGTACTACTACAACGGATTTGGTAATGTACAAATCGGTGGATTGTACTATGTGAGCTTTGGCTGGAATGTATTTTAATATGTAGAAGGATAGTAAGTATATAAATCCCTTCCTGGTTTTTCAGGAAGGGATTTTTTCGTTTTATATGTCAATATGGGCTATTTTTGTGCTCATTTTAAAAAAAAAGACCAACTATGCGTTCAATAGCTTTTAGAGAAGCCCTTCGTGAGGCGATGAGTGAAGAGATGAGAAGAGACGATCGAGTATTTTTAATGGGGGAGGAAGTAGCAGAATACAATGGTGCATATAAAGTAAGCCAAGGTATGCTAGCAGAATTTGGTGCAAAAAGAGTAATTGATACGCCTATTGCAGAACTGGGTTTTACAGCAGTTGCTGTAGGTGCGGCTCAAAGTGGTTTACGCCCAATCGTTGAATTTATGACTTGGAATTTTGCTGTTTTGGCAATGGACCAAATTTTAAATACGGCTTCTAAAATGTTGGCCATGAGTGGCGGGCAAATTAGTTGTCCGATTGTTTGCAGAGGGCCAAACGGAAGTGCTGGTCAGCTTGGAGCTCAACACTCTACGGCATTTGAAAGTTATTATGCCAATATACCAGGATTAAAAGTTGTTTCTCCATCAAATGGATATGATGCTAAGGGGTTATTGAAACAAGCAATACGTTATGAACAAGATCCTGTTATGTTTATGGAAAGTGAAGTGATGTATGGCGATAAGTCGGAAGTGCCTGAGGAGGAATATTATATTCCATTGGGCAAGGCGGATGTTAAAAAACAAGGAAGAGATATAACAATTGTATCCTATAATAAAATGATGAAAGTGGCCTTGGGTGCTGCTGCTGAATTAGATAAAGAAGGAATCAGTGCCGAAGTAATTGATTTAAGAACAATACGTCCATTGGATTGGATGACTATTCTTGAAAGCATTAAAAAAACCAATCGATTGGTGATTGTAGAAGAACAATGGCCATTTGCATCTGTATCTTCTGAGATTACCTATCGCATACAAAAAGAAGGATTTGATTATTTAGATGCACCAATTCGCCGCATTACCAGCGCAGATGCTCCTATGCACTATGCGCCTAATTTAACTGCATTGGCTATGCCAGATGTTAGTAGAACAGTTAAGTTGGTGAAAGAAGTGATGTACATGAAAAAATAATTGTGTTTAAAAATTGCGTATTCTTTTTTATTAGCTGTTTGATGTTTCACTCAGGGATAGCGCAATCTGATACAATTCGTTTTCAAAAAGATACTACTTTAAAAGAAGTTATTGTTACTGCTTTTAATACCAACAGACGTTGGATAGAAGTTCCGGGTTCCATTGCATTGGTTTCTTCTAAAGATTTAGCAAGCTTTTCCTCCTTGTCTTTTGTTCCAGTGTTGAATAGTTTGCCTGGTGTTAGAATGGAAGAACGATCCCCAGGTAGTTATAGAGTATCACTCAGGGGAAGTTCTTTGCGTTCGCCTTTTGGGGTTAGAAACATCAAACTGTATTGGAATGAAATTCCTTTATCGGATGCAACAGGAAATACATACATTAATTTATTAGACCTGCAGTCTGTAAGTCAAGTAGAAGTTGCCAAGGGACCTGCTTCCAGTATGTATGGGGCTGGAACCGGAGGTGCTATTTTATTGAATAAGCCTATTTTATTTGCTGATTCAATCAATCAATCTTTTGATTTCGGCTTCTCTGTTGGGTCTTTTGGAATGAATCAGCAACAAGGAGAATGGAAATATTCAAATAAACAATTCAGTTCTTCTTTGCAAATTCATCGATTGGTTACAGATGGATATAGAGAACAATCTTTTCTTCAAAAAAATGGATTGGTATGGCAAACGGCCATGAAAACCACAAAAAGTATTTTTAATACTTTGTTATTTGTAACAGATTTAAATTACGGAACGCCTGGAGGAATCACTTCAGCTCAAATGCAATTGAATCCTCAATTGTCCAGACAACCAACTGCTACGTTGCCTGGATCTGTGCAACAAAATACGGCTGTTTTTAATCAAACCATTTTTGGGGCCATTTCACACAAATATCAGTTCAATCAGTACCATAGCATCAAATGGTTTGTTTCTCTTAATAGAACTGCATTTAAAAATCCATTTATAACCAATTACGAGCAAAGAAATGAAACCAATTTCAATATTGGTTTTCAACATGTTTACACACCATTCAATAACAACAATTATATACAATGGGTAAATGGAATTGAGTTATTGATGAATGAGTCTGCAATTAATAATTATTTGAACAATGCCGGTATTCCTGGGAATCTGATTAGTAAAGACTTTGTTTTTAGTAAGCAACAATTTTTTTTCTCTCAATTGAAATGGCAAGTTGTTAAAAAACTATTGATTACAGCTGGGTTTAGCAGTAATCAACAATTGTACGATTATAAAAGGCCATCAGATGCTCAGCCAATTTTAAATACAAGAACAATCAATGCTCCCTTTGTTCCAAGAATTGCTATGTCTTTTCAAGCAATGAAAAACATGTTTTTATACCTAGTAGCAGCCAAAGGTTTTTCATCGCCGAGTTTGGCTGAAGTAAGGCCATCCGATGGCAATTTCTATCCTTTTTTAGAAGCAGAGAAGGGTTGGAATTTTGAAGCAGGCCTTAAAGGAAATTTCTTTGGCAATCATTTAATGTTGGATTTATCATACTATCGATTTAAGCTGAATAATGCTATTGTAAGGAGGAATGATGTATCTGGAGCAGAATATTTTGTGAATGCCGGATCGTCTTTGCAAGAAGGAGTAGAATTATTGATCAAACACAATTTGATTAGCCGAAAAGCAGGAATAATGCGGCAGCTTGCAATCAATGGCTCTTTGAGTTATCAACCTTATCGGTTTGTTGAATACAAGCAAGGAGTAAATTCATTCAATGGAAATGCAATCACCGGGGTGCCTAAAACAATTGTTTTTATTGGTATTCAATCTCTATTTCTAAGTGGGTATTATGTTAACGTATCAATGAATGCTGCAAGTAAAATTCCTTTAAATGATGCCAATACTGTTTTTACAGAGCACAATCAATTGGTTCAGGCCAAAATGGGCAAACTGGTTAAATGGCAGAAATATGCAATTGATGTATTTATTGGTGCAGATAATTTATTGAATCAATTGTATAGTTTGGGCAATGATATCAATGCAGCAGGCAATCGATTTTTTAATCCTGCCCCATCAAAAAACTTTTATGCAGGCATCCGAATCGGGTTTCAATGATTAACTTAGCAAACAAATAATTATATGGCATCCATATTAATCATCGACGACGAAAAAGCAATACGCAATGTGTTAAAAGATATTCTTTCTAACGAAGGATATTTGGTAGAGGAAGCAAATGATGGTGAGGAGGGGTTGAAAAAATTTAAAGCAGGAAATTTTGATACAGTATTATGCGATATTAAAATGCCCAAATTGGATGGAATTGAATTTTTACAAAAGGCGAAAGAAATTTTTCCTGAAATTCCTATTATTATTATAAGTGGTCATGGAAATATAGAAACAGCAGTTGATGCGGTAAAAAAAGGCGCTTTCGATTATATTGCTAAACCTCCGGATTTAAACAGATTATTGATCACATTGCGCAATGCACTTGACAGAACTTTACTTGTTCAAGAAACAAAAGTGTTGAAGAAAAAAGTTGCAGGTGTTCAAGAAATTATAGGAAATAGTGAACCAATTATTCAAATCAAAGAGACCATTGAAAAAGTTGCCCCAACCGATGCAAGGGTTTTGATAACTGGTGAAAATGGAACTGGTAAAGAATTGGTAGCTAGATGGCTTCATGAGAAAAGTGATCGATCAGCTGCGCCAATCATTGAAGTGAATTGTGCAGCCATTCCTGGTGAATTGATTGAGAGCGAATTATTTGGGCATGAAAAAGGTTCTTTTACTTCTGCCATAAAACAGCGTATCGGAAAATTTGAACAAGCCAATGGGGGTACTTTGTTTTTAGATGAGATTGGAGACATGAGTTTAGGAGCTCAGGCAAAAGTGTTGAGAGCATTACAGGAAGGGAAAATAACAAGAGTGGGGGGCGATAAGGAAATCAGTGTAGATGTAAGGGTTATTGCTGCTACCAATAAGGATTTATTGAAAGAAGTAGAAGCAAAAAACTTTCGTTTAGATTTATACCACCGTTTAGGCGTAATCTTAATTCATGTGCCCTCCTTAAATGAGCGAATAGCCGATATTGAGCTCTTGGTAAATCATTTTTTAGAACAAATTGCACTTGAATACAGGCAATCGATAAAATCCATCAATCCTGCAGCATTGGAGGCGCTTCAAAAACATAATTGGACGGGGAATATTCGCGAACTTAGAAATGTAGTTGAACGGTTGATCATCTTGTCTGGAAAGGAAATAACCGCTAAAGACGTTAAAATGTACATTTAGTAAAACATTTTGTAATAATTGGGCAGTTTGCATACTAATTGGATATTTTTGTTACTACTTAATATAATATTATGGGATTATTGCTTTTTATTGTTGGATTCATTGGTTGGCATATTGGTTTGTATGGGATGTTTAAGAAAGCTGGAATTGAGCCTTGGAAAGCATTGATTCCATTTTACAATACCTGGTTAATTGTTCAAAAAACCGGTATTAAGCAGTATTGGTTTTGGTTACAACTTATTCCTATTGCAGGACAGTTCATCACCATTTGGATTGCCATCATCTTTGTAATGAATTTTAAGAAAGTTTCTGTGCTAGATCATGCGGCAACTGTTTTAATTCCTTTTATCTATTTTCCTTATTTAGGCTTTTCACAAAAAGAAAAATTTTATGGACCTGAGTCTTTAAAATTATATTATAAACCAGCATCCAGAGAGTGGATTGATGCTGGTGTTTTTGCAGTGGTTGCCGCAACATTAATCAGAACTTTTGTATTTGAGGCTTACGTGATTCCAACAGAAAGTATGGAAAAAACATTGTTGGTGAATGATTTTTTGTTTGTGAGTAAAATGACTTACGGGGCAAGAGTTCCTCAAACACCTTTGTCTTTTCCTTTTGTACACAATACAATGCCTTTTTCAATAACTACGCCTTCCTATATTAAAGAGGTTCAAATACCATATAAACGTCTTCCTGTTATTAATGAAGTACAAAGAAATGATGCTGTGGTATTTAACTTTCCTGCGGGGGATACCATCATTAATTTACCAGACTTTGGAAGCAAGATTACTTACTATGAAGTGTTGAGAAGCAGCCAATACAAAGGCAATAGAGAAGCATTAATGGCGGAGTATCCTATTCTTGTTCATCCCATGGATAAAACAGACAACTATATCAAACGTTGCGTTGGTATAGCTGGAGATGTCATCCAAGTTAAAAATGCCGAATTATTTGTAAATAATCAACCTGCGTATGAACCACCAGGAGCACAAACTGAATACATTGTTACCACAAATGGAAATTCCTTTGCCGATGATTTTTTAAAGAATGAATTGGGAATAGATCCAGAAGATACAAAAGGGCAATATTCGCAAGGGCCTGACAAGTTTACTGTGGTTTTTAACATGACAGCAAGTGAAGCTGCAAAAGTAAAAGCTCAACCAAATGTTGTATCAATGGAAAAATATGTTGATACGCATGTTGGTATGTTTTTTCCGAATGATGATGCCAATTATCCTTGGACCCTTGATAATTATGGCCCAATAAAAATTCCTAAAAAAGGAGAGGCTATTCCAGTAAACGCTTCAACCATTGAAATGTATAGAAGATTGATAACCGTGTATGAAAAAAATACTTTAGAAGAAGTTAATGGTAAGTTTATCATCAATGGAAAAGAAACCAATCGCTATGTTCCTACATTGAATTATTATTGGATGATGGGCGATAATCGACACAGAAGTCAGGATAGTAGGTTTTGGGGTTTTGTTCCAGAAACCAATATAGTAGGGAAAGCTTCATTGATTTGGTTCAGTTGGGAGAAGGGCCCAAGATGGAAGCGTATATTTAAGGTAATCAATTAAAAGTTGTATCTTCCAATACCAAGCGGGTCCTCCTGGCATAATGCTTGGAGGACTTTTTTGTCTAAATTGGTTTTGGTTATGAAGCAGAAAGAAGTACATTTTATTTATGAGGTTTATCAATCAATAAAAGGGTTGAATAAGGTTGATGCTAATTTATTAGAGACAGCAAGGAGTATCACAGCTACTGCCTATGCACCCTATTCCAATTTTCAAGTAGGTGCAGCAGCATTATTAGCTAATGGAGAAATAGTGAATGGAAGTAATCAGGAGAATGCAAGCTTTCCTGTTGGTTTGTGCGCAGAAAGAGTATTGATATCAGCCATTTCTTCTTTTCATCCAAATACAGCAATTCATACGATGGCTATCAGCTACCATAATTTAAATGGAGAGAGTGATCATCCTATTTCTCCATGTGGAATATGCCGACAAAGTTTATTGGAATATGAATCTAGGCTTAAACATCCGATAAGATTGATCATGAGTGGAATGGAAGGCAAAGTATTTATTATTCCCAATGCTGCAATGCTATTGCCATTGAGTTTTACAAGTGATGATTTGTTATAACTTATGCCATTGAGGGTGCTTTAAAGTTGGCTTTTGCAAGTTGAAATACAATGATTGGTGAAACAACAAAATAAGCGGCAATCATATAGGGCAATGCTGCCCAAATATTTCCAATTCCAAACCAATCTTTGGTTGTATACAATAAAATAATACCTACAACCGACTTACTCATTTCCCAGATCCATGCATTGGCATTTTCGTCCATTAAATCGGTGAATGCATAAACATATACATAAATAAAAGCACCATAGAAAAACATTCCAGGACTTCCAATAGTTGCGATATTCCCAAACAGATAGCTGATGAAAAGCAGCAGGATTGAAATTTGTATCCATGTCCAGGTAGTTAACCATTTGTTATTCATGGTATCGTACTTCTGAAAATGATAAGGGTCATCAATTTTGTATATGGGATATTGGTTGGATACATCTGAAGGTCTCCATCCGGTGGGCATAAACCATATTCTTATTTTGTCGATTAATTTTTTTGTATGCCATGCATCTTTTATCAGCAGTGCAATATGGGTGAAATTGATTTTAATTGGGTTCCAAGTTTGCACTGGTCTTGTAATTCCGTAAACAGGTTTTATGGTTGGTAATTCTTCTTGAAATGTGCCAAACCATTTATCCCAAAAAATAAAAATTTGTCCATAATTTTTATCGAGGTATTCTGGGTTCAGTGCATGATGAACTCGATGGTGGGAAGGAGTAACGATGATATTTTCTAGCCAACCTAATTTATGGATATGTTGAGTGTGATACCAGAATTGAGCAAATAAATGCAAGGGTGCTACTATGGCAATTACCTGGGTTGGCACCCCCAATAATGCAGCTGGTAATAAAAAAATGGTAAAAAGTCTGAAAAAAGTGGAAATGCTTTGCCTTAAAGCACAGGCCAAATTAAATTCCTCGCTGCTGTGATGAATTAAATGTGCATTCCAAAAAAAGTTGATTTCATGGTCTATACGATGTACTAAATAGCCTGTTAAGTCCAAAGCAATAAATGCAATGATGTAAATCAATATGGTAGAATTGATCTGAAACAAAGCCCAATGGTTTACCATCCAATCGTAACTAAGCACGGCAATACTTAGCCCCAGCACATCTTTTGTGGAGTTGGTAATTCCAGAACTGAGGCTAGCTATCATGTCCATGGTTCTTACTGTATCATTTCCCTTTCTCCATCCCCACCATTTTTCAAATAGTACCAATGCCAAAAATGCGGGCATTGCAAATAATAAAATTCTTCCGTATGTTTCCATATCAACAGTTCTAGTTATCTAAGTTACTTGAAAGAACCTAAAATGAGTCAGTTCTTCCCCTAGTAAGCTATTTTTTCTGTAATTTTCCGAAATATTTAAAACAATTATCAATGAAAGTGGCTGTAATTGGTGGTGGCATTATTGGATTAAGTAGTGCCTATTATTTAAATGAAGCAGGGTTTGATGTTACTGTTATAGATAAGAATGATTTTTCCAATAACTGTTCCTATGGAAATGCAGGCTATGTATGTCCGAGTCATTTTGTTCCATTGGCAACGCCTGGTATTGTTAAGCAGGGGCTTAAATGGATGTGGAATTCAAGAAGCCCTTTTTATGTTCAACCCCGATTAGATATCAGTTTAATCAAATGGGGGCTGAAATTTATGCAAATTGCAACTCCAGCGCATGTAGAAAAATCTGCCATTCCTTTAAGAGATATTGCCATATTAAGCAAGAAAATGTATGAGGAATGGAATGCCATTCCAGGCTTTTCTTTTGCATATGAGCAAAAAGGGTTGTTGGAAATTTTTCAAACCGATGCCGGGGCAGAAAAGTGCAAGCATTTGGTAGAGAAAGCACATGAATTGGGTTTAACAGATACTTTATTATTGAATTACGATCAGCTCCAAGCAATGGAACCTCAAACTAAATTAAATGCCAAAGGAGCGGTATTGTTTAATTGTGATGCGCATTTATATCCCAATCTATTGATGAACCGATTATTCAATTTATTGAAAGATAGAGGAGTGCAATTTGTAAAGGATACAGAAGTTATCGGTTTTGAGAAAAAAGGAAAAGAAATTACTGCTATTAAAACCAATAAGGAGTTTTATGCAACAGATGCAGTTGTTTTGGCAACGGGTTCATGGAGTAGAGAGTTGGCTGCTCAATTGGACTTGGATATTTTATTAATGCCGGGAAGAGGCTATTCTATTACGCTCGAAAATTCTCCTTATAAAATCAATTATCCTGCAGTGCTGGTGGAGGGTAGAGCAGCACTAACCCCCATGGATGGCAATAAAATTCGATTTGGTGGAACGATGGAAATCACTTCCACTAAAACACCGCCAAGAATGAATCGGGTGGAAGGTTTGCTACAAGCAGTCAAGCGATTTTATCCTGAATTTGATATTCCACTTCCAACAATCGACAAGGTTTGGTATGGCTTCAGACCATGTTCAGCAGATGGGTTGCCATATTTAGGCAAGCCTGCAAAGTGGAATAATTTGGTAATGGCTACTGGGCACTCTATGGTGGGCCTAAGTTTAGGTGCTGGTACAGGAAAATTAGTGAGTGAGTTGATTCAGAACAAACAACCTAGTATGGATATTGGTTCATTTAATCCCGACAGATTTAACTGACAGAATAAATAATGCAATGCTTAAATGAATTTGTATTTTTACTGATCATATGGATTGTACTACCTCTTATTTGTCATACAATAGCACCCAAGCTTTTTCAAAAATTGTAACTGATTATTTGCAGCAGTCTGATTTGCTAAAACCATTTTACGAACATGCTCCAACAGTAGAAGGGATACGTGCAGCCATTGATCATAGAAAAAAAATAAACACCAATAGAACTTTATTGGTCAATACCATTCAAAAGCAATACAGTGGCTTGCCAATCTCAGAAAAAGTAAAAACGAATATTGACTTATTGCTGAAAGAAAATGTATTCACCGTTACTACAGCACATCAACCCAATATTTTCACAGGCCCTTTGTATTTTATTTATAAGATAATGCATGCAGTTAAATTGGCTGAAGAATTAACGCTGCAATTTCCAGATAATCAATTTGTTCCGGTTTATTATATGGGAAGCGAGGATGCTGATTTAGAAGAATTGGGAACTATACATATAGGAGGTCAGTCATTAATTTGGAATACAAAACAAACGGGCGCTGTGGGTAGAATGAAGGTGGATCAATCATTTCTTCAAATGATGAATACCATCGAAGGACAAATAGGGGTACTGCCATTTGGCAATGAGTTAATAGAATTGTATAAGGCTAGTTATACTGAAGGGAAATTAATACAACAAGCTACACTGGAATTGGTGAATCAATTGTTTGCTGCTTATGGGGTAGTGGTATTGATGCCAGATCAAGCTGAATTGAAAGCTGCTTTTTCTTCGGTGATACAAAAAGAATTGTTAGAACAGTTTTCTCGTCCAATTGTAGAACATACGGCAGCATCAATTTCTTTGAATTATAAAGTACAAGCATCAGGCAGAGCTATTAATTTATTTTATTTAATTGATAACCATCGAGAAAGAATTGAATTGAATGCCGAAGGCCAATATGAAATCAACGCTTTGAACCTTGTTTTTTCTAAAGAAGAAATGCTGCAAGAATTAGCAAATTATCCTGAACGATTTAGTCCTAATGTAATTTTAAGGGGTGTTTTTCAAGAAATGATTTTACCCAATATAGCTTTTATTGGTGGTGGGGGAGAATTGGCCTATTGGTTGGAATTGAAAAATGTTTTTAAAGCAGTGAATATTCCTTATCCCGTTTTGGTATTAAGGAATTCATTTTTAGTCATTGAAAAAACGCAAAAAGAAAAATTAGCAAAATTGGCTTTTAGCGAAATTGATCTTTTTGCCGATTCATCGGAGCTGATCAACAGAACAGTAAAAGCCAATAGCAATCATCAATTGTCTTTAATTAATGAATTAACAGCAATCGATTTGTTGTATCAACAATTACAAAATTTATCAGGTGCAATAGATGTTAGCTTAGTAGATCATGTTATTGCTATCAAAAGCAAAGCGATAAAAAAAGTGGAACAATTGGAAAAGAAGATGCTCCGGGCTGAAAAGGAAAAGTTTCAAATGGCTATACAGCAAATCACACAATTAAAATCAAGTTTATTTCCGGGCAATCATTTGCAAGAAAGACATGATAATTTTTCTATTTTCTATTCGAAATATGGCAATCATTGGCTTCGCTTTATACATCAAGCATCCCAAGGATTAAGACAAGCGTTCGGTATTATTTATATTGATTAATTGGTTCCTCCCCCTGGCTTTTTAGGCATTATAGTTTTTGGTTTTTCTGCCGGTTTTTCTCCTGGTTTATTGGCTGGCGTGGTAGGCAAATTACCCGGTTTTTTGTCTTTTGAATCAACTGGTTTTTCTCCTTCTTTTAAAATGATTTGAGATTCGGCGCCCAACTCTTCTGGTTTAATGTCTTTTGGAACTTCATAGTCAGTAGAAGTGCCCGTACCTAAATCTTCTCCTTCTCCTCCTAGTATTGGCGTTGTGCCATTAATATAATCTATATTGATATCATCACTCATGATATCAGGTTTGATAAAAGTCATCTTCGTGTCTATGCCGCAATTGGCATCGGCAGCTGCTTTGTTAAAAAAATAAGCCCAGATGGGCATTGCAGCTCTACCGCCTTGACCATTTAGATTTTCACTATTGAAGCGAATGAATCGATCGTCGCAACCAACCCATCCGCCAGCCAAATATTGAGGAGTGTATCCCATGAACCAGGCATCACTATTGTCATTGGTGGTTCCAGTTTTTCCGGCAATTTCTAATCCGCCCGGAACATCATATCCCCAAATTCCAGCCCCTGTTCCATTGGTCATTACCCCTTGCATCATTTTGATGATGGAATAAGCAGTCACATCATTGATTACTTCTTTGCGTTTTGGGGTAAATGTTGCTAATACATTGCCATTTTTGTCTTCAATTCGAGTGATGTACATTGGTTTTGCATTGAAACCCCTTCCAGGAAACATGCTGTATGCTTGCATCATTTCATACAAAGAGATTTCTGTGGCACCTAGTGCGATGGAAGGATAGGGGTCAAGCTTACTCGTCATCTCACATTTTTTGAGGTACTCTACAAATCGTTTAGCTCCATTGTTTGCAGTATTGTCGAGTTGTTTTAAAATATAGGCAGAAGCGCAGTTTCTGGATTTTGCTAATGCCAAGGCCATTGGCATGGTAGCGCCTGTGCATGTTTTTCCAGTATTGGGCACCATGCCATAACTGCCAAAACTTTGTTGAACATCGTTTACTTCTGTATTCGGTGTAAAGCCAGCTTCCTCTATTGCTAAACTATATAAAAGTGGTTTAATGGTTGATCCTACTTGACGCTTGGTATTGATATTGGCGTGATCGTATTTAAAGGTTTTGAAATCTATTCCACCAACCCAAGCTTTTATCTGTCCATTGAGCGGGTCCATTACCATAAATCCTGCTTGCAACATCTGACGATGGTACTTGACAGAATCATAAGGGGTCATTACGGTGTCTTTACCTCTTGTATTATTCCATGCAAAAACATGCATGGGCACTTTTTGATAAAAAGTCTTTTTAGTTTCATCGTCGGAAAGGCCATCTTTCTTGGCATTTTTCCAACGTTCAGATTGTTTCATGGCCTGTTCTAATACATTTTCAAATCCTTTCCAAACAGTTCCGTTTTTGATATTTTCTTGCGTATTTAATAATTTTTGCATGTAGCTAATATGCTTTGCAACAGACTCTTCGGCATACAATTGCATTCTTGGATTGATAGTGGTGTAAATTTTCAGACCGTCTCTGTATAAATCATAGGCATCTCCATTATTTTTTTTGTTTTCTTTACACCATCTTTTCATTTCTTCTCCCAAGATCATTCTGAAATAGGGTCCTAGGCCAGTTGTTTCATCTAATTTTTTATAATTGAGTTCGATTGGTTTAGACTTGAGCATAACCGCTTCCGATTCTTTCAAATAGTTGTTTCTAACCATTTGATTCAAAACCGTATTTCTTCTATCTAATGCTAATTTTGGATTTCTTCTTGGGTTGTACAATGTTGCTCCTTTTAGCATTCCAATTAATACAGCGGCTTCCTCTACATTTAATCTGTCTGGCTCTTTTTGAAAAAATGTTTTGGATGCATTCCTAATGCCAAAAACATTGTCGCCATATGCAACCGTATTCAAATACAAAGTGGCAATTTCTTCTTTTGTAAAATTGCGTTCCAACTTTACAG
The DNA here is from genome assembly GCA_947456855.1 of Sphingobacteriia bacterium. Lineage (GTDB taxonomy): Bacteria > Bacteroidota > Bacteroidia > Chitinophagales > Chitinophagaceae > Sediminibacterium. Next base: position 16,612 of record CANGTR010000011.1, on the reverse strand, counting down.
CAATAATGCCTTCTTTTAATTTTTGCAAACCTCTTAAAATAAAATTTTTAGTGCTCCAGTTTTCTGTAAACAAGTTTTTGGCTGTTTGCATGGTGATGGTACTGGCGCCACCTTCACTGCCTAAATAAAAGAAAGCCCTGGCCAATGATCTTGCATCAATGCCACTATGATCATAAAAACGCTCATCTTCTGTTGCTACAAGGGCTTCAATTACATTTTTGCTGATATCTTTATACTGTACATTAATCCTGTCTTCAATATAATATTTGCCCATTAAAGTCCCGTCTTCTGCATACACCTGACTTGCCAGTGAAGCAGTTGGATTTTCGATATCATTTAAATCGGGCATGCTTCCAATCCATCCAAAATTCAGCATCAATAAAAGCACAATGATAAAAGCAAAGCCGCCAAAAAAAATCTTCCAAAATATTCTAACAGGTCTAGTCATGATGGTAATTAAATAAGAATGATAAAGCTAAATAAGAGTTTTGGGATAAAATCAAGAAAATGGTTAAAATTTATCAGGAAACAATTGATGTACAAAAGTACTATAAGTGTTGTAATTTCTTCTTTTTTGCAATATTCCTAAGTTCGAAATACTAATAATACTGTAGTTGTACTTGTCGGCAGTGAGCCATGGAACAATTCTAGAATTGGTTAAAGGTTTTGCTTGATCCAAATAGCTAATTGCTGCGGAAGCATTCCCAAACGGAGCCCCAATCAGTAAAAAATGAATACTGTCGCTGATAGGTAAAATGGTAAGCGGAATCTTTTGGCCATAAAATCTTTCCTGATTGAAACGATTAAAAGCATTTTTTGCTTCGTTGATAAAAATGCCATCAACTTTGTTTAGCACCAATACAATGTATTGAGAATCGCTTGCATTAAATTGGTAACTGCTGTCTGTTATTGGTATTATTGGTTTGTTTTTTACTGGCTCCACTAAAACTGGATCTTTTTTTTGAATTACAAGCGGGTTGCTTGTTTTGACTTTTGGAAGATCAATCTTTGTAGTACTTGTACTGTTTAAATCTACATTTCTGCTCACCAGTTCTTCTGGCCTTTCAATATTTAAGTTACTCAAATAGGCTTCAATTTCTTTTCGTCTTTTTAGTACATCAATCATATTGATCGCTTTGTCTGCTATATCGGTTTTGGGAAACATCGACTGAATATTCTCTAGCCGATTAATGGCAATACTATCCTGTTTTTGTTTTATATAATAAATCGATTCGATGTACAATAATTGAGGGGTCCAATAGTTTTTCCCAAATTGTTGGTCTGCTTCTAATTTCTTTTCTTTAGCATATTCAAAACGGCCTTCTAAAAAAGCACGATAAATAGAAGCGTAGGTTTGTTCGGCAGGAGAGGCTGTTTGATTTACTGCTGTAGGTCCGATTAATTTTTTTGTATAAACCCCAGATGGGTATTGAGATTTTAACTGACTTATTAGGGAGTCGGCTTTTTGGTACTGCCCTGTTTTGTTATAACATAAATTTAAGTTGTATAAAAAAGTTTCAGATGGTGGGTTATTAGAAAATCTCCTTAATATTTCATGGTAAGTTTCAATTGCAGTAGGATAGTCTTGTAAATAATATTGAAAAATATATGCATTGTTTAGTAAGGCTAAAAAAATTGTTTGATTGGATACTTCTAACTGCTTAATGGTAATCGGAAGATCCGCTTCTAGTGCTTCAATACTCAATTCCTTAGGGTCGGCTTTTTTATTAATTATTGGGGTAGCTATATCTGATACGTCTTGAGTAGATGTAAAAGACCGATCAACAGCTGATTGCCTTCTCCAGTTATCTACATTGGGCCTTGTTCCCCATTTTGTTTTAAAATCAGTTTGCCCTTTTGTTTTTAGTGATCCACTTGCAAAATAGAAATCGGAATTAGCAGGAAAAAAAAAACTTTCTGTTGTGGATACAGGGTAATTGCCTCCAAATGACATTTCACTGTCTATCTCCTTGAGCCCATTTTCTTTTCTAATTTTTTTAAGTAAGTTTTTAAGATAGGTATTTCTTTCTATAGCCGGCAATGACGCAATTCTTTGTAAACTATCTTCTTTTTGAATGAGCAAAACATTCTTTGAAATTGAATCCAGTGGAGGTCGTCGATTGTTTAGGCGAACTTGATCTTGTTCTTTTAAGAAATTTATTTGAATGCTATCATAACTGCTTGCAGCATGAATATATTTTTTGGAGAAATATTGAACATCCCCTAACATTAAATAGCTTATTTGCTTTTGTGCTTCATTGTTCTCTGAAGTCTCAATGCTTTTGGTTAGCAATTTTTCAGCAGAGGAGTAATTTTTTCTTTTTAATTCTAATTCAGCAGCAGCATAATAAATAATATCTCGATATCCAGTATATTTATCTTTTTTGGCAAGTAATAAAAGTTGGTTTAAGTTTTCTTCTAACGCATTTGGTTTATTTTCTGAGGAAAGCCCTACTATTTTTAATCTTGCATAAACTTCCATAATTGGATCGGAGCTGTGTTGGATTGATTTCTCATACCATTTAATGGATGCAGAATCTTTTCCGGCTCTTTCAAATAATTGTGCTGTAAGGTATTCCCATCTTGCTTTTTCTGCTTTGTTGTTGGCGTTTTCCAACGACTTGTAAATATTTACTGCAGCGCTGTCGTAATTTTGCCGATTGTACTGAAGGTAGGCCTCCATTTCGTACCAATCTGTTTTAAGTCTTTGAGGGAAGAGTTTGTCTGACCTGATTATTTCTAATAAAGCTTCGGCTTCTGCGAGCTTTTTTTGTTCTATATAATTTCTTATTTGGTATAAAAAACTTTCATTTCTGGCTGGAGGATTAGAAGAAATTTTCTTCCAGATATTTCTTTTCTCTGAACTTGAAATGGAAAATACGCCGTTCGTTTTATTTTCATTACTGCCTATTGGAATATCGTAACCATCATCTTTTGAAGCGAATGCATAGTTGATGAATTGAAAAATCATGGATGCAGAGTCGAAATCTTTCCTATGCATATAGGCATTGCCCATTAACAAATAAGTTCTGTCTACCCAGTCGCTTCTTAAATCGTGTAATAAAATGGCAGCGGTACATTTGTAAATTACTGAATCAATTTGTCCTTTTGCTGTTTCATCTAAACTGTAATTATAAAAAGAAAGCAATTGCGTATAATCGTCTTTGTGAACCCCCTTTGCATTATTAATAATGTCTAATAATTTTTCATTGGCATTAAAATAATAGTTGTAATGACTAACTGTATTGCTATAAAGTCTTTTTGGTATGGTGAACTTCTTTTCGCCAGTTTTTTCAGAAGCCAATCTTCTGTTTTGGTATTTATCGGGTTTTGTTAATTCTACAGTAGAGCTGGATTGAGCATTCAACTCAAAACAACAAAAAAGCAATAGGGGGCAAAGGGTTATTAGGTATTTTGGAACAGTTTCTCGCATAAAATCACTTAAAAATACAGTTATTTCTTTTTCAATGAATCATAAAAGGGGATCAATCACTACCTTTAACCTGTTTTTTACAATATGGATAAGATAAACCCAGAAAGTACCTTTAAAAGACTCAGAAATACCTATCGCCTGGTATTGATGAATGATGATACATTCGAAGAGATGCTTACCATTCGATTGTCGAGGTTAAGTGTATACATTGGGCTGAGCACTACTTTTGTTGTATTGGTGGGTTTAACCATTGCATTAATTGCTTTTTCTCCATTAAAGTATTACATACCAGGATATGGCACCAAAGAAAGCAGAACTGCTTTGCAATTATTAAAGATTAGAACCGATTCTTTAGAACAGGCCATTCGTTACAAAGAACAATACATGGAGGGTGTTAAAAAAGTATTGTCAGGAAATGCTCCTGCAACATTAGATACTGTTCCATTGGTTCTGCCTAAACTAGAATCATCCAATGATTGATTAATGTTAAATTCGATCTATGAAAGCTCAGCATAAAAAACGCTATTTGCCTTTAATTTTATTATTCGTATTTGTAAACGCCAATTCTGTAGTGTTTAAGGCATTTATGCAGCGTCATCAAATTGATTATGCAGTTGTAATGCTTGCCAATTCTTTGTTGTTTTTCATTTCCGTTTTGAGCTTGAATATGCAACTCAAATCGGTCAATAATACCAATCCCCATGCAATGGTAAGAGGGGTGATGGGTTCTGTTGTTCTTAAATTGTTTGTTCTTGGCACTGCAGCATTTGTTTATCTATACGCTGCAGGGGAGTCTAAAAGTGTAAATGCTTTATTTATTAGCATGGCTCTGTACCTTTTTTATACATGGTTAGAAGTAAAGTTGTCGCTACAATTAAACCCTCCTAAAAATGGCAGTAACTGAGCATCCCTTACATGCTTTAAAACACTATTTGCCTGAAGGGAGTTTTGAAAAAGTAGTTGAATTCTTACATCTATATAAAGTTCATTTAACCGTTTCTAAAGTACGCAAATCGGTTTTAGGCGATTATCGCCATGCGCATTTAGGTAGCAATCATCGAATCAGTGTAAATGGAAATTTAAATCAATATGAGTTTTTGATTACGCTGTTACACGAATTAGCGCATTTATTAACCTATGAAGCCTATAAGAACAAAGTTGAAGCGCATGGGAAGGAATGGAAATGCTGTTATGGATCATTGTTGAATGACTTTATTCAACTGAATATTTTTCCTAATGATGTAGTAAATGAGTTAAAAAAATCAATGCAATCACCTGCTGCTACTGCAAATGGTGAAATAGCTTTGCTTACCATCTTGCGAAAATACAATCAACATCACAAGGAGGGGTATCAATTGTTGTCTTCTATTCCAGAAGGGGCCTTGTTTATAACGGATAATGGAAAAATATTTAAGAAAGGAAAATTAAGAAGAAAAAGATATGCATGTGTAGAGCTAAAAACGGGATTGCCCTATACAGTAAGCGCAATATCCGAAGTAAAGCAATTGGTAGTTGTAAATCATTGATTTAACAATCTTGTATACAAAAAATCCTGACTACCAACGGTAATCAGGATTTTCAGATATCATCAGCAACAAAAATATTTGCTGTACTAAGCAACTGCTTTTTTTACCAAATCAGCAGCTTCACTCAACTGAATAGCAGATTGTACTTTTAATCCACTTTCATCAATTAATTTTTTTGCTTCTACCGCATTGGTACCTTGTAAACGAACAATGATTGGGATATTGATATTGCCTAATTTATTATAAGCTTCAATTACTCCAGCAGCTACACGGTCGCAACGTACAATCCCACCAAAAATATTGATTAGAATGGCTTTTACATTTGGATCTTTCATGATAATACGAAATCCGGCTTCTACCGTTTGCGCATTAGCAGTACCGCCTACATCCAAGAAATTAGCGGGTTCGCCACCACTTAATTTGATCATATCCATGGTTGCCATTGCAAGTCCGGCACCATTAACCATGCAACCCACATTGCCATCCAATTTTACAAAATTTAAGTTGAATTGACCAGCTTCTACTTCCGTTGGATCTTCTTCAGTTACATCTCTTAAAGAAGCTACATCGGGATGACGCATCAATGCATTGTCATCTATGTTCATCTTACAATCAACTGCGATGATTTTTTCATCACTTGTTTTAAACAATGGGTTGATTTCTAACATACCACAATCAAGTCCTACATAGGCTTTGTACAGGTTGGTTACAAATTTTACACAGTTTTTAAATGCCTCGCCGCTTAAGCCCAAATTGAAAGCAATTTTTCTAGCTTGAAAACCTTGTAACAGGCCTCCTGGATGAACCCATTCTTTAAATATTTTTTCAGGAGTATTATGCGCTACTTCTTCAATATCCATTCCACCTTCGGTGCTGTACATAATCACATTCATTCCCTTAGATCGGTCTAAGAGGATTGACAAGTAAAATTCTTTTACTGGATTTGGACCAGGGTAATAAACGTCTTGTGCAATCAAAATTTTGCTCACTTTTTTACCAGCAGCTCCTGTTTGGATGGTTACCAAGGTTCCACCCAACAAGTTTTTAGCAATATTGGTAATATCTTCTGCAGTTTTGGCTACAGCTACACCGCGTTGCTCGTTTCCTACTATTTTGCCTTTTCCTCTTCCGCCTGCATGAATTTGGGCTTTAACAACCGCAAAATTATTGCCGGTTTGGGTTTTTATTTGGCGATAAGCCTCTTCGGCTGCCATCACAGTGTCTACTGCAATCCCCTCTTGGGTTGGTACATTGTATTTACTGAGTAATTCTTTTGCTTGGTACTCATGAAGATTCATATGGAACAATTTTTGCGAAGATAAGTTAAACTCATATTCAGATTTACATGTTTATTGTTATTGTTATAACATTAATTGGGTTATTTTTACTTCATCAAAAATTAAATCTAAAAATATGAAAAAAATTACTTTTTTGCTGTTTGGAACAGCTTTGATAGTCGGATTGTACTCTTTTTCGCCTAAAAAGTCTGCGAAAGATGTGGTAACCTTAAATGTTTTGGCCGATAAAAGCCGTATTGATTGGGTTGGATCAAAAAAGAATGATTTTCATACAGGTTATTTTACAGTAAAGGGTGGAACAGTTCAAGTTGAAGCAGGTAAGTTAAAGGGTGGAGAATTTGTAATAGATCTTGCAAATGTAAAAGTAACAGATGCTGCAGGAGCTAAATTAGAAGGCCATTTAAAAACTGCCGACTTTTTTGATGTAGCTAAATTTAGTGAAGCAACTTATAAAATCAGTTCAGTTACCTATACCAACGACAACAATGCAACTGTTGTAGGTAACTTAAATTTGAAGGGTGCTAGTTTGCCTGTTAGTTTTCAAGTTGTTATCCGTAATTCTGATGAAAAAGGATTTTTTGGGGAAGCTTTTTTTAGTTTAGACAGAACTGCCTTTGGTGTAAATTATGGTATTGGGAATGTTGCAAAAGACGTTCAATTAGCAGTTCATCTTTTTGCTAAATAAATACAGCTTAAATTATTTATAACAAGCTCTGCCATATTTTGGCGGAGCTTTTTTAGTTGCTTAAAGGTATCTCTCTTCAATTATTTTTTTGTGGTGCATCAAGTGGCCAAAAATGATATATCCAATTGCATTGGCAGTTACATTGGCTCCACTTGCAATTCCAGTATTACTCAATTGTTCTTCGCTTAAACCTTGTATGAATAAATCAGTTGATTTTCTGAGAGCTATAAGCTCATCTTTCAAAGCGTTAAAAGACCTGGTTTTTGCATTTGCGGCATTTGCATAATCATTTTCCTCAAAGCCTGGGAGAGGTGTCTTGTCGTTTCTTGCTATTCTTAACAATCGATACGACATGATTCTTTCTGTATCAATAATATGTTGTAGTAAATCTTTCATGCTCCATTTCCCAGGTGCATATTGGTAATCGGCTTTTTCTTCTGGAAGTTTTTCATAGAAAGCCATGAGTGGTGATGAATACTTTATAACAGCCTCTTGTAGATTATCGGCATCTATCTTGCTCACATAACCTTCGTAGAATGCACCATATTCTCCTTTTATTGGTTTGCCCATTATTGTAATAATTTACTTGTTTTTAATGGTTGATTATTCTTCGCAGCAGGAGATGCTATTTTAATTTCATTGGCTAATATAACTGCATTGTATGCGTTTACAATGCCACCTGTTTTGCATAAATCAGCAAAACTAATTTTCTCTTTTTTTTCTCCTGGCTTAATGCATACGATATTGCTATCTGGTTTAGAAATAGTTTGTTCAATGATTTGTTTTACTTCAATTGCGGTTAGTTGGGGGTAGTAGGATCTAATTAATGCAGCTAAGCCTGTAACGATTGGCGCCGACATGCTGGTTCCTTGTAAATTACCATATTGGTTACCCCCAGGTAGGGTGGAGTAAATTTTTACACCAGGGGCAAAAACATCTACATTTTCTTTCCCATAGTTACTAAAATCTGCTGCAATGGATGGCTCTATATTCGTGTCGGAACTTGCCCCAACTGTAATAAAATTTTTTGCTTTTGTTTTCCATTGCGTTAGCCATGCGTTGGGATATTTTTCTTTTTCATCTATATTTTCTGATTCATTGCCAGATGCATGAACCAATAAAACATCTTTCTGTTCGGCATACTTTACAGCGCTGTCTACCCATTTTTTTTCGGGAGAAAAGGATTTGCCAAAACTCATGTTAATTACTTTAGCCCCATTGTTTACAGCATAACGTATTGCTAAAGCAACATCTTTGTCGTATTCGTCTCCATCCGGAACAACCCTTAATGTCATTATTTGTGCATCATTTGCAACTCCATCAACCCCAATTGCATTGTTTCTTTGTGCAGCAATGATACCCGAAACATGGGTTCCATGTACAGGGCCAGGCCCCATCACATCGTTGTTGCCATAATATTGATCAGCAAAATCATCGTAGTTGTCTTTAATTATTTCAGCTCTATAATTGTATGGCGCTTTTTCTTTTGATTCAAAATTTTCTTTTTTCCCTTCAATGTATTCGGTGAGTTCATTTAATGTATATGTATTTTTTTCGTCTCCATCAATTCCCATCATCTTAATACATGTTAAGTATCCTATTTTAGCATCTTTTCCAATTTTGGTAATTGGTTCAAATTGCTCCAATTGTTCGCATGTATATTCTTCCTTTCCCATTTCTTGGCGAATCACTTTGTCGTGGCGTTTCATGGCTTTAGTAGTAAGTTCAATGAATAAAATATCCATTTGTTCTTCTTGGCTGAAATTCATGGCATTGGCTGCTTTTTGCCACATTGTATAAGTTGCTTTTTCAGAATTGTTGAGCAGGCTGGTGTCTATTGTTTTGTCTAAAAACTGATCTTTCCACTTGTGGTAAACCCTTGTTCTTTCATTGGATGCTTTTTTGATACTTCTTCCATCTTTTCCTCCCAAAAAATTCCAACCATATACATCATCTATATAGCCATTTTTATCATCATCAATACCATTGCCTGGAATTTCTTTAGGATTGCGCCAAAGATTTTTTTTAAGATCCTCATGTGTAGTATCAACACCAGAATCCAATACTGCAACAATCGTTTTTTTGGGTAATTTGTTTGTTGATTGTAAAAATTGATAAGCCTTGTTTAAGCTAATACCATAATACAAGTCTTGCGAAGCATCCAACAAATGCCAGCCTTTCAGTTGGTCTTTTTGGGCAAACAAAGCATTGGGAAACAGAAAAATCAGTGCGCAATAACAAGTAATTAATCGTAGCATTTTATAGCAGATTTTCAAGATTACAAATTTGCATAATCATTTGGATAATCAATCATTACTCACTTTAATTTGTGAATCTATTAAGTAGAAGTTGAGTTGATTTAGCTAATGAAATGTTAAATCAGCAATACTGCAAAATTTAAACTACTGCATTAATCTGTTGATGATCTTCTTTAAATGCAACCCTCGGTTTTAAACCCAGCATTGAAAACATTGCATTGTCTTCATCAAAACTGGGGTTTGGTGTAGTTAATAATTTATCTCCAGCAAAAATAGAATTGGCCCCTGCCATAAAACAGAGGGCTTGCTCAGCTATGCTCATCTCTGTTCTTCCTGCACTTAATCTAACCATTGTTTTAGGCATTAAGATTCTTGCTGTTGCAATCATTCTTACCATATCCCAAATATCTACTTTGGGATTGTTGGCCAAAGGTGTTCCTTTTATGGCCACCAATGCGTTGATCGGAACGCTTTCGGGATGTTCGGGCATGTTTACTAAAGTGTGTAACATGTTGATTCTATCAGAATGGGTTTCGCCAAGCCCAATGATTCCTCCACAACAAACGGTTACTCCTGCTTTTCTTACATTGTCTAGCGTTGTTAATCTATCGTCGTATGTACGAGTAGATATGATTTCTGAATAATGTTCTTTGCTTGTATCTAAGTTATGGTTGTAAGCATGCAACCCAGCATCTGCTAATCTTGTAGCTTGGTCTTCGGTTAGCATACCTAAAGTACAACAAACTTCCATTCCTAATTCATTCACGGTTTTTACCATTTCAAGTACACGGTCAAAATCTTTATTGTCCCTTACTTCTCTCCAAGCTGCTCCCATGCAAAATCTTGTACTACCTGCATCTTTTGCTTTTTGCGCATAGGACAACACTTCGTCTTTTTGCATTAATGCCTGAACAGTTATATCTGTAGAATACCTTGCAGCTTGCGGACAGTAAGCACAATCTTCGCTGCAACCACCAGTTTTAATACTTAGTAAAGTACATACCTGAACTTCTGCAGTATCATTGTACTTTCTGTGCATAGAAGCAGCATTAAAAACCAATTCTAATAAGGGGCTGTGGTATATAGATTCAATTTCTTCTGTAGTCCAATTATGGCGAATATCTAGTTGCATGAAATAATGTTAAGGATACAAATATAATAGCTTCAATGCATCTTTTATTCATCATTTCTATGTAAGCTATAATTTTTCCATTTAGCGATTACTTGCTGCATATCATTGGGTAAGTCAGATTCAAAAAAGACTTCTTTTTGAGTAATTGGATGAATAAATCCAAGTGTTTTAGCATGTAAAGCGCATCTATTACATATCTCAAAACAATTGTCTACAAATTGTTTGTACTTTGTATAAATCGTTCCTTTTAATATCTTGTCTCCGCCGTATTCCCAATCGTTGAATAAAGTGTGCCCAATATGTTTCATATGAACCCGTATTTGATGGGTTCTGCCTGTTTCTAGAATACATTCAACCAATGTTACGTAGTTGAATTGTTCAATTACTTTATAATGGGTGATTGCATGCTTACCAGTATCGCCTTCAGGATATGCGTCAAACATTTTTCTGTTTTGTTTATGGCGGGCAATATGTGCTTCAATGGTGCCTTCTTTTTCTGCAATATTGCCCCAAACCAATGCAACATAATTTCTCTTAACGGTATGGTTGAAAAATTGTTTGGCTAAATGCGATGCGGCTTCACCCGTTTTTGCAACTACAATGAGGCCTGTAGTATTTTTATCTATTCGATGAACCAAGCCAAACCTGGGAAGTTTTTCTTCATCTATTGATGGGTTCTGTTTTCGAAGATAAAACGCAACACCATTCAATAATGTTCCACTGAAGTTTCCTACGCCTGGATGAACCACCATATTGGCTGGCTTATTAATTACCATGATTGCTTCATCTTCATAAACAATATTCAATGGAATATCTTCTTCTTTTAAAACAGTATGGTCTGGGTTGATTAAGCTCATTACCACGATTTCATCAGCGGGCCTAATCTTGTAATTGCTTTTTACATTTTTGCCATTAACAGTTAAAAAGCCTGCTTCTATGGCTTGCTGAATTTTATTTCGGGTAGCGCCCTCTAAATGCATTTGAATCCATTTGTCTATTCTATAGGGCTCTTGGCCTGGATCTACAACAAAAGTTTTTCTTTCGTAAAGCGACTCGGACTGTTCTTCCGAAAAAAGTTCTGTTTCCACTTGCATAGTACAAAAGTAAACCAAAAGCGCCATCTACGCACTTGTAATTCTTTGATGAACTTTGGTAATTGAAAGCTATTTTTGCCATATGCAACAACAGGTATTGTTTGAGGATTTGGGGGTAAAACAGTATAAGGATGTTTGGGATTATCAAGAGGCCTTACTGAAAAAAAATACCGACTTAAAACGTTTGTTTCGCAACGATGCAGAAGCCATTGCGCCGGAAAAAGAAAGGGCTACTTCCCATCATTTATTGTTTGTAGAACACCCCCCAGTGTACACCCTAGGCAAAAACGGTAAACCCGAACATGTATTGATTAGCGAAGCAGAAAGAATTGAAAAAGGGATTGAATATTTTCAAATAAATAGGGGCGGAGATATTACTTTTCATGGCCCACAGCAATTGGTAGGCTATCCAATTTTAGACTTAGAAAAGTTCAAAACCGATCTGGGCTGGTATTTGCGAAGTTTGGAAGAAGTAATCATTCAAACAATTGCAGAATATGGCATTAAAGGCCAAAGAAGTTCTGGCGAAACAGGCGTTTGGATTGATAGTGATTTAAAAGGAAAGGAAAGAAAAATTTGCGCAATGGGAATTAAATGCAGTAGATGGATTACCATGCATGGTTTTGCTTTTAACGTTAATACCGATCTCAATTATTTTAATAACATCATTCCTTGTGGCATCGAAAATAAATCTGTTACATCCTTAGCAAAAGAATTGGGCAATCCGGTTTCTTTTGATGAAGTAAAAAACAAAGTTAAAAAGAACTTCGAGCAGATTTTTGATTGTAAGTTGATATCCGTTTAATTTTTAAGTGCATTGTTTCAGCTAATTCCGTTGTTGTGATTATTTAGTTTAATAACTGACATTTTCGGTAAAAAACTTTTATTCAACTACAGAATGCTCCTTGTTGAGTTGAAAAATAATTGATGTATAAAGATGTAAGTGATGCTTCTAAAAAAGTAAACTGCCTTTGGGTAAAGAGCAATTTCCTTGTAATCCACCACTGTGTATAATTGTCAATTTGGTTCCTTTTTTGAAATAGTTATTTTGAATCAATTGGTCTACTGCAAAAACCATTTTTCCTGTATAGACAATATCCGTTGGAATTTTTTCTTTTTCCCATAAATGGTTCATAAAGTCAAGCAACTGCTTGTTTGTTTTTGCATATCCACCAAAATGGTATTCATGAAGCATGTTGAATGGTTTGTTTTTAGCCGAATCTGATAATAAATTGGTTATTTCATTAGCAATCGAAAAATTATTTTTCAAAACACTGATCCCAGTTACAGTTTGATATGGCCTACTTTGATTGATTAAACCTGCCATCATAGTGCCCGTTCCTACAGCACATATGATGGCTGAGTTGTCTTTTGAAGTATAGGTAAGCATTTCTGTTGCTCCCTTTGCGCCAATAATCCCGTATCCTCCTTCATTTACCCAATACCAATTAGGGTTATTGAATTCATTTTTAATGGATTCTTTTTCATTGTATTTAGTTCTGCTTGTAAAAATCAATTCCATTCCAAATTCCTTTGCTTGAGCTAGGGTGGGTGATAAAGCTGTTGTGCAATCACCCCTGATAATTCCTACAGAACGAAGCCCATTTTCTTTGCAAACGAATGCCAAAGCCACAATGTGATTAGAATAAGTTCCACCAAAACTCGCAATACAGTTTTTTTGGTATTTTATGGCTTCTTCAATGTAATATTTTAGTTTAAACCATTTATTGCCACTTACAATTGGATGTAGTAAATCAAACCTAGCAATGCTTGTTTCAACCCCATTGAATGTTAACATTGGGATGTTTTGAATAGCAATTGAATTCGGTGCTAGTTTCATATACTAATTGGAACTTAATGGAAAATGGTTAATTTTGCAATTTTACAAAAGTACAGCATGAAATGAGCCATAACTATGGTTATCACCAACCAAATAGTTTATTTGCTCCTTGTATTGCAAAAATCAATAAGTATTAACACATGAAACCTACCCTAGTAATTTTAGCAGCAGGCATGGCTAGCCGATATGGCAGCATGAAACAAATTCAGTCTTTTGGTCCTTCAGGGGAAACCATTATGGATTATTCCATTTACGACGCAATTGAAGCAGGATTTGGGAAAGTAGTTTTTATTATTAGAGAAGAGTTTGCAGAACAATTCAAATTGATTTTTGAGCCAAAGTTAAATGGCAAAGTAGCAACAGATTATGTATACCAGCATTTACTTTCGCATACCGAAGGATTTGAAGTGCCTGCCGATCGTGAAAAACCCTGGGGAACTGCACATGCCTTATTGTGCTGTCAGGGTAAAGTAAATGAGCCATTTGCTGTAATTAATGCTGATGATTATTATGGAAAAGATGCTTTTGTGCAAGCAGTTCAATTTTTATCCAATCAATGTAATGAGTCTACCTATGCCTTGGTTGGTTATGAACTGAATAAAACACTTAGTGATAATGGAAGTGTTAGCCGTGGAGTTTGTACAGCTGATGATCAAGATAATCTTACCAATATCTCTGAAAGAACAAAAATATACCAAACATCAAATGGCATAGTTTATGAAGATGAAAGCGGAATTCATTCTCTAGATACAGACAGCTTGGTTAGTATGAATTTCTTTTGTTTTGCACCAGGATTTATAGGCCTTTGCGAATCTTTGTTTGGTTCTTTCTTGAAAGAAAAAGGGCAAGAATTAAAATCTGAATTTTTTATTCCATTTGTGGCCAACTACTTTATCGAATCAGGAAAAGGAGTAATGAAACTGATACCTACCTCTTCTAAATGGTTTGGCGTTACGTATAAAGAAGATGCTGCAGGAGTTCAGGCATCCATCAATAATTTGGTGCAATCAGGAGTCTATCCTAATTCCTTATGGGGTTAATTATTTTCCGTAAGCTTTAACGTAGTATACAAAATCTTCTACTTTGGTAATTTGAGTTTTACGCTCAACACCTTTTAGTATAGATTTACCTGGTAATTTAATTTTTCTGAAAGCAGAGTCGCTATTTTTTAAATCTTCAACTATCGAATATATGTTTTTAGATTTAACAGCAAATGTTACACCATCGGCTTGAGCCTGACGGGTACTCAACACACCAATCACCTCTCCATTTTTATTAAATACGGGTGCTCCAGAATTTCCAGGATTTGCACTGATTTGAATTTGATAGGATAGAGAGTCTCCATTGAATCCGGTTTTTGCACTTAGATAGCCCATGCCATACACAATGTCATTTCTTGGGTAACCTAGAGTGAAAATTTCTTCACCTAAATCGGCATTGTTCTTTTGTATGGTATATGGAATGGATTTTGCCGCAACATAATCTGTATCCATTATTTTTAAAATTGCCAAATCTTTGATTTGGTCTATAATTACGATAGATGAATTGAATTCTTGACCTTTGTAATTTACCACTACAGCCCCAGTGCCTCTAAGAACGTGGGCATTGGTTACTATATAACCTTTAGGATCAATCAAAAAACCTGAACCGCCGCTTAACAAGCGAGCATTTGATGGGATTTTACTTTTTACTTCATTGATAATAGATCCTTGGTATTGCTGGCTCTTTTTTACAGCTTCTAAATCTTTACCAAGTTGTTGTAATTTAGGATCTGTAACAACCGAAGAAAAATAGACTACTAATCCGCTTATAAATAAAGCGATTACGCCTCCAACAGAAGCTGCAATTGCAGTTACTCTTTTATATTTATTCCAGAATTGAATTATTTTTCCGCGGGTAGGCAGCTCGCCGCCTTCATTGATATCACCTTTAGAGCGTAAATTGCTGTGAACCTCATGAAGGGTATGTTTGATATTGGCATGGGCAACATATAAATCCATTTGATGCATGAACATATTGTGTTCAACAACCATTTGGTCTATTTCTGGGGTTTTCTTGCAAAGGGCCTCAAAATAGCTACGCTCCTCGGGGTTCATTTCCCCGTTGAGGTATCTTTCAATTGCTTCTAATAAAAAAATATCATCCATAATAGTTACTCCCCAATATTGTATTGCGAAAAAAACAATTTTTTTAATCGCATTAAACACTTGTATTTCTGGTTCTTGGCATTATCTGCATTGGTATATCCAAATTCGTTAGCCAAAGCTGCCATGTCCATTTTTTTCAAATAATATCCTTCTAATAAGCTTTTGCAGGGTTCCCCAAGGCTGTTTAAGGCCCGATCCATTATTACAAACTCTGCATTTCTTTTTTCGTGTGTTACAAGATCTTCTTCAACTGCAACAGTCTCTTCCATGCTATCAACTTGTTGGGTAAAACGGCCCAATTGTTGAAGTCGTTTAAGCCAGAGACGCCTGCATATGGAAAACACATATGTTTTGATTTGACAGGTTAATACAAATGATTCGGTTTGAGCTTTCTCATATAGTGCAATCATTGCTTCCTGAAAAATATCCCTAGCTTCATCGTAAGACCCATTATTACTAATAATAAAGGTCTGTACCATTGTAAAGTTGTCTTTATAAATGGTTTCGATGGCTTTTGAGTCATTGTTCGCCAATCCTTTCAATAATGCTTGTTCGTTACTATCGCCTTTCACTATCTGTGTATTTAATACGAGAACGGGGGTAAAAGTAACCCAAAATAGCCCTAAAATTTTTTTTTGAAAAATTTTGCCTTGTTGGGTTACCTTTTATATTAAGCAGGTATTAATCTGTAATCATTCAAACTTAAAAAAAATTAAAATGAAAAAGTTATTATTCGTATTGGCATTAGGCGTTTTCGCTGCATCTTGTAGTGAAACTAAAACTGAGGAAGTAAAAACTGATTCAACTACTGTTGCTGTTGACACTGCTGCTGTAGCTGTTGATACAACTGCTGCTAAAGTTGATTCTACTGTTGCTAAAGTTGATTCTGCAGCTAAGAAATAATTGATAAAGCTACTGGTGCAAAAGAGGTGAAGATGTGTAGCTTGCAAAAAGACCAGTAGGCAACCGTTTTATATGGCAAGCAATCGTTAGTAGCCGCTCCGTTTCCACGGAGGGGCTTTTTTATTAGATAAGCTTTTGAGGTTCACCTTGTATTTTTTTGCCTAAGCATCTTCTAGATAAAACTAACAAACCTTAGTTTATAAAATCAAAAAAAACTTTTTTCCTTTCCTTTGATGTTTTATATTTGATCATCATGCAAACGGCAATCAATAATTGGTTTTATTTTTTTGGTTATT
>CANGTR010000010.1 GCA_947456855.1 Sphingobacteriia bacterium | reverse complement strand
TACCTCTGGCAATTTTTACCAATTCAGAATAAGTAACCCAATAAGGGGTTGGAATAATTACTTCATCTCCCTCATCTACCAATGCTAAAATTGCATTTGCCAAACTTTGTTTTGCTCCTGTTGAGCTAACAATATTTTCAGGTTTATAATCCAGGTTATTGTCTCTTTTCAATTTGGTACATACAGCTTCTCTCAAATCTAAAAAACCAGGTACAGGAGTATAATGACTCCAGTTATCATTGATGGCTTTAATGGCAGCATCTTTAATATGTTGGGGTGTATCAAAATCAGGTTCACCCAAACTAAGATCAATTACATCAATTCCGCTAGCCCTCAATTCCCGGCCTAGCTTAGCCATTTTGAGGGTTTCCGGTTCGTTAAATCTGTTCAATAAAGAAGAAAGTTCCATTCGCTTTTATATTATTTATTTATTATATGTAACGTAAAGTTCGGAAAAAGCAATTAAATGGGCTAATCAAATACCAAATGATCATTCTTGTTGATTATTAGCGCAGCTAAATATCTAAAACCATTAAAATTGTAGCTTTATTTTTTGTGCAAATCAAGCTTACTCAAATCAGGTGTATTTTTTCTTTTTCGAGACAATTCATATTGATACACTGCTTGACCTAAATTTTTCATAAAAGGATAACCGATTGTTTCGTAATCATAATGATCGTCATTATAAATGCCATCCTGGTTACAAGAAATAACAGCACTCAACATAAATTCTATGTTGTTGGCAAGGTCAGCTACATAAGTTACATCAATTAAAAAACCATAAGCATCGCCTACTTTATTAAAAATTCTAAAGTTGCTTGGCTTTGTTCCTTTCTCCGATCCATAATACAAGAATTTACAATAAGCATCCCAATAATGGGTAGAATCGTAATTGGGAAAATCACTTTCTTTAGGGAAAGCACTCATCCATTTTTGTACAAATCCATAATCTTGTTTGGTTAAATTAAATCGTTGTTCTTTTTTGAACTGCTCCGGAAATAAAACCGATTGAAGTATATGATGCAGGTCTTGTAAATAAACCCTGTTTTTAGTAGCGAAAGAAAATGGTTCATTTACCAATTTCCCTCTACTCATAAAACCCTTACCCAGATTGGCTTCCAGCAATGGATATTGAGCGTTACTTTTTTGCAGTGGTTGCTCGTATACCAAAGCACCAGAAGTATCATACAATTTGACTGGATTGGTAGTAGCATTCTGTTCGAGGGTTCTACTAATTTGTAAACGATGACGAATGATGGCATCAGAATAACCTTTTGCCGATAACTTTTTTTGAATGTATTCTTGGCCTAAAAATTCGTAGAGTCTATTGTACGCATCATTATCGCTTACTAAAAATATTTGTTTGATATAATTTTCAATTGTTGGCCTGCTATCAGCCGAATTGGGTTGTGTATACACATAATCCTGAGCAGTTGCAGAACTATCTGTAATCATGGTGGATGCTTTCGTAAGACCTTTTATCTTGAGTTCATTAAGTTTTTCTAAAGCCAAAAGGGCGATGGGCATTTTTACCGTGCTCGCAGGATAGAAATAAGTATTGTTATTGAGGTTATAATTATACTCTGTAAAGCTTGGTTTATTGCGCTTGTTTCTATCTATTTGGGTATATACTATTTGAATCCGAAGGCTATCTTTATTAGCAATTGTGTTTTTTAATGCCGGATTAGATTGCAACAATATTTCCAACGGATTGGGACTTGAACTTTGCTGGACATGCTGAGCAGTTAGCATTTCAAAGCTCAATAAAAATAGGGTTATCAAAATAAAGGTTCTCATCCATCAAACTTAAATTAAAAATCCAATATCTCAAATCCAATATCTTTTATCTCATATCTCTTATCTTTTATCTTCTAATTCATAACTTTACGGAATGCCACATGAATCAATTTCGGTTTTCGATATGTTTAAAATAGGGGTAGGTCCATCCAGTTCACATACCCTTGGGCCATGGAGGGCAGCACAGCGATGTGTTGAATCTATACAAGCAAAATATCCACTAGATCAAATTATTTCATTAACTGTATTATTATACGGGTCTTTGGCTAAAACTGGTAAAGGGCACGGAACTGATATTGCAGTTTTATTGGGGCTTAGTGGAGAAGATCCTGTTACCATTGATGTAAATAGTATTACTCAGAAAATAAAAGATATAGAAAACAATCAATCGCTTTTATTGGGAGGAAAAGTTCAGTTGCCTTTTATTATTAAAGATGATCTACAATTCTTGTACAACGAATCTTTACCATTTCATCCAAATGGATTGTCCTTTTTAATTCATACAAAGGATGGCAATCATTTTAGTGAAACTTATTTTTCAATTGGGGGTGGATTTGTTGTTAAGGAGGGAGAAAATGGTGGAGGAAAAGATCCAATTGATTTACCTTTTCCAGTAAATACTGCAGAGGATTTATTGCATTGGTGTATGAAAACTGGATTTCATATACATGAAATTGTTTTAGAAAATGAATTGGCTTGGAATCCAGAAATAAAAGTAAAAGAAGGCGTTTGGAAGATTTGGGAAACCATGAAAGAATGTACTTTCAGAGGATGTCATACGCAAGGAGAATTACCTGGTGGATTACAAGTACAAAGAAGGGCTTTTAATCTCAATAAAAAATTAATCAATCAACAATCATATAAAAATTACGATGAATGGATTAATGCTATTAAAAAAGGTGGTGGAAGTTTTCAGTATATACTCGATTGGGTGAGTTGTTTTGCATTGGCGGTGAATGAAGAGAATGCTTCTTTTGGTAGAGTAGTAACAGCACCTACCAACGGCGCTGCAGGAGTTATTCCAGCAGTGCTTCAATATTATATTGCTTTTTGCGAAAATGTAACTGAAGATAAAATCATTCAATTTTTATTAACTGCATCTGAAATAGGAAGTATTTTTAAAAAAGGTGCCACTATTTCAGCAGCAATGGGTGGTTGTCAGGCAGAGATTGGTGTATCTTCTGCAATGGCTGCTGCGGCTTTAACGGAATGCATGGGCGGCACACAAAGGCAGGCATTGATGGCAGCTGAAATTGCCATGGAACATCATTTAGGTCTTACATGCGATCCGATTGGTGGTTTGGTACAAATTCCTTGTATTGAAAGAAATACCATGGGTGCTATTAAAGCAATAACAGCATCACAATTGGCATTACAAAGCACACCTGATTTTGCATTGGTGAGTTTGGATAAAGTAATTGCAACTATGTGGTCTACTGCACTAGACATGAATAGCAAATACAAAGAAACTGCTGATGGTGGATTGGCGGTGCAAGTACCACTTGGGTTGAGCGAATGTTAAATAAAAAAAATCATGAATTACCCACATCTTTTTGAGCCCCTCGATTTAGGATTTACTACACTAAAAAACAGAATCCTGATGGGTTCTATGCATACTGGTTTAGAAGAAAGCAAGAATGGTTTTGCCAAACAAGCAGCCTATTTTGCTGAACGTGCAAAAGGTGGTGTGGGCTTAATTGTTACTGGTGGAGTAGCGCCCAACAGAGCAGGTTGGACTTCTCTATTTGGGAGTAAATTATCTACTCGATATGAAGCCAATCAACATCGATTAATTACTGAAGCGGTTCATGCGGAAGGTGGAAAAATATGCATGCAAATATTACATACAGGCAGGTATGGATATCATCCAATTTGCGTTGCTCCATCCGCTATCAAATCGCCAATTTCTCCTTTCAAACCATGGAAACTAAGCAGGGGCGGAATAAAAAGAACAATCAATGATTTTGTAAACTGTGCAAAATTGGCGCAAGAAGCCGGTTATGATGGCGTAGAAATCATGGGATCTGAAGGATATTTGATCAATCAATTCATCGTTTCTAAAACCAATCAAAGAACCGACGAATGGGGAGGAACTTATGAAAATAGAATTCAATTCCCAATTGAAATTGTACGTAGAACAAGAGAAGCAGTTGGCAACAATTTCATCATCATTTATAGATTATCGATGTTGGATTTGGTGGAAGATGGTTCTAGTTGGGAAGAAGTGGAACAATTAGCAAAAGAAATAGAAAAAGCAGGAGCAACTATTATTAATACTGGTATTGGTTGGCATGAAGCAAGAGTACCTACTATTGCTACTATGGTTCCGAGAGGTGGATTCAGCTGGGTTACCAAAAGATTGATGGGTAAATTAACTATCCCATTAATTACTACCAATAGAATCAATATGCCCGATGTGGCAGAAAAGATTTTAGCTGATGGCCATGCCAATATGGTTTCAATGGCAAGACCATTTTTGGCTGATCCTGAATTTCCTAAAAAAGCATTAGAGGGAAGAACCGATGAAATCAATACTTGCATAGCTTGCAATCAGGCATGTTTAGATCATGTTTTCGAACAAAAGACAGCCAGTTGTTTGGTAAATCCTAGAGCATGTAAAGAATTATCCACCATTGTTTTGCCAGCAACAACCAAAAAGAAAATTGCTGTTATAGGAGCAGGGCCTGCAGGGCTTTCCGCAGCCAGTACATTAGCTCAACGCGGACACGAAGTGCATTTGTTTGAAGCCAATGCAACCATTGGGGGACAATTTAATATTGCCAAAGAAATTCCTGGCAAAGAAGAGTTCATAGAAACGTTGCGCTATTATAAAAAGCAAATGGAATTGCACAAAGTGCAAATTCATTTGAACACTATTTTCGAAAAGGAACAAGCCAACAATTTTGATGAAGTGGTTATTTCAACTGGAGTGAGGGGAAGAACTTTAACGATTGAGGGAATTAATGATCCAAAAGTATTGACCTACACAGATGTTGTATTGCACAAAAAACCGGTAGGAAAAAAAGTTGCCATTATTGGTGCTGGAGGAATTGGTTTTGATGTTGCGGAATTTTTAACCAATGAACAAAGCAATACCATTCCAGCATTCATGGAAGAATGGGGTGTTGATATGAATTATACAGTCAGAGGCGCCTTGCAAAAGAATCATGCAATAACATCTCCTAGAGAAGTGTATTTATTACAACGCTCTAAAGGCAAGCTGGGAGAGGGTTTAGGAAAAACCACCGGATGGATTCATCGTGCAGCTTTAAAGATGAAGAAAGTAAAAATGATTGCCGAAGTAAGTTATGAAAAAATTGATACACAAGGATTTCATATTAAAGTTGCTGGCATACCTCAATTACTAGATGTAGATAATATTATTATCTGTGCAGGACAGGTTTCAAATAACCAATTGTATTATTCAATAAAAGACAACTACAACAATGTGCATTTAATTGGGGGCGCATTAGAAGCAGGAGATTTGGATGCAAAGCGAGCGATTGAACAAGGATATCAATTGGGTATTCTATTATAAAATAATGGTGTGATGGACAAGGAATTAACTCCAATACCATGATTTGGCTAGCAATTATTAATTCGTCTGCGAATCTAATTCCAAACCAGTAGCATCCACTAAAGAATAATCTCTGATTTCATTATAGAGCGTCCCTCTTTCTACTGGCTGGCGTTTTACTTGTTTGATCAATCTCACCAAATCAGCAGTACTCATGGTTGGTGTTTGTTCTTCAGATCCTGCCATGGCATAAATTTTTGTTGAATCGTCAATGGTTCCGTCGATATCGTTTACACCAAATGATAAAGTGAGCTGCGCATTTTTTCTACCCAACATTGGCCAATACGCTTTGATGTGTGGAAAATTATCCATATAAATTCTAGAAACTGCATACATTTTCATGTCTTCTACTATTGTAGATTCTTTGATATGGCTCATGTCATTGTCCTGATTGCGAAACTTTAATGGAATAAATGTATTAAAACCGCCTGTTTTATCTTGAAGGCTTCTCAATCTTTCCATATGATCTATTCTATGCGAGAAAGACTCAATATGCCCATACAACAAAGTAGCATTGCTGTGCATCCCAAGTTGATGAGCAGTTTCATGAATATTCAACCAACCCACCGCATCTACTTTATCATCACAAATTTGTTTGCGAATATCCGGATGAAAAATTTCCGCACCGCCACCTGGCAAAGAATCTAAGCCGGCTTCATGCGCCAAACGCATTCCCTCTGCCACAGAAACTTTGGCTTTCTTAAACATATAATCTAACTCCACTGGAGTAAATGCTTTGATATGTAATGCTGGGCGATGGGCTTTTATGGTTCTTAATAATTCCAAGAAAAACTCCATGTTCATTTTAGGATGTACTCCTCCAACAATATGTACTTCCGTCACTGGTTTTCCGTCGTAACTTTTTACAATGTGCATCATTTGATCGATGCTGAGTTCCCAACCTTCTTCTCTATTAGAATACAAACGAGAATAGGAGCAAAATGCACATGAAAAAACACATACATTGGTAGGTTCTATATGAAAATTTCTATTGAAGTATGTTTTATTACCATGCTTTTCTTCGCGTACCCAATTGGCCAAAGCACCAACATAGGAAAGTGATGCTTTTTCAAATAATGCAACTCCTTCGTCAAAATTAATCCGCTCTTTGTTTAAAATCTTATATCCGATGGATTGTAATTGGGGGTCTAATTCTGCATCAACCAAAACTTTAATCGCCGCACTATTCATTTGTACTCATTTAGAATGCAAATTTACGAATAATGCACCTGATTTGATTATCTGTTTAAGGTTTAAGCAAATATTTTAACCAATCAACAATCTAATAAACCAACAACTATCAACTCATTTCTAATTCATGAGAATACCAGCAATTGTTGCAGATAAATAGGAGGCGAGGGTACCACAAAGAAGGGCTTTTAAACCCAATTTTGCAAGATCTCCTCTTCGAGTTGGCGCTAGTTCTCCAATACCACCAATTTGCATACCTACACTGCTGAAATTGGCAAAACCACAAATTGCAATACTTACAATCAAAAGGCCTTTTTCGGAAACAATCGGAACCGCTTTAGTAGTAAGATTATTAAATGCTACAAATTCATTGATGGTCAATTTCTGGCCCAATAAGGATGCCGCATTGGCTAAGTCCACAGTAGGCACACCCATTGCCCATGTCATGGGATAAAAAATCTTACTAAATAAAAAATCGAGGGTTACACCAGGAATAAATTTGCCCAATCCCCAATTGATAAACGCAATCAATGCAATAAAACCAATTAACATGGCAATCACATTGATGGAGATTTTCATACCATCACTGGCACCATGAGAAATAGCATCGATGATATTGCTATAAGGGCTTTTTACTTCTAGCTTAACTTCACCCATTGTTTGTGATTCCTCTGTTTCTGGGAATACAATTTTAGAAATAACCAAAGCACCCGGAGCTGCCATTAAACTTGCAGCCAATAAATATTCGGCTTTAGCACCCATGTTGGCATACACGATTAAAATTCCACCCGCAATACAGGCTAAAGATCCACTCATACTTGCCAATAATTCGCTCTTGGTCATAGAACTTAAATAGGGTCGAATCATTACCTGTGCTTCTACTTGACCTACAAAAGCACTGGCTACATTGCTTAAAGCTTCTGCTCCACTTACTTTCATGATAAAATTCATCGCTTTTGCAATAAGTGAAACAATGAATTGCATAATGCCAAAATGATATAAAATGGCTACTAATACGCAAACCAAAATAATGGTAGAAGTAACAGAAAAAGCAAATACAAAACCACTCTCTCCAAAATCCTTCACACCCGCAGGCGTATTTACCATCACACCACGATACACAAATGCTACACCTTCGCGAGCAAAGCGTTCTATTTTTTCCATTCCATGACCTAAAACCTGAAAAAATCGCGTAACTGGAGGTACTTTTAAAATCAGAACCGCAATAATTACCTGGAGTAAAATTCCACTGATAACCAATCGATAATTGATTCTCTTTTTATTGTTTGAAAACAAAAATGCAATTCCTAAAATCAATACAATTCCAAATAATCCTTGAAATCTTTCCATAAGTATTTAATTAGCGATATAATAGTTTGGGAAGATACGGAATGAATCTGAAAAATCGAATCGGCTTGAAATATTACAAAAAAAACGTGTACAGTAATGATGACTGTACACGGTAGATAACTATTTTCAATTCTAATTGATGCTCAATTACATCAAGGACTTGATTTTTTTATCCAAAACAGATTTTGGCACTGCGCCTATCTGTTTGTCTACAATTTGTCCTCCTTTAATGAAAAGAATTGCAGGGATAGAAGTAATTCCATAATTAACACTTAATCCTGGATTGGTATCCACATTGACTTTACCTACATTGATTTGGCCATCGTATTCTTTTGCCAATTCTTCTATAACTGGCCCGATGGCTCTACATGGGCCACACCATTCTGCCCAGAAATCTACTACGGTTAATTTATTACTATCCAGTACTGTTGTCTGGAAATTTGCGTCGGTTAGCTCTAATGCCATGTTGTTTATTTTTAAATTATAAGTTGATTAAGTATATCATAGTTAGGATATTAACATTATTTCCTAAATACATGAGTCAAATTTACGGCCAAAGCTGATTTACTGCTCAATTGACTTTTCCACGAATGTGACTAGATTATTTTGTCATTTATTACTGACAAGCTTTCCGATGTCTTTTCATGTAGACCCCCATTTAACCCACCAATCCAACTCTTACATCTACATCTGGGTTATTCATTAAGAAATCGGCCATTTCTTCGTTCATTAAAAAGCCTTTTTCAATGGTGTACATACTGATTCGTAAATTTTCTTTAGGCTCGTAAACATTGAACTTTAAAGTGGATTTCCCAGGATTGGACTTCCAATTTTTCTCTAAGAATTGTAACATAGAGGCATTCAATGCACTGGGATGCATACTTATTTCTACAGTTCTAGTTAGGTTTTGCTTAACGGTTTCCAACAAACTCATTGTATTGATTTTAAACTCAAATACATTCGGTTGATTGAACCTATTTCTAAAGAATCCATTGAGCAAAATATTTTGCCCTTTCTCTAAATAGTTTTGAAATTTCACATAGTCTTCGCTCCATAAAACATATTCTGTTTTACCACTGTAATCTTCCATTACAAATGAGCCAAAATTTTTCCCCGTCTTGGTTACTCGATGTTGAACATCTGTTACCAAACCAGCCACACGCCACATTCTTCCGGGGTTAGGCTGCAAAGCAATGGCATCTTTTGCTTCATTAAAGTCTGCTATATTGGTAATCTCGTAATGCTTGAGTTCGAACTTAAAATGATCCAAAGGATGACCACTCATAAACATTCCGGTTACTTCTTTTTCGTAATTGAGTAGTTCGGTCAATGTCCAAGGTTCTGCGTTGGGAATCTTTGGAGTTGGAACAGTCATTGCACCAGGTAAATCTCCAAACAAAGTATTGGTAGTGCCGTGATTCATACTTTGTTGTTGCTGACCGTATGCAATGATTTTTTCTAAGCCTGTTACTCTTTCTCCATCTGCAATTCGAAAATATTGAGCTCGATGAAATGCTGGGAAACAATCGAAAGCACCAGAATAAGCCAAGCTTTCCATCGATTTTTTATTGACTGATTTGGTTAGTACTCTTTTTACAAAATCAAAAATATCGGAGTAGGGGCCACTTTTTTCCCTTTCTGAAATGAGTTGTTCTATGGCCATTTCTCCAACTCCCTTTAAACCACCCAACCCAAATCGAATTTCTCCTTTTTTATTTACTGCAAATCCTTTCAATGATTCATTGATATCTGGCCCCAATACTTTAATGCCCATTCTTTTACACTCTTCCATAAAGAAAGTGATCTTCTCAATATTGCCCTGGTGATTCAAAACGGCGCTCATGTATTCTCCAGGATAATGCGCTTTTAAATAGGCTGTTTGATAGGCTACAAATGCATAACAGGTGGAATGCGATTTATTAAATGCATATTGTGCAAATGCTTCCCAGTCGGTCCAAATTTTCTCGAGCTTATCGGCAGCATATCCTTTAGCTGTAGCGCCACCAATAAATTGGGCTTTCATTTTATCCAGTACCGATTTTTGTTTCTTACCCATTGCTTTACGCAACACATCGGCATCGCCTTTGGTAAAGCCAGCAAGGCTTTGACTTAGCAACATTACTTGCTCTTGATACACAGTAATGCCATAAGTTTCACCCAATACTTCCTTGGTGTCTTCGATATCATATGTAATGGGCTCTTTGCCATGCTTACGATCTATAAAAAGAGGGATATAAGCTATCGGCCCTGGACGATAGAGAGCGTTCATGGCAATCAAGTCGTCAAATTTATCAGGCTTTAATTCGCGCAAATATTTTTGCATGCCCACACTTTCAAATTGAAATGTTGCATTTGTTTCGCCACGCTGATACAATAAAAATGTTTTCTCGTCATCTAAAGGAATGGTATCTAAATCGATGCTAATACCGTGATTCTGTTTGATTAATTCCAATGCCGTTTTTAAAATGGATAAGGTTTTTAATCCCAAAAAGTCCATCTTAATTACCCCTGCATCTTCAATAATACTTCCCTCAATTTGAGTAACCCACAAATCAGAATCTTTTGCAGTAGCAACTGGTAATAGATCGGTAAGGTCGGAAGGAGCAATAATAATTCCTGCAGCATGAATGCCCGTATTTCTAACAGATCCTTCTAAACGTTCTGCTTCCTTCAACACCTGCGAACGAATATCTGTACCCTTATAAATCTCCCTTAACTTTTTTACATTCTCAATATCTTCGGGTTGATAGCCTTCTTTTTCCTCAAGTGACTTTGCACCTTCTTTAATAGTGAGCGGTGCTTTTAATACACGACCTAGTTCAGTACCTGGTTTATCTGGCACCAATTTGGCCAGCATATTGCTTTCAACCAATGGCAAATCGAGTACACGAGCCACATCTTTGATACTCATTTTTGCAGCCATTGTACCATAAGTTACAATTTGCGCTACCTGGCTTTTTCCATATTTATTGACAACATAATCAATCACTTTTTGCCTTCCTTCATCATCAAAATCTGTATCGATATCGGGCATGCTCTTACGATCAGGATTCAAAAATCGCTCAAAAAGTAAATTGTATTTAATTGGATCGATATTGGTAATTCCAATACAATAAGCTACAACACTTCCTGCAGCAGATCCTCTACCTGGGCCAACAAATACGCCCATTTCACGACCTGCTTTAATAAAATCACTTACAATTAAAAAGTAACCTGCAAATCCCATTGTACGAATGGTGAATAACTCAAAGTCTATTCGCTCTTGTATTTCAGCAGTTAAATCGTTGTATCTTTTTACTGCTCCCTCACGTGTAAGATGTTGCAAAAATTCCCATTGGTTCATGTTGGCATCTTTGTGCACTTGAAAGGAAGCAGGAATTGGGAAAGCTGGTAATAAAATATCTTTCTTAAGATTGAGTACTTCTATTTTATCTACAATTTGATTGGTATTATCAAGTGATTCAGGAATATCATGGAAGAGTTGCTGCATCTCTTCTGGCGTTTTAAAATAAAACTGATCATTCGGAAATTTAAAACGCCTATTCTTTATTTGAACCTCATCATTCACAAAATCATCAAAACCTGGTGTGCTCTGTTTTTCACCGGTATTGATACACAATAAAATATCATGTGCATTGGCATCATCCTGATCTACATAATGGCTATCATTGGTAGCAATAACAGGAACATTGTATTTCTTAGAAAATTTCAACAATGTCTGGTTGATAATTTCCTGTTCTTTGATATTATGGCGTTGAATTTCGATATAAAAATCTTCACCAAATAAATCAAGCCACCATTTAAATTCTTGTTCTGCTTTTTCTTCAGACTGATGTAAAATGGTTTGAGGCACATATGCACCAATACAGCATGTTGTTGCAATTAAGCCTTCGTGGTATTTTTCAATCAATTCCTTGTCTATTCGAGGATACTTACTATACATTCCTTCTATATAGCCAAGCGAAGTAAGCTTTACTAAATTTTGGTACCCAATTTTATTTTTTGCTAGTAAAACTTGATGGTAACGATCGTCTTTTACTTCCTTGGTAAAAGCTTTTATATGCCGGTCTTTAACTACATAAAATTCGCAACCAACAATGGGTTTAACAACGGGCTCCAGTATATCTTTTCCATTTTCATCTTTGCCAGTTACTTTGGTGTTCTTCCAAGCCTGACTTACAAAATCAAATGCACCAAACATATTACCATGATCGGTAATAGCCAAAGCAGGCATATTATGATCTGCTGCTTTTTTATATAAATCAGCTATTGAAGCAGCTCCATCCAATAAGGAATATTGGGTATGTACATGTAAATGAGAAAAACGATTCATGATTGGGCGAAGTTCGTTGAAAGATACCCTCCAAAAAAGGAACAATTTTCCACATTTATAAAAGCCTTAAATTGCAACTCATATGAGATTGAATTCATATATCATTTACTTGGCAGTTATGCTATCGATTGCCGCCTGCAAATCGGTACGCAATAGCAGTAGTTCAATTAAAAAACCCACCAACAATAGCGTTAAAAAGAAAACACCCCAAAAAAGGGAATTTATCAATGGAATAGAAGTTACCCTTGGGGCTACTACCAAAACCAATCATCAATCAAGCAGCAGTGCAACAGGATTTACAAAAAAAATCGATGAACCATTTATCGGTAAATCTGAAAAAGAAAAAGCACACTTTTTACAGTTGAAATATGCGGTTTATGTGGAAGTGCCTACCAATAAACTCAAAAACATCGAATTGCTTGAACTGATCGACAAATGGTGGGGCACTAAATATTGCATTGGTGGAAGTACCGAAAAATGCATTGATTGTTCTGCTTTTACTCAAATTTTGCAACGAGAAATTTTTTATACCACTTTGCCCAGAACCTCTCAGGAACAATTCAAGGAATCTAGAAGGGTAGAGTTAGAAGATTTACAAGAAGGAGATTTGGTGTTTTTTGGATCCGGAAGATCCATTAGTCATGTAGGTGTTTATTTACAGAACAATAAATTTGTTCATGCATCTACTTCGCAAGGTGTTACCATCACCGATTTGAATGATAAATATTGGAAGCCCAGATTTGTGGGAGGAGGAAGGCTTCGGCTTTTTTAATTAAGAAATAGGATTTAAGAATTAAGAAATCGTTTCTTGAAATGATCAATTAATTGTGCGGCGTCTGGGGTGAGCTTTAGTTGAATAACAGCACCAATTAAAATTCCGGAAAATAAAATAGATCTTCCAAATATACCCAACCACCCATTTATTCCATCCAATAAAAAATAAGCAAGGGCATAAGCAACCAAGGAGATGATGATTGCATACAATGTTTTAAGATCAAATGGCTGCATTTTGAATTTTCTTCTCAGAAATTCAAAACGCATAAAATTATAAACCGAGTAAGCAGCTAATTCTGCAAAAGCAGAACCAATGATGCCATAATTTTTGATTAAGAAATAGGTGAGTGGTAAACGAAATGCCAATAGAACAACCCCACTAAAAAAATCGAACCGCCAAAAAGTAGATGTGTTGATCACCATTGCATTTAATCCTGTACCGGCATCAATTATTCTAACCATCCCTAAAATAAATATAGTAGCAATACCTGCTTCATAATCTTTTTGAATGTCCAATACTTGCATACCCTGTTGCACATTTAACCACAGGTTGCCGAAAATAAATAGCGCCATCAATAATAGATTGATACAAGAGCGATTGTAAATCCTTTTAATTTCAGTAATGTTTTTATCCTTCCAAGCCCTGGAGAGCACACCAGCAGAAACCGCTTGAATACTGCGTTGAGGTACTTGAATTAAATTGGCAGCATATTGGGCCAAACCAAAAACACCTACAACAGCTAATCCCTGAAATTTAGCAATGATAAAACTATCTATGGTTGCAGCAATAGAAGCAATAAACGTTCCACTGTAAACCAACAATTGCATACTCAACATTTTCTTCCAAAACTTTTTACTTACCCTACTGATGGTAGTTGGAAAATGCAATTGTTTTGTCTTGAATAAAAAAAAGGCCAATGCCAAGAAAACAATTAGATATAAAAAAGCAAAAAGATGAACAAAATCATCAAAATTGATGAGTTTAAAATAATAAAACAGAATTACAATACTGGTCAGTATTCTTAAGCCGGTTTCTTTTAAAAAATTAGACAATACAGATTGATGAAGTGCCCAAGCAAAACTTTCAATAACCGAAAAGAACAACATACCCATTGCAAATGGAAACATCCAATAATAATAATCTACAATGAGTTTAGATTTTTCTGAAAATTGTTGCACAAATACTGGTTGAAAATACCATCCTAAAAAAATCACCAATAAAAATCCAATAAATGCAGAAACCATTCCCCATGTCATCAAATCTATTTGATGCGTTTTAAGATTGTCTTTGTAGTAAGGGTAAAACTTATAGATTACTGGAATAATGCCCAGTGCTCCAAATGCATACATATTTTGAGCAAAATCGAAAAAGATTCTTGTTAGTGCAAATTGCTCTGGAGTAAAAGAACCATTCTTAGTATAGAAATACATATTAATGGCACCGATAAAAAAACCGATGTACACCAATATGCTCGAAATGATGGTTTGCTTTCTTATACTTCCCATTCGCTAATTTACTTTGATGGTCATTTCTTTTCTTTCCATCAATTCTATGTAAAAGTAAGATACTAATGCTTTCATTTGCAAATCATTGATAGGGGCGGCTGTTAATTGTATGTTAGACCATTCTTTGTATTTTGGTTGAATGCGCAACATTGAATTACCCAAATTAATAAGCAATGGCATGTCAAAACCTTCAACAGATTCTATCCAACGGTAAAACAATGCCTTGCCATCAGCTGAAAAATAATACTCTAAACTTGGAACCTGGGTAGTTCTCAAATATTGATCGAAGGTTTTAGCAAGCGAGAAACCAGCATATTTACTCATGAATAATTCAACGTCTTTAGTGGTAATGGTTTGATGATAGAAAGTTTTATTCATCGCCCTCAACATTGCTCTAAATGCGGTATCGTTATTCATGGCCATTCGAATATTGTGAATCATAGCCGCGCCTTTGGGATACATATCACCACTACCTTCATCCTGAACGTCATAAGCTCCAATAATTGGAGCATTGTTTCTAATGTTTTTTCTAATTCCCAAACTATATTCATTCCCTGCATTGTTACCTGATTGCCATTGGGTAAACAAGGTTTCGGTATAAGTGGTAAACCCTTCATGTATCCACATATCAGCAATGTCTTTACTGGTAATATTATTACCAAACCATTCATGTCCACTTTCATGAACAATGATGAAATCCCAAAGTAATCCCCAACCAGTTTTGGATTGGTCTCTACCCAAATAACCGTTCAGGTATTTATTGCCATAAGCAACATTGCTTTGGTGTTCCATTCCCAAATAAGGAACATCTACTAATTTATATCCATCTTCATAAAATGGATATTTGCCCATCCAAAACTCGAAACAGGCCAACATGGTTTTAACCTGGGCAAATTGCTTGATGGCTGCTTCTTTATTAGAGGGCAATACATAATAAGAGAGGTCTAGTAATCCGCCTTCCCCTTTAAAGCTGTCTTTGATGAGTATGTATTTTCCGATATTCATACTCACTCCGTAATTATTGATGGGATTTTTTACTTGCCAACTAAACGTTTTTGTATGATCCTTATTTATTTGTGTTTTAATTAATCTACCATTAGAAACAGCCGTTAAAGTATCTGGAACTGTAATATTAATATTAATACCTGCATCGGGTTCATCGTACTGATGGTCTTTACAAGGCCACCAAACGCTTGCCCCAAGACCTTGACAGGAAGTAGCAATATATGGAGCGCCTGTAGAATCTTTTTTCCAACTAATTCCACCATCCCAAGGAGCTCTTTTTGCTTCTCTAGGTGTACCATGATAATACACGATGATATTGGCCATTTTGCCTATAGGAATAGCAAGAGGTAATTGTACAAAAGCTGCATTGCTATCTCTTTTGAAAGGAATAGACAATGACTTTCCATTTGATTGATTATACAACACGCTGTCCATTATTAGCGGTTGCTGCAAATCAATTTGCATTGTTTTTCCTGCTTTTATGGCCTTAAAGCGGATAGCCAGTTTTCCTGTAATTGATTTTTTGGATATATCAGGCTTAATATCAAGGGTATAATGCTGCAAATCCCACCAGGCTCTTTCTGGAGTAATACTCCCACGAAGAGAGTCTGTACGAGAAAAGGTTTTAACTGATTGAGCTATTGATGTTTGCTGAATCAATATACTCGCAATAGTACATACGGCAAGACCAATAATGGATGAGCTTAATTTCATCCTATAAAAATACTAAAGAGAATTAAGAAATATGAGATATGAGATAAAAGATATGAGATAAAAGATCCGTCATATCTAATAACTAATAACTGTTATCAGTTAATGCTTTAGCTTGGCTTTAAACACTTTCTCAAATTTCTCCAACTTAGGCTGGATTACAAAACGGCAATAGCCTTGATTTTGATTGGAATTATAATAATTCTGGTGATAGTTTTCCGCTGGATAAAAGTTGTTGAAAGGCTCAATAACAGTTACAATTGGTTTAGACCAAGCACCCGATTTATCCAATTCGGCTTTGTACTTTTCGGCTTTTGCCTTTTGATCGGCATTGTGATAAAAAATGGCGCTTCGGTATTGAGGGCCTACATCATTGCCTTGTTGATCCATAGTGGTTGGGTCGTGGGTTTTCCAGAATACTTCTAGCAATTCATCGTAAGAAACTTTTGAAGGATCGTAAATGATTCTACACAATTCAATATGACCAGTATTTTTATCACATACTTGCTCATAAGTTGGATTTTCAACAAAACCTCCTCCATATCCGCTTACTACTTTCTCAACTCCATTGATTCTTTGGAAAAAAGCTTCTGTACACCAAAAACAGCCTTCACCAAATGTAGCAGTATCAAGTTTTGGTCCAGTTAAGTTTGAATTAATGAATTCAGTTGTCATAGTTTGGTTTTTAGGAGTCGGCTTGGGGGCTATATCATTTTCATCAGAAGGAGCTGCAGCACAAGCTACCAAACAAATGGCCGATAAAGCACTCAATAAAAAATTCTTTTGCATAATGTATACGTCTTCGTTTAATAAATACAAACCTGGTAGTATTTTGTTTAAAAAACACATTAAAATATCCTTACTTACACTAATCAGATTTAGAAAATGTAAAAATATCATAGCATAAACAATTAGTTATATAGTATTCTCAGTCAAATTAGTATATAGAATTACCAAGCACTTACCTTTGTGCCTAAAATAGGTAATAGCAAGTAATGCGTTTATATCCCGATTCAGCTTTAAATCAATTAGAATTCGACAAGGTAAAAGCACTTTTAGCCAACCTGTGTAAAACAGATTATGCTCAAGAGAAGGCAGCGCATCTTCGCATTCATACAAGAAAAGATTTTATAGATAGAGATTTACAACAAACACATGAGTTTAAACTCATTTTGATGCAAGGGCAGTATTTCCCCAACGATTTTTTAATCAACATCAGCAGAGATATTAAACTCTTATCCATCCCAGGAGCATTACTAGTTGGAGAGCAATGGATGCAAATTAAAAAACTTACCGAAAGCATTGGCAGTATTTTCAGGTGGTTTGATAATGAGCGAAGAATGGCTTTCCCAGCATTAACATTGGCCTTGAGAGAAAGTTATTATGAGAAAGCTATTGTAGAAATAATCAACGAAGTTTTAGATGATAGTGGTGTGGTAAAAGACAATGCTTCTCCTGAATTACAGAAAATCAGAATGAGTTTGTACAAGCGTAGAAATGAATTGCGTAGGATGTTCGAAAAAGTAATTCAACGCATGGCAAAAGCTGGCTACACCGCAGATATCGACGAAAGTTTTAGCAATGGAAGAAGGGTAGTAGCCGTATTTTCAGAACACAAACGACAAGTAAAAGGAATATTACATGGAGAAAGTGATAGCAGAAAAACAGCTTTTATAGAACCAGAAGAAACCATTGAATTAAACAATGAAGTTTTTTCACTCGAAAACGAAGAACTTCAAGAAGTACAACGCATATTAAAAGCACTAACAGCAAAACTTTCGGTTTATGCACCTTTGCTTCAAAGTTATATTCAAGTAATTGGTGAATTTGATTTTATAAAAGCCAAAGCACAGTTAGCGGTGAAAATGAATGCCAATCTGCCAGAAATTGCAGATAAAGCCCAAATGACACTGGTAGAGGCATATCATCCATTATTGTATTTGTACAACAAAGAAGCGAACAAGAAAACCATACCGGTTACACTTACACTCAATGAACAACATAGAATTTTGGTCATCAGTGGGCCCAATGCTGGCGGCAAAACCGTAACCATGAAAACCATTGCCCTTAATCAAATGATGGTACAGTCTGGATTACTGGTTCCAATGAGCGCATTGTCTCAACTGGGTATTTTTAAACAATTGTTTATTCATATTGGAGATACACAAAACTTAGAATTTGAACTGAGTACTTATTCCAGTCATTTATTGCACATGAAGCATTTTATGGAAAATGCCAATGGGAAAACCTTGTTTTTTATTGATGAATTAGGAAGCGGTTCGGATCCAAACCTTGGTGGATCATTTGCAGAAGTGATTATGGAAGAATTGGCAAGAAGGCATTCCTATGGAGTAGTTACAACCCATTACTTGAATTTAAAAGTTATGGCCAATCATACACAAGGGATTTTAAATGGAGCCATGCAGTTTGATGAAGTGAATTTGCTTCCCATGTATAAACTGATTACAGGAAAGCCGGGCAGCTCCTACACTTTTGCCATTGCAGAAAGAATTGGCTTACCAAAACACTTGATTAATCGTGCACGCAAATTGGTAGAAGACGATCATTTTAAGTTAGATAAATTATTGAACAGAACCGAACAAGACTTACAGCATTTAGAGAAAGAGCAAAAAGAGTTGAATCGTTTGATGAAAGAAAATGAGCGATTGAAAAAAGAAATGGAGCAGGTGTTGAATAAAGAGAAACACCGTCAACAAGTGGAGATTTTACGCAATCAAAATCAAATCACAGAAGATCGTTTGGTCTATTTAAAAGACATGGAACGCAAGTTGAAGCAGATTGTTTTAGATTGGAAAAAAAGCGACAATAAAAGTGAAGTAGTTAAAAATTTACAAGATTTATTATTCAAACAAAAAGAAAAAATTGTAGTAAATAAACTAGCGAAAAAAGTAGACAAACAATACAAAGAACTTACGCAAACCATTGCTGTAGGAAGCTTAGTCAAATTAAAAAAGAATTATCAAGTAGGAGAAGTAAAAGAGATTAGAGGGAAACGGGCCATTGTTCAAATTGGATCATTGCCAATTAATGTAGAGTTGGCCGACTTGATTTCAGTGCAGAAGATTGAAGAGCAAACTTAAGCAGTATTTATTCAGACTTTAAGCCTAATCGAAAATGGCTATACATTTCATGCATGATTTGCATATGAGGGGCGGTAAGAACAGCGAGTCCTAAAAACAAGTAACCCATAGTGGCGGTATTGCTTGTAAACATAAATCCCGCAAAACCTACAACTGCAATACCTAAAATTGCTAAACTACTGTAGAAAACAATCTGTTGAATAATGATCTTCTTGCTAAATCGATTCTTATCACGTAAATAGTTAACAATATTATTTAAGGATAAAAAGGAATGCCAGATTACAAAATAAAATGTAAATCCAAGTAACATCGGTAAGCTAAAAAGTATAAATAATATCAAGGCAAATCGTATTAAAAAATGCCCATTTGCATTTGTAGTAGAATGCCTGTTTTTTAAAAAATAAATAAAAGTGGTAGAAAAGAAAGCGATTCCTGAAATCGACAACAATGTATACCGATGTAAGTCTATCCAATGAATAAGGGCTGCATTTTTTTTGCCAGATTCAAATTGCAAATAAATCGGCATTACATCTTCAAAGTGATGTAATAGAATCACAGAAAGTATTAAAAGACCGTAACTGATAATAAATATTTTACCAAAGAAAGTATCAGTTTTAAACTGATATAGATCCGTTTCACCAAAATGGTAAGCGGCAAAAAATATGAAAAGAATATTACCAAATACGGGAAAGAACCATAAAACGGCTGCAAATAAAAACAATCTACCTAAATAGATTCCTAAAAAACGAAATTTTGAAAATGTCTGCTGACTGCTTTCTGCATTTTGATTGGCAACTAATAGATCTGCTGCGCCATGTGGCACCCCTAAAAATAAAATACCAACAATAAAAAAAACAAATTGCAAATTAATGTCGAATGAATAGATATATTGTTGTGTAATTAACAACATAAAACCCGCTATTAATAAGCAAATTCTTATCATGGTAAAACTTTAATTAGAAAAAAAGAAAGAGGGGGTGCAGTGATAAACACCTGCACCCCCTCTTGATATATAACAAATTAAGCTTTTGCCTTATCAGACTGAGCCAATGCATAAATTACTAAACCAAAACCAATTTTATTGATGGCATCTCCAATATTGTATACAATATCCATAGATAATCCTTCAAAAACTCTTACTCCAAATAAACCACCTGCTGTACCAGCAATATAGCCTACAGGATAAATTGCCCAACCAACTAGTACAAACCAACCTAATGATTTAACTGCTTTTGCAACAGCAGGTCCAGCACTTGAAGCAAGTGTTGCTACTTCACCAAACCATACTAGGTATACGATGTAGAAGTAAGCTATACCACTAATCAAACCCCATATCCAGCTTTGGGTTTCATTACCATAAATTGCTTCACCGATATAACCTGTAACCAACATTACCAATGATGCGAAAATCAATTTCCACAACAATGCAACTTTAGCACCAGCTTTTTTGGTGATCAAATAGAATTCTACGCACATCAAAGGAACAGTTAAAATCCAATCTACATAACGAAAGAATACTGGAGATTCGCCTGTTTCCAAATTGTAGCCACGCATGTAGTAATAGTGAACTGCGGCAATGAACGTAATCAAACCAGAAACTAAAATAGATGTTCTCCATTTTTGATCCACATTTGATAATTCAAAAAAGAAGAAAACGGCAGCTGCCATCATAGCCATGGTACCTATAAAGAAGGTAAAGGCTACATAATTGGTGTTAGCAACGGGTAGTGCTGACAAGAAATTTTGGTACATGATTGTTTTTTTTAGGTTTAAAATTTACTTACCCAAGTTTGTTAGATAAGATTCTGTAATTTAACAAAATATTTGACAAAAAGTTTTTTTAAATTAATTTTTTATTAAATTAAGTTTTGTTTAAATAATTATAGTATAAATATGCATTTTTTTAAACAAAAAATCTGTAAATCCTATTAAAAAGTCAAAAATGGAAAAAAATCAAGGGTTTATTACAATAAATCTCACATTTATCATAAATGCTTCAAAATGATAATCGATCAATTAAACCTACTAGAGAAATACAATCATTTACATCCTGGTTTTAAAAAAGCGGTGGATTTTATAGAATCCAATGACTTGGATACTTTAACGCTAGGTGAAACAACCATTGATGAATCATTAAGAATCATAGTGATTCATGATGATTTGGTAGCAAAAGAAACCTCTATTGCTGCATTCGAATGTCATAATAAGCATATCGATATTCAAATTATTTTGGAAGGATCAGAAACAATTGGTTGGAAACCCAGGAATACCTGCCTCTCACCAAAAGGGGAGTATAATGCAGAAAAAGATGTACTATTTTTCAATGATGATCCGGATATGTACTTTCAATTACACAAAGGACAATTTGGTATTTATTTCCCAAACGATGTACACGCTCCAATGATTGGAGTAGGACGCATTAAAAAGATTGTGATGAAACTGTTGGTGTAATTTTACACGTTTAAGAATGGGTTATAATTGATTTTAAAAAGTTTTGGATAAAAAACCCCCAACCCTTACTTTTGCCGCGGAGAGCTGGCAGAGTGGTCGATTGCGGCAGTCTTGAAAACTGTTGACTGTTACAGGTCCGGGGGTTCGAATCCCTCGCTCTCCGCTAAAGAATTCAAAGCCCGCGATAGCGGGTTTTTTTATTCCCGAAATCGATGCGAATTTATTCGCAAGAGATTGAGGGGATAAAAAAATGGATCGAAGATCCAGCTTTGAATTCTTTAAGCACCACCCAATAAGGGAACGCCGAAGGCAATCCCTGATTGGGTGCCGAAGGCAATCCCTGATTGGGTGCCGAAGGCAATCCCTGATTGGGTGCCGAAGGCAATCCTTTGGGATCCCATTCAAGTTTTCATACCCTATATTTGCATCCTAATTACCCAATTTGAAAGACCTATCTTCACTCAACCACTATTTCTGGAAATACCGTAAGCGATTTTTTATTGGAATTTTTTTTGTTGTTGCTTCTAACTATTTTGCCGTACTCGCTCCACAAATAACTGGA
Organism: Sphingobacteriia bacterium; assembly: GCA_947456855.1. Taxonomy (GTDB): domain Bacteria; phylum Bacteroidota; class Bacteroidia; order Chitinophagales; family Chitinophagaceae; genus Sediminibacterium. The sequence goes on along the minus strand of CANGTR010000010.1, from coordinate 21,230 downwards.
TATGTAATTAGCTTAGTTCAACAAAAATTACCAGGAGCAAAACCAACTAAACTATACAATGCCCATGATTCGATAGTGAATTGGTTCATTGGAATCACCAATCAATTTACCTTAAGTTTCGGCTGGTTAGTTGCCATATGCAGTTTAACTATTTTATTCATTGCTGTAATCAGGGGAATACTCATGTTCTTTATGCGTCAAACCATTATTGTAATGAGTAGACATATTGAATTTGACCAAAAAAACGAGATCTACCAACACTACCAACAACTTGATACCGCATTTTATAAAACGCATAGCACAGGCGATTTAATGAATCGAATGGCGGAAGATGTAAGCCGGGTTAGAATGTTTACCGGCCCAGCAGTGATGTACCTAATTAACTTGATTACACTGATTGGCTTTTGTATTGTAAATATGCTTAGTAAAGATGTAGAGCTCACATTAATAGTACTTGCACCATTACCCATTTTAGCCGTAACTATTTATATTGTCAATAGCATTATCAATAAAAAAAGCGAAATCATTCAAAGCAATTTATCTGATTTAACCACCAACGCGCAAGAGTCTTATTCTGGTATCAGGGTAATCAAATCTTTTGTTCAAGAAAAAGCCATGTTGGGATTTTTTGAAAAAAACAGTGAAGCGTATAAACAGAATGCAGTTGGGTTGGCCAAAGTGGAGGCCATGTATTTCCCTAGCATGGCTTTGATGATTGGCATCAGCACTTTAGCAACCATTTTTGTTGGTGGCTTACAAGCTATTGAAGATCCTACCAAAGTAGGAATGATTGTAGAGTTTGTTATTTACATCAATATGCTCACATTCCCAGTGAGTGCCATTGGATGGACAGCCAGTATGATTCAACGCGCGGCTGCATCCCAAAAAAGATTGAATGAGTTTTTAACTATTCAACCTACTATTACAAACCCTTCTATCAATAAATACAGTGGCAGTTTGGGTGGATCAATCAAGTTTGAAAATGTACATTTCACTTACCCGCATACGGGTATAAAAGCAATACAAAATCTACATATAGATATTAGCACTGGAGACAAGGTATTGGTTCTTGGAAAAACGGGAAGTGGAAAAACAACACTTGCACAGCTATTACTCCGATTTTATGAACCAGATAGTGGACGCATAACAATTGGAGGAAGACCTTTGAATGAAATTCCATTGAAAGAATTGCGCCAACAAATAAGCTATGTGCAACAAGATGTTTTTTTATTCAGTGATACGGTAAGCAATAATATCCGGTTTGGAGTAAATCCAAATACAGCTTTCGAAAAAGTAAAAGAAGCGGCTCAGTTTGCGAATGTAGACGGAGACATCATGGGCTTTGATCAACAATATGAAACAATGATTGGAGAAAGAGGGGTGACCTTAAGTGGAGGACAGAAGCAACGAATTTCAATTGCAAGGGCCCTCATAAAAGACCCGGAAATTATTGTTTTCGACGATTGTTTAAGTGCTGTAGACGCTAAAACAGAAAAGGAAATTATTGGTCATTTATATGGCTATTTAGCCGACAAAACAGCTATCATTATTACACACCGTATTTTTTCGGGCTTTCATTTTGATAAAATCATTGTTTTTGAAGAGGGACATATTGCTGAGATGGGCTCACACGATCATTTAATGGATTTGAATGGATATTATGCCGAATTATACCGTTTACAACTTACCCAAGAAGCATAAAGCTGAAAACTTGGTCAATTCGTCAACTTCCCTATATTTGTAATCACTTAACAAAGCTTTAACCAAAACAAACAATTGTGGAGTACGAGAACAACGAAAAGAAAATGGAAAGTGTGTACAGCACTAGAATCCGTGCAGGAAAAAGAAGAACCTATTTTTTTGATGTGAGAGCCACCCGAGGCAATGATTATTTTCTCACTATTACTGAGAGTCGGAAGCGCTTCGATAACAATGGTTACGACCGTCATAAAATCTTTTTGTACAAAGAAGATTTTAATAAGTTTATAAAGGCAATGGTAGAAGCCATTGATTATGTAAAAACAGAGTTGATGCCCGATTTCGATTTTGATGCATTCAATCACGAATACAGCGAAGACGAAAATGGAGGAGAAGCTTCAGCACCAAAACAAGAAGCCCCTGTAGTTGAAATGGTACAAGAAGCTGCTCCAGAAGCAATTGCAGCAGTAGTTGCACCAAAAGTAGAAGACGAACCTCTTATCAATCCAACAGCTACTGAAGAAGTAGATAAATGGTAATATTTTTTTCGATTGCTTGCTAAAAAAAATACCCCGCCAAATGGTGGGGTATTTTTATATTATCTAGTTTACAACTTACTGTTTCTTTTCAGTTTCATTGATGGCAATTTTAACGCCTTCTTTTGCATCAATATACATGGCATATTTACTGGCAACATCTGCAGTTAATTCAGTGCCATTGATGGTGATTTTTCCATTATTGATTGCTAATTTAATATCATCACCTTTAGCTAAACCATCTTTTTTCAAGGCTTCGATCAATCCTTTCATTTTATCACCATTAGCATCAATTGTAACGGTTGCAGCACTATCAGTGCTGGTTTGTTTGATGGTAACTACTACTTTCTTTTCGGTAAGCTCTGCACCTTTTGTAGGATGCATTGTGGCCAAAGTAGGAGCAATTACCAATGAAACAATCGACATCAACTTGATCAAGATATTCATTGATGGACCAGATGTATCTTTAAATGGATCACCCACTGTATCACCTGTTACAGATGCCTTATGTGGCTCTGATTTTTTGTAATACATCTCCCCATTTATTTCAACACCTTTCTCAAAAGATTTTTTAGCATTGTCCCATGCGCCACCTGCATTGTTTTGGAATATTCCCATTAAAACACCACTTACAGTTGCACCAGCTAAGAATCCACCCAATGCTTCTGGCCCTAATAAGAAACCAATTAATAAAGGTGAAATAATAGTGATTGCTCCAGGCAACATCATTTTCTTTAAAGAAGCTTCTGTAGAAATAGCCACACATTTGTCGTATTCTGGCTTTCCTGTTCCTTCCATAATACCAGGAATGGTTCTGAACTGTCTGCGCACTTCTTCCACCATTGCCATTGCAGCTTCACCAACCGCTCTGATAGCGAGTGAAGAGAAAATAAATGGTATCATTCCCCCAATAAATAAAGCTGCTAAAACATCCGCTTTATAAATATCAATATGTTGATTATCTGGCATTGCAACACCTACAAAAGCAGCAAACAAAGCCAATGCAGTTAAAGCCGCCGAAGCAATGGCAAAACCTTTACCGCTTGCAGCGGTAGTATTTCCTACTGCATCTAAAATATCAGTTTTTTCACGAACATCACTTGGCAATTCACTCATTTCAGCAATACCACCCGCATTATCCGCGATAGGACCAAATGCATCAATCGCCAATTGCATACCAGTTGTTGCCATCATACCGGCAGCTGCAATCGCTACTCCGTATAATCCTGCACAAAGGAATGAACCATAAATACCGCCAGCTAAAACTAGGATTGGTAAGAAAGTACTTTCCATACCAATTGCTAATCCACCAATAATATTGGTAGCATGTCCGGTAGCAGACTGACGAATGATACTCATTACAGGGCGTTTACCCATTGCAGTATAATATTCTGTGATGATACTCATTAAAGTACCTACCACTAAACCTACAATAATTGCACCGTATACACCATTTCTAGTGAATTCAGCACCTCTTAATGTCATGGTTTCCGGTAATACATTACCTACTAAGAAATAGCAAACTATTGCAGTTAACACCATTGAACCATAGTTACCCATGTTCAAAGCTTTTTGAACCACTGCAGTATTTAATCCAGCGTTTTCACCTATGCGAACAAACAATGTTCCGATGATTGATAAAATGATTCCGATACCGGCAATCAACATAGGTAATAAAATAGGAGATAAGCCTCCAAATGCATCTACCAATCTTACGCCGTTAGGTCCGGTAACTTCGTTACCCAATACCATTGTAGCAAGTACAGTTGCAACATAAGAACCAAATAAATCGGCTCCCATACCTGCAACGTCACCAACATTATCACCTACGTTATCGGCAATGGTAGCTGGGTTACGAGGATCATCTTCTGGAATTCCAGCTTCTACCTTACCAACTAAGTCTGCACCAACGTCAGCAGCTTTGGTATAAATACCACCACCAACACGAGCAAATAGGGCAATACTTTCAGCACCCAATGAGAAGCCTGTTAACACTTCAATGGTGCGAAGCATTCCTTCCACATCTCCATCAGGAGAAAAGTATTGCTTTAATACTAAGAATAAACCACCTAAACCCAATACGGCTAAACCAGATACTCCCAAGCCCATTACAGCTCCACCAGTAAAAGAAACGTTCAAGGCTTTGCTTAAGCTAGTTCTTGCAGCTTCTGCAGTACGAACATTCGCCTTGGTAGCTACTTTCATTCCAATATAACCAGCAGTTGCACTAAATACCGATCCAATTAGAAATGAAATGGCAATACTCCAATGACTTTCTGGATTTGACTGCGCCATAAATCCTAATAATAAAGCTACGATTGCTACAAAGTATCCAAGGATTTTCCATTCGGCTTTTAAAAAAGCCATTGCGCCTTCTGCAATGTAAGTACTGATTTCTTTCATTCTGGCATTACCAGCTTCTTGTTTAGAAACCCAGTTAAATTTGATTAACGTGTAAAGGAGTCCTATAACCCCCATTGCCGGAACGGCATAAAACAGTTGATTGTCCATAAGCAATTGTGTCTGATATTTATTTATTTCAAGTTGGCAAAAATAGGGTTTAAACCTATTTGCCGATAAAAAACGTATGAATTGTATTTTTATTATTGATCGAGCGTTGCAGTATCAGCTCTACCAGTGAAAACAGCGCTCATTTTCCCTGCAGCCCAGATATTGCGGTTAAATTTATTCCCAAGAATGATTACAGTAGCAGTATCATTGATTAAACGCTTAAAAACAGCATTATTACCATGCCACCAGCCATTGTGGTATACAATAGTCGGATCTGGTGGTTTTATGTATAAATGCCAGCCCAGTCCATAATTTTTTGTTCCTTTGGTTTCATTGCTCAAAGGCTCATAAGACATGGCCAATGAAGATTGATTTACGAAAGCTCCTTGATACAATGCCCGATCCCACTGTAATAAGTCTCTTACAGTACTATAAATATTCTTATCTCCGTATACACAATCTAATTTTTCTAGCGGAAAAGGAGCTTTATTGTAGTTGTAAGATGGAATGTAATTGGCCGTATCCTTCAAGCTAAAAACATAACTGTCTTTCATACCTAAGGGGCTAAAAACACTGTCTTTCATGTATTGCGGATAGGTTTGACCTGTAATTTTCTCAATTATAAGTGCCAATAAAGCATAATTGGTATTACAATAACTATATCTACGGTTCGGTGTAGCTTCTAATGCGGGCTTTAATTCAACCAAATAACGCAAAACATCATCATTACTACTCATTCCCGTTTTAGAGATGGGATCTTTCACATACACGGTGTATTTTACCCATTTGCCCTTTTTGTTCTTCTTTTTGGTTGTATATGATCTTGTGCCTGCCATAAAATGATCATATTTGGGAAGTCCAGATCTATGAGACATTAAGTTTTTAATGGTGATGGTTTCATAAGGAAACCCTTTTAGGTATTTGAATACAGCATCATTGATATCCAATCTTCCATCTTCCATCAAACGAAGAATGGTCATTGCTGTAAAGGTTTTTGAAATAGAGGCGATATGAAAAGTAGAACTAGCAGTAATGGGTTCTTTTGTTTTAAAATTGATAAGCCCTCGATAATCTTCAAAAACAATTTCTCCATTCTTGGCCATGATAATTGCCCCATTAAATCCTGTAGCGACCAATTGCTTCTGATACAAGGGTTCTATTAAATTGGAATAATATTCCTTTTCATTATTTGTAACTGGAGAAAAATAATTGATTTGAGAAAAGGAAGCACGCCCTTTTTGCTCATTGGGCTTGTTTGATCCGCCACAAGCCATTATTAAAAAAGACAGCACTGGAATAATCATCTTTCTGGGCATTAGGATTACATTGGTACGAAAAACACAAATATAACAGTACAAAGCAGTTTTGCCACCCAAAGTGGAAAACTAAGCTGTTGTAGTGAAAACAATAAACATTTATTTTGCAACATGAGCAATACAGCAAAAACAACGAGTTATCCTAAAGAGCGAATAAACATCCTTTTTTTAGAAAATATCAGCGATAGGGCTGTTCAGCAGTTTAAACAGAATGGATATACCAATATTAAAAAGCTGAGTGGGGCTTTAAGTGAAGATGAATTAATTAAAGCAGTAAAAGATGTTCATTTGATAGGAATTCGCTCCAAGACCATGATTACTAAAAAGGTATTGGACGCTGCCAAAAAATTACAAGCGATTGGTTGTTTCTGTATAGGTGTAAATCAAGTAGATTTAAAAGCGGCTACTAAAGCTGGAGTAGTGGTATTCAATGCGCCTTATAGCAATACAAGAAGTGTAGCAGAATTGGTAATTGGTGCGAGCATTTTATTGATTAGAAGGATCATTGATAAAAATAAAGCCGCTCATGAAGGTGTTTGGTTGAAAGAAGCAAAAGGAAGTTTTGAACTAAGGGGGAAAACATTGGGATTGATTGGCTATGGAAATATTGGTTCTCAAGTAAGTGTATTGGCAGAATCATTGGGCATGAAAGTGGTATTCTATGATACAGAAACCAAGCTTCCTCTAGGCAACGCGAATGCTGCAAAAAACATGAAAGAGTTGTTGGGCATTTCAGATATTGTTTCTTTACATGTACCTGAAACTGCACTAACAAAAAACATGATCAATAAATCTACCATCAAGCAAATGAAACAAGGTGCTATACTAATTAATTATGCAAGAGGAGAAGTAGTAGATTTAAAAGCATTGGCATCAGCACTATCTGAAGAATATTTGAGTGGAGCAGCAATAGATGTTTTTCCTGTAGAGCCAGAGAAGAATGGAGATCATTTTAAAACCCCATTACAAGGATTAAAAAATGTTTTACTTACGCCACATATTGGCGGATCAACAGAAGAAGCGCAACAAAATATTGGAGAAGATGTAAGTATTAAATTATTTCAATACCTCGAAAGAGGCATTACCAATGGATCCCATTCAGTTCCGGCAATCGGGTTGCCACCAATAGAAGGGGCGCATCGTTTACTACATACGCATCACAATGTTCCAGGCGTATTGAGTGCAATTAATACAGTATTGTCTAAAAACAATATCAATATTGTTGGCCAATATTTAAAAACCAATGAAGATATTGGCTATGTTGTTTTGGATGTAGACAAAAAATTATCTACTCAAGCATTGGCATTGTTGCGAGAAGTTAAGCATACAATTAAGGTGAGGTTATTGTATTAATCATTATTGAATGATTTGTTTGATTCGTTTGATTTCTTCCACATCTACATAATCAATATCAAAATCTTCTGGCATTTTTTCGTTCCTAAAAAGGGTAGTAGATGGCAGCCTTATTCTTGCAGATGTATGTACTTCTGTAACGCCAGTTGAATCAATGATCTGTTGCACATTGGAACTATTCAAACCACTACCAGGTAAAATGATGATCCGATCATTGGCTTGGTCTACCATTTTTTTTACTAAACCTAATCCGTCGGTTACTTTAGGTTCTTGACCAGATGTTAATACTCTAGTGCATCCAGCTTCAATTAATATTTCCAATGCTTCCAATGGATCTTTACATCGATCAAAAGCACGGTGAAAACTAACTTCGAGTGGATAGGCGGCTTCAACCAAACGAGCAGTATTGTCTTTATCAATTGTACCGTCTTGATTGAGCAATCCAAAAACAACTCCATCAAATCCCAATTCTTTACACAATAAAATATCTTTTTTGATAATGGCTATTTCATCAGCTGAATGAAAATAATCGCCACCCCTAGGACGTATCATTGGAAAAACAGGAATAGCGATTTTTTCTCTGATCGTTTTTAAATAGCCATAAGAAGGGGTAGTTCCTCCATTGGCATAATTCTCACAAAGTTCTAAACGATCGGCTCCTGCGTTTGCAGCTGCAATAGCGGTTGCAACATTAAAAACACAGATTTCAAGAAGTATTGACTGTTCCATTTATATTAAATATTTACCATCGATTAATTGATTCTTATCATCCCCAGTACAAACCGCATAATTAAATCCTTTTTGCAAACAGTAAGCCCCATATGCACCATTTTTATCGATTGCAATGATGGCTGCTTGAATGTCTTTTGCCTTATCCCCTTTGATTTTATACAAACGTTCTATCACTTTTTTACAAGCCAGTTCAGGTCCGATGCCTTGACGCATCAATTCAATAACTGCATGGGCCCCACCAATTCGAATAATGTCTTCTCCTTGACCGGTTGCAACTGCTGCACCCACTTCATTGTCTACAAATAAGCCCGCACCAATGATAGGAGAGTCGCCAACACGTCCGCGCATTTTAAATCCCATTCCACTGGTAGTGCAACTTCCACTTAAATTTCCAGCTGCATCCATAGCAATCATTCCAATGGTATCATGGTTAAAAGAACCATCAGACAATCTAGTTGGAACATATGCTTGTTGATTTTTTTCGATATTAATTTGCGGTTTGTATTCCGATTTTTTTAACCATTTTTCATATTCTATTTGAGCTTCTTTAGACAAGCCTTCCTTCTCTAAAACAAATCCTTGCGACAATGCAAACTGTTGCGCACCAGAACCTACTAAAAAAACATGTGGTGTATTTTCCATTACTTTTCTGGCTACTTGAATGGGGTGTTTTATTCTTTCCAAAAATGCCACACTGCCACAGTTGGCAAATTCATCCATAATACATGCATCTAGTGTAACATATCCATCTCTATCTGGATTGGCCCCTAAACCTACGCAACAGTTCCTTTCATTTTCGGTTACCATTACACCTTGCTCCACTGCATCTAATGCTCTACCGTTATTTCTTAAGACTTGCCAAGCTGCTTTATTGGCGCGTATTCCGGCATCCCATGTAGAAATTACGATAGGCTTCTGAACCTTTGAAGAAGATTTAAATGCAGACAATCCGAATGCACCTAAGCCCATTGAACCGATTTGTAAAAATTGTCTTCTAGCAAGCATGATAGATGATTAAAAATAATGGTGAAAATATATTTTTATTTAATTAACTAAGATACCTAATTCTTAGTTGATTATTCGTATTTTGAAAAGATGAATGCAAATCAACTCATTTCCATTTTTGATTTATTTGGTTGGACCAATGTACATAGTTCAACCATAACAAGTGGTTTGATTAACCATACTTGGAAGATTGATGCAGATCAGGGTGAGTTTATTTTGCAGCGCATTAATACAAACATATTTGCTTCACCCGAAAAGATTGATGCAAATATTGGGATGATAGCTGCTTACTTAGAAAAAAAATCACCTGATTATTTGTTTACTATTCCTGTTACTACAATCGATGGTAACCGTTTAGTAGAAGCACCCAACCAAGTATTCCGAGCATTTAATTATATACCCAATACCAACACCATTTCTGTTGTAGAAACTGCTGATCAAGCTAAAGAGGCTGCTCAAACATTTGCCAGTTTTACAAAAGCATTGATTGATTTTCCTATTGATCAACTTCATATAACATTACCCGATTTTCATCAACTCGATTTACGCTATCATCAATTTGAAAAAGCAGTTCAATCAAATAATTCAGATAGAATCAATCAATCAAAAGCAATTATTCATGCTTTAGAAAATCAAAAAAACTTAGTAAATCAATTCAACCAATATATTGCCAATAAAGCCGCCTATAAAAGAGTAATGCACCATGATACAAAAATCAGCAATATTTTGTTTGATGAAAGAGGGAAGGGGCTATGCGTAATTGATTTGGATACGGTAATGCCTGGCTTTTTATTCAGCGATGTAGGTGATATGTTTAGAACATATATTTCTCCAGTATCAGAGGAAGAACAAAACCTCGATAAAATTGAAGTGAGAAAAGATTTTGTTGAGGCAATTTATGAAGGTTATACAAGTGAATTAAAAGATGCTATTACGCAGTTTGAATTGGATCATTTTTACTTAAGTGGTGAGATATTGATCTACATGCAATCATTGCGTTTTATAACAGATTATTTGCAAAACGATGTTTATTATGGCAAAAAATACCCCGACCATAATTTGGTCAGGGCACTGAATCAATATAGATTATTGGAGCTATTTCAAGCATCCACTCATTAATGGACCAAATTGATGATGCTTAAAAATCGCCCATCACAAAGTCTGCTTTTTTAGTTTGCCATTTTCCACGTGTAAAATCGGGTATCGTTTGAACTTGTCCGTTTTCAGCAATTGATTTTTCACTTAAAGGTGTAATTGCATACCAGGTTGCTAAATCATATACATCTAAAGGAAAATTGATTTTACGTTTAATGCATTCGATAAATGCATTGTCTACAAAAAAATCCATCCCACCATGACCAGCACCAACTGCAGCATTTTCATATTTTTTCCAAAGGGGATGGTCGTATTCCTTCAACCATTTCTCTGGGTTCTCCCATTGATGGTTTTTTTCGGATTTTCCCTCTATATAGAGCATCCCAGCACTAAAAGCACCTGATTTACTGTCTTGCCATAAACCTTCGGTACCTTGAACGCGAAATCCGATATTATATGGTCGAGGCGAATTGGTATCGTGCGTTAATAGAATTGTTTCGCCATTATGGGTTTGAATTTGGGTGGTTACAATATCACCCAATTTAAAATTTACTTTCGCATTTGGGTGATTTTCACCGCCTTTAGGATGGTTAACTATATATTTATGTAAACCTTTAGCCTTGGTTGCTACAGATGACAATCTGGTTAATCGATTGCCTCGATTGATATCAATCATCATTGCTACAGGCCCCAAACCATGGGTAGGATAAAGGTCTCCATTGCGATTAACTGAATGGTTGGTACGCCATTGTGCTTCACTGAATCCTTTAGCACCAAATTCGGCCCCAGAATTATAAGGGGTGATACCATCATTGAATTTAACACCCCTTAAATCGTGTTGATAACCACCTTGAAGATGCAAAATTTCCCCAAAAAGGCCTTTTCTGACCATATTATATACAGCCATAATATCCCTGCGATAACATACATTTTCGAGTACCATAACTGGGATTTTGGTTTTTTCACTGGCATTTACCATATCCCAACAGTCTTGTAGCTTAATAGCGCCGCAAACCTCAACACCGGGAATTTTTCCTGCATTGAGCGTATCTATCACTTGAGGAGCATGCCATTCCCAAGGGGTAGCAATAATTACAGCATCTATATCTGAGCGCTGTAGCAAATTTTTATAATCGAGATTTCCTTTACCGTATTCTACAGCAGCTTTTTTACCTGATTTAGTAATCATTTGTTGGGCAGAAGCCATCATCATTGGATTTGGATCGGCCATGGCAATTACCTGAACATCGGCACGATTTAACATCATTTCTAAATGATTTTGGCCACGTAATCCAACACCGATAATTCCGATTCTTACCATATTAGTTTGCTCAGCCGCAAATAATTTTATACTACTAAGCGAAGCACCAAAAGCCAAACTTGCTGCAGTGCCTTGTTGAATAAACTGTCTACGAGGAATACTTTTCATATTGTTTATACGTTTATAATTAGAGAATGAATATAATGATTATCAAGATATTAGACTTCTTTTTACACCTAAAAAGAATCTATCAATTATCTTATAATTAATATTATGTTAAATAGCTGCATGAATGATTTAAAGAAAAAAGGCTAACACTGTATTCATGTAATTCTACTTACTTATTAAATCGAGGTTTTGTTGTATTTTACCATTACTTAACAAAGACCTTTATGAATACCATTACACGTTCCTTTTTTGCTTTAGCATTTCTATTTTTTTCGAGTGCCAACTTTGCCCAGGTAAATCCAGGTTATTTACAAGCCATGAAATGGCGAATGATTGGCCCTCACCGTGGTGGCAGAACTGTTGGCGCTGTTGGTATTCCCAATCAACCCAATGTATTCTATATTGGAGTAAATAATGGTGGCGTATGGAAAACTACTGATTTTGGAAGAACCTGGAAACCCATTTTTGATGATCAACCTACCGGATCAATTGGTGATATTGCTATAGCTCCTTCTAACCCTAATACTATATATGTGGCTAGTGGTGAAGGTATTCAACGACCAGACCTATCTGTTGGAGATGGTATGTATAAGTCTACTGATGCGGGTAAAACATGGCAAAATATAGGCCTTAAAGATGGTCAACAAATTGGTGGTATTGCAATTGATCCTAATAACGAAAATATTGTTTTCGCTGCTGTGCTAGGCCATCCCTATGGGCCGAATACAGAACGTGGTGTTTTCAAAACAACTGACGGAGGAAAAACCTGGAATAAAGTACTTTATAAAGATGAAAATACTGGTGCTATTCAAGTAACCATCGACCCCAATAATCCAAAAATTGTCTATGCCGACTTATGGGCTGGCCGTCAAGGTCCATGGGAAAATGGTGCATGGAATGGTGCAGAAAGTGGCCTATATAAATCAATAGATGGCGGAGATACCTGGAAAAAATTAGTAACTGGCCTCCCTACTGTAGCTCAAGGTTTGGGGAGAATTGGATTCTGTATTGCTCCGAGTAATTCTAATAGATTGTATGCAACTGTTGATGCTGGCGATAAAGGAGGAATTTACAGAAGTGATGATGCAGGTGAAACCTGGAAAAACATGACTTCAGATAATCGATATTGGGGACGCGGTTCTGATTTCGCAGAAGTTAAAGCCGATCCATTTGATGCTGATATTGTTTATACTGCCAATGTAGTGGCTTGGAAATCTACTGATGGAGCAAAAACATGGAAAGATTTTAGAGGTGCTCCTGGTGGGGACGATTACCATCGCATTTGGATCAATCCCAACAACAACAAAATCATTTTAATGGCATCCGATCAAGGGGCAATCATTACGGTGAATGGTGGAGAAAGCTTTTCATCCTGGTACAATCAACCTACTGCTCAATTTTATCATGTAAGCACTGACAATGCATTTCCATACAATGTATATGGTGGTCAGCAAGAAAGTGGTTCTGTTGGCATTTCTTCAAGAGGAAATGATGGACAGATTACTTTTAGAGAATGGCATCCTGTTGGGGTTGAAGAATATGGATATGTAGCTCCTGACCCACTTGATCCCAATATTATTTATGGTGGAAAAATCACCCGCTTTGATAAACGCACCGGACAAGTGCAACATATTTCCCCAGAAACAATTGCATCAGGAAAATATCGATTTGTAAGAACAGCTCCAGTATTGTTTTCTCCGATTGATCCTACTACTTTATTTTACGCTGGCAATGTTTTGTTTAAAACCAAAAATGGAGGAAAATCATGGCAAGTAATTAGCCCAGATTTAACCAGAGCATCTTATTCCTATATACCTGAAAGTGTTGGGATATATACCACTGAGGAGATGAAAAAAATGCCAAGACGTGGCGTTATTTATACCATTGCCCCCTCTCCTAAAAACATCAATATCATTTGGTGTGGAACCGATGATGGATTGATTCAACTTACAAAAGACGGCGGAAAAACCTGGAAAAATGTTACTCCTCCATCCATTACAGAATGGAGTAAAATCTCCATTATGGAAGCCAGTCATTTTGATGAAAACACTGCCTATGCCGCAGTTAATAGAATTCGTTGCGATGATATGAAACCGCATATTTATAAAACAAATGATGGAGGTGCAACTTGGAATGAAATTGTAAATGGATTGCCAACAGATCCCATCAATTCGGTTAAAGAAGATCCAACTACAAAGGGTTTATTGTTTGCAGGCTCTGAAAGAATGGTTTATTTTTCTTTGAATGATGGAATGAATTGGCAGCCACTCCGTTTGAATATGCCAGCTACTTCTATTAGAGATTTAGTAATTAAAGATGATGATATTGTTGTAGGAACACATGGTAGATCTTTTTGGATCTTAGACAATATTACTCCGTTGCGTCAGTTGGTAAAAAATAATTCTTCGATCGTATTATTCAAGCCACAAACTGCAATAAGAGTTAGGTGGAACATGAATACCGATACTCCAATACCACAAGAAGAACCAAGTGGACAAAACCCACCTGATGGAGCCATTTTTGATTTTTATTTAAATAAGCAATCAAGTGGACCAGTTAGTCTTGAAATAAAAGATGCTGCTGGGTCATTGGTTAGAAAATTTAGTAGCAATGATCAACCCTATCCTATTCCACCTGTAAATATTCCTTTGTATTGGATTCGTCCACAGCAGCTATTGTCTTCAAAAGCTGGTGCTCAAAGATTTGTTTGGGATATGCATTATGCTCCTCTTAATACTGTTCCCAGTTATCCTATTGCAGCCATTGAAGGCAACACCGCACCTTCCCCTACTTCGCCATGGGCTAAACCTGGAAATTATACAGTTAGTTTAACAGTAGATGGGCAAACATATACACAACCCTTTGTGATTAGAATGGATCCAAGAGTAAAAACGCCAACAAAAGATTTAGATCAACAGCATTCCTATTCAATGGAGTGTTACGAAAAGGCAAAAGAGGCAAAAAAATACATGGATGAAATGACCATCTATATTGCGAAACCAAATATCAATGAAGAAACAAAAAAGCAAATTAATACTATGATTGGTGTTTCAGGCAGAAGACGTGGTGGATCTGGCACTGCTAGTTTTGGATCTTTGGCTGGTTCTTATGAATCTGTAATGAGCAATTTACAAGAAGCAGACCTTGCCCCCACAGATATTGCCATTCAAACGATTAAAGAATTAAATACTTCATTTGATGCATTGAAAAAGAATTGGGATGGATTGAAAATGAAATTATAAATAGTGCTTTGAAAAATTGCATATAAAGGAATTTCGAATTGCAGGCTTTTTATTTGTATGATTTTATGATTGAATCAAATACATCGTTCGCTGCTGTATTTGATTTAGAATTAAATTAATTGTTATACTAATAATGCTTTGAAAATTTGCAACACTCGCTGCTTAGAAATGCAGTAACTCATTTTTAGATTTCTAAAACTTAGCATTTCTAAAAGGCTCGTTTTTGCAAATTTTTCAAAGCATTATTTATTCTATTGAATGTAAGGCTAGCAAAAAGTAGCACTATTCAAAATGCGCTTACTTGCAATTTTTAAAAGCTAATTTATTCATTTTTTACATTGAGATGTTTGAAATAAATACAAGAGTGAGCCTTTGATAAATACATTAATTTAAGGAATCTGTAAATGAATAATTGCATTTATCAGCAGCGAACGATGTATTTATTTCAAACTTAATTATTTAAAAAGCAAAATTGAACGTAATAAAAAAGCCCCAACTAAGGGGCTTCTTTATTGTAATATTTCTATTCAAAACTATTTGAAAGTTCCGTGCAATGCATCAAACTCCTTGTATTTAGCTTCAAATGCATCGAATGCTTTGGGATCTTTACCTCTTACCTTATTCATTTTATAAGAATATAAATTGGCCAAGAAATCTACCGATTTATTCAATACACCTTTTTCTACATTGGTTCTAGGACTTTTATCTTTAAGAATAACAAAAGTTTTATTCAACCAATCAATAGCTATGTCAATGTTGTCTTGTGCTATTTTATCTACTTCAAGATTCCTTTTCTTAACGGCATCTGTTTGCTCTTTAAATTTAGCCTCTGCTGCTATTTTTTTCTTTGGATCTTTTTCAACTGGCTTATTGGCATTCAATTGTTGTAGTTCTCTTATATTGGCGGCATACTTATCATCCGCATCGTTAAAATAATTATAATGAATAACTGCCACATTATAAGCTGCTAAAGCATTTTGGTTATTTTTACTGTATGCTTTTTTAAATGCTTCTACCCCTTTTAAGGTGTATTTAGCAAAGATAGTACTATCCGTTTCTTTATGCCGAACATTTACAAATACATCACCAAATTGCAAGTATTGCATTTCGGATAAAGTACCAGCAGCATCCCCTTTATCGTAAAAATCTGTTTTATCTGCAAGTGAAAAATTAATGTCAATGTATTCTACTTCATAATCATCCCAATTTTCTTTAGGATAAACTTCTTTTCCTAAATTGATTGCTTTGTAAAAACCATCTTTGTCCTTATTCTTTATTCCTTGATCAGCTAAAAATTTATAAATGTCTTGGAAATTTTCACCAGTACATTTTGCTTCTGCTAAACGCAAATAATAAGCAGATGCGCGATCCATCTTTTGTGCATTCTGATTGGCATAAGCTGCATACAAAATGGAAGTTGTATCGAATGATGCTTTTGAATTAGCCCATTTGTTTTGAAATATAAAATCACTATAATAAACAGCCGCTTCAAAATCTTCGGCAGCTTTAGGCCATGTTTTTGCAGTAAAATCTGAAAGACCAGAATTAAAAGACATAGAATATAAATCAAAAAATCCATCAGCTCCTTTTTCTTTTACCATGGCAAAAGAAGGATCCATTGCTACATACTTTTTTGTTGCTTCTTCTGCATCTTTTAAAGCATTAGGAAATTTTGCCTTGGTGGTTTCAGCTTTTGCCAATGCTGCGTTTAATCGCATTTTCCAGTACCAGCCTTCTGTTTTAGCTGCCCCTTTTGGATCGGCCAATAACTTATCGTTTTCTGTTTTAGCTTCTTCAATCTTACCGAGCAAAATCAATGTTTGAACTTTTTTGAAATCCTGCGCAATCGCAACATTCAATAATGCAATGCTGAAAAGAACGGAGAAATAATACTTCATATGGGTTGTTTTAAAATTATTTAATTGTTTGGTTCGTTAAAATCATTTTCAGTTGTAGCTGCTGTATTTGTTGTACCTGAGGCCGTTGATCCATCGGATAAATTTTCAATAATTGATTCTTCAGATGAATGCTCTTCTAGGGGTGCTTCTTCAATTACCTGTTCTTCAATTTGAGAAATAGCTGCAATTTCATCTGTATCGTCTAAGCGAATCAATTTTACACCTTGAGTAGCTCTTCCGGCTTCTCTGATATCAACTATTCCTGTTCGGATAGTAATTCCTGATTTACAAGTGATAATTAAATCTTCAACTTCTTTTACATACAAAATGCCTACTAAATTACCCGTTTTTTCCGTAACATTGATTGTTTTAACTCCTTTTCCACCTCTATTGGTAATGCGGTAATCTTCAATTGCAGTTCTCTTTCCATATCCTTTTTCACTTACAACTAAAATTGTTCTTTCAGCATCATCTTTGTTTACACAGATCATACCTACCACTTCATCAGTATTGTCATCTACTTCAATACCTGCTACTCCAATAGCTCCTCTTCCAGTAGATCGAACTTTTACTTCGGGGAAACGAATGGCTCTTCCACTCCTCACAGCCATCATGATTTCACTATTGCCGTCTGTTAATCTTGCTTCTAATAATTCATCACCTTCAACAATGTTAATGGCATTAACGCCATTTGCTCTTGGTCTGCTAAAATCTTCCAATGAAGTTTTCTTGATGATGCCACGTTTTGTACATAGAACGATATAATGATTTTGAACAAAATCTTTATCATCTAATTTTTTAACATTAATGATGGCTTTTACTTTATCATCACCTGGCAATTGAATCAGATTTTGAATGGCCCTTCCCTTTCCTTGCTTCTCTCCTTCTGGAATTTCATAAACACGCATCCAGAAGCATCTTCCTTTTTCGGTGAAAAACAACATGGTGTCATGGGTAGATGCTACGAATAGATGTTCTACATAATCTTCCTCTCTTGTTTTTGAGCCAATGGCACCTCTTCCACCTCTTTTTTGCTGACGATATTCTGTTGCAGAAGTTCTCTTAATATAACCTAAATGAGAAATAGTAATTACAACATCTTCGTCTTCAATCAAGTCTTCTATTCGCATTTCATCAGCTAAATATTGGATCTCACTTTTACGCTCATCGCCAAACTTAGCTTTTACTTCTAACAACTCCGTTTTGATTAAATCATAACGCATGTCTTCACTGGCCAACAAAGCTTTAAGATGTTTGATGGTTGCAATTAAACCATTGAATTCTTCAATGATTTTATCACGCTCCATTCCTGTAAGCCTTTGTAAACGCAATTCCAAAATTGCTTTTGCTTGAGCTTCGGATAAACCTTCTTCTTGAGAATAAATATCATTCGCTAAATCGGAGAACATTGCAGCATTCAAATACCATTTCTCTTCTTTACTTTTAGCAATCAATACTTCTTTAGCTTCATCAGGCGTTCTACTTGCCCTGATCAACCTGATCACTTCATCTAAATGATCTAGTGCTTTTAAATAGCCTTCTAAAATATGGGCTCGTTCTTCGGCCTTTCGTAATTCAAATTTTGCTCTACGAATAACTACTTCCATTCTAAATTCAATGAACTCGCTGATTAAATCACGCAGGTTCATAATTCTCGGACGACCTTTGCTTAATGCAACATTATTGATACCATAACTGGTTTGTAATTCTGTGTGCTTGTACAGCTGGTTAATTACCACTTGGGCTACAGCATCTTTCTTTAATTCAACAACAATTCTGGTACCATCTTTATTACTTTGATTACCAACATCGGCAATTCCATCTACAATTTTGTTGATAGCCAATTGACCAATACGATCTGTTAAAACGTCACGACTTACTTGATAAGGAACTTCGGTAATCACAATCATTTCTCTGCCATTGGGTTTGGCCTCAACATTGCATTTACCCCTTACAACTACCCTGCCTCTCCCCGTTAGTAAACCTTGTCTAACACCTTCCATTCCGTAAATAACTCCTCCCGTAGGAAAATCAGGCGCTTTTACAAAATTCATCAATTCTTCTATTGGAATAGATCTGTTTTCTACATAAGCAACACAGCCGTCAATTACTTCACTCAAATTATGAGGCATCATATTGGTAGCCATGCCAACAGCAATACCCGAAGATCCATTGATTAACAATTGAGGAATTCTTGTAGGTAGTACAGATGGTTCTTCTAATGAGTCGTCAAAATTTAATTGAAAATCTACTGTTTCTTTTTCAATATCATCCAACATAGCTTCTGCAATGCGTTGTAACCTAGCTTCTGTATAACGCATGGCAGCTGGAGGATCTCCATCTTGATTACCAAAATTTCCTTGTCGATCAACAAGCGTATATCGCATGGTCCATTCCTGCGCCATACGAACCAATGTGTCGTAAATAGCACTATCTCCATGTGGATGATATTTACCCATTACCTCCCCTACAATACGAGCAGATTTTTTAAATGGCTTATTGCTGCTATTTCCCAATTCACTCATTGCATAAAGAACACGACGATGTACTGGCTTAAAACCATCTCTAACGTCAGGCAAGGCCCTACCAACAATTACCGACATAGAATAGTCGATATAGGCAGTCTTCATTTGCTCTTCGATATTTACCTGTATAATACGGTCATTATCACTTGTAAGCTCGGGTAATTGATTCTCTTCCATGTATCTTTCGCTTTCAAAATTGGTTACTGTTAAGTGGCAAAATAACCACTCAATTAAAGGTTTGCGAAGATACCTTTTTTAGGCTTCTAAATACGCTAAAAAAAGGGTTTTTTTAAGGGTTTTATCCACAGTTGTTAGGAGGCATAATTAACTGATTTTCATCCATCGAAGTCAATTGTACTATATTTAATTTTTTATATGGGAAATACTGATCAAATATTGCTTTTTGGAGCAGGTAAATCTGCTTCTGTTCTTATTCATTATTTAAATAAAATTTGTGCTCAAAATCAATGGTATTGCACCATTGTAGACTTAGACGAGCGTTTGGTTTTAAGTAAAATCGGAGATTCGGCCTATTTAAAGGCTAAATCAATATCCATTGAAGATGAATTCGAAAGAAATAGCCTAATAACGAATACCAAAGTGGTAATCTCTTTATTACCTCCGCATCTGCATATTCTAGTAGCCAAATCATGCTTATCAATTGGGAGGCATTTATTAACAGCCTCTTATGTTGATGATTCTATCAAAAGCATGGAAAAAGAAATAGCTGCAAAAGGCTTGCTTTTTTTGGGAGAGATGGGCCTTGATCCCGGCATTGACCACATGAGTGCTATGCAAATAATTAATGGAATAAAAAGAGAAGGTGGTGTTATTAATTCCTTTAAGTCACATTGTGGAGGATTGATTGCACCAGAAAGCAACAATAATCCATGGCAATATAAGTTTACTTGGAATCCAAGAAATATTATCACAGCCGGAAAAGCTGGGGCAATTTATAAAAAAGACCATACTGTAATCAATAAGCATTATACAGAAATATTTAAAGATTGTGAAACAGTTGATATTCCTGAAGTAGGTAAATTGGCCTACTATCCAAATAGAGATTCAAACAGTTATGCCATACTTTATGGTTTAGAAAATATTGCTACATTTTTTAGAACAACTTTACGCTACCCCAATTTTTGCTTAGGATGGCAAAAAATAATTGAAGCCAATTTAACTGCTGATGATCAATACATTGATACCGACGATCTTTCATTTGGCAGATTTCTAAGGGATCAATTTGCAGCTAAAAAAATTGACATAAGCAGCCCCATTATCGAACAACAATTCGAATTTCTTGGACTTTATAGCAATAGATCAATTCATGAAGGCAAAAGATCTTATGCCGCAATTTTACAAGAATTATTAGAAGAGAAATGGAAATTAGAACAGGGTGATAAAGACATGATTGTAATGTTTCATGAGATTGATTATACGTTAAAAAACATAAATTATGAGGTTAAAAGTTCGTTGATAGTTAAAGGCGACGATGACATCAATACTGCTATGGCAAAAACAGTTGGACTTCCATTGGGCATTGCAGCTAAACTCATTGTAGAAAATAAAATGATGGAAAGAGGTTTGCATATTCCTATCCTTGCATCTATTTACGAGCCAGTTTTATTGGAACTAGAAAAAGAGGGGATTCGATTTGATGAAATAAGAAAGATGAGAGATGAGAGATGAGAGATGAGATATCAGATATGAGATATGAGATATGAGAGATGAGATATGAGAGATGAGAGATGAGAGATGAGAGATGAGAGATGAGAGATGAGATATGAGATATGAGATAAGAGATAAGAGATATGAGATATGAATAACTAATAACAAATAACTAATAATGAAATACTGGTTAATTAAATCTGAACCCTTTAAATACAGTTG